>CAZKFS010000014.1:0-15215 GCA_964552275.1 uncultured Candidatus Saccharibacteria bacterium | reverse complement strand
ATTAAAAAGGTCCTTAATTATACTCCAAAAACTCTTCTTTTGACTAGTTGTGGAAACTTCTGTTTCCTTATCTGGAATAACTACAACCATATTTTCCCCTTCTTTTGCTACAGTAAATTTGGACCTTATCTCCTCTTCAACACCATACACAGTGGCAAGTTTGTCTATTTTTGATTTCAATTCATCCTCTCTATTTCTTAATATTTCAACCTGCTTTAAAGAAATGAGTTTCATTTCCTCACTCTCGATCTTTTTTCTGTAAACTGACCATGTAGAGTGTAGAGCAAGTAAAAACAAGACAAAAAGTATTACCAAAGTCGCCCTGTGATACATAAAAACCCTCACCTTGCGTTTTTGTTGAATATCGAGCATTATTATATGAAACTATACCAAAAAAAATATGCTATTCCAACAAAAAAACAAAAAGGCTTTCAAGGTGATCTGGACCACACTTTGCATACTTATTATCATAAGCATGGTGATAATGTATATACCAGGACTTCTAATCTAGGAATTTAGAGCTATTTCGGCCATTTTGAGTATTCCCTCTTTAGTTTTGTTGACGGCCATAAATCGAGCATTGTGGCAAAATACAGCCCCTTCTACCCCCGTTACTTTTTCTAATTCCTCATCTCTTTTCCCAGCCCAACTCTCTGGTAATTTTTTCCTCGATTTAAAATCAATAGGGTTATCACGAATAGATTTTACAGACCATGTTTGATTGTTAGGATTTCTATAAACTACATACAGTGGCTCAGAAAATTTACACAAAACTTTCTCCCATGGATATTTACTATTATCTAAAACTATTAATCTCTTATCGTTTGAATTTTCATATATTTTTTCTACTTCTTTTTCTCCATCTATCTCATCTTGAGAAAATTTTATAACTCTATTTACCAATATTTTCGCCTGAGAAACTAAACTAGAAAAAATATCGTCCATCTTTGAAACATCTTCTTTCCATGTAGGACTAAAAATATAGGTAAAAAGTTGAATATCTAAAGGCATAAGTCCAGAAATTTTTGTGTCTACAATCTGAACTCCATTATCTGGACCATCTATGGGTTGAACCAGCACCTCATCTACCCTATTAGCAACACTAATATTTCCACACAACTTTTCTCCATAAGTTTTCCAAACCAAACCAAATGCAGCATATGGTATACCGTTTTCTCGTGAACCTGCTCCACCTTCTTGGTGGTGATCAAAACGATTTATACTGGGATCATGTATACCACCCACATCTACAACATAGTCCCCGCTCTCTATGACACTTTTATCACGAGACCGAACAATTGAAATTTCCACATTTTCACCCAAAAGTATCAAAAGCGTAGCGACAGCAAAGATATCGTCTGTATGAAACCCGGCATTATGAGTAACTATTGTTACTTTATTTTTAGATTCTGACATTTCTAGATTTATAATATACAACTGAAATTCCTATTAAATAAGCAAAAATAGTAAAAGACATAAATGGAATAGTGATGTAGCCATACTCAAATACAAACAGTTTTCCACAATCACCGACAGCCGAAGTACAACTAACCAGCCCGTCTCCAACTCCAAAGTGAGTTAGAGAGTGATATAGGGCTACTATTCCACCAAAAATAGAAAGAGGTAAAAGATAATCCACAATACTCTTGTCTTTTTTTATTATAGCAATAAAAGTAAGGATGGCTTGTGGGTACAAGAATATTCTTTGAATCCAACATAATTCACATGGTGGAAAACCAACAATATTCGAATACAAAAAACTCCCAACAACAGCAGTTATGGATGCACCAAACAATAGACCTAGTACATATTTATTTACAAAGTTATATACTGTATCCCTAAAGTTCTTATTTATTACCAACGCTAATATAGCTCCAACAAAAACAATGTTGGACAACAAAGTAAGTGTGGTCACCACAAAAGTTATGTTAGTTTGTATGAAATGAATCATATTAATTTAAACTATTCTGGGAGAACGCAACCTGTTTTTTCTGCCAAATCTACCAACTCCATTTCTCCCGTGATTCTGGTTGTTGAAGCAATAATACTGCTTGTAGCGAAATCCCAAGTAGGATAAGTTGTTATTCCCTCTTCAATACAGATCTGTGTTTGGCGTTGACTATCTGGAGTTGAACATTCTACGTAAGGAAGAAGCTTGGCAGATTTACCAAACCTAGCCTTCTGATCTTGGCAATGTGGACACCAAAATGCGCCATAAAATGTAACTGTTTTGGTATCAGTTATACATTGAGCAAAAGCATCAAATTTACCTGGCTTTCCAGGAGTCTGGATAAGCCAAACAAGTCCACCTAAAACAACCAAACCGACTAGACCATATATGTATTTATTCATATTTTTGTGTGATTTATTATTAATCTAGAATAACATATTTACTTACCGTGGCAATTTTTGTACTTTTTGCCTGAACCACAGAAACATGGATCATTTCTGCCTATTTTTTCACCATCTGAACTACGAGGAGAGCTTGAGGATTGAGGAGACTCTGTTGTTAACTCTTTTGCTCCCTCCATTGTTTCAGTCAGTTGTACAGGCGCATTGAAAAATGATGCGTTTGGTTGTATTTGAGGAATAAGTTTCAAAACTTCTAGACCAATTGAAATCTCCATATCCTTAAATAACCTCAAACCTTCCCTCTTATACTCCACCAAAGGATCTCTCTGCCCATAAGCACGGAGATTGACCGAAGACCTCATGTAGTCCATAACTTCCAAGTGTTCAACCCAGAACATATCCATAGCTTGAAGAATAACTCTTCTCAAAACCTCCAGATACCCAGCATCTGCTTTGTTCAACTTTTCTTCTATTTTTACCTTTTCAGGTTCATCTGCATTAACCAGCATTTCTCGAACATAATTTTTAATAGCATCTTCTTTGCCCAATAGAATATCTCGTCTACGACCGTAGAATATTTTTCTTTGGAAATTTAACACATCATCAAATTCCAAAACATGTTTTCTGGCGTCAAAATTGAAACCTTCTATTTTTTGTTGAGCACCTTCGAGAGATCTAGTTATCATTCTGTTTTCAATCGGCTCATCTTCTTTGATTCCGAGTTTTCCCATCATTTTCTTTATACCTTCTCCACCAAAAACACGCATCAGGTGATCGTCCAAAGACACAAAAAACTGAGTTTCTCCAGGATCACCCTGTCTTCCTGATCTACCACGGAGCTGATTGTCTATTCTTCTTGCGTCATGTCTTTCTGTTCCCAAAACAAATAATCCGCCTAAAGATTTTACTTCTTCATACAATTCCTTACTTCCTGGATTACCTCCTAATTTTACATCCACTCCACGACCAGCCATGTTTGTGGCTATAGTTACAGCACTCTTTCTACCTGCTTGAGCTATTATTTCACCTTCTCTGCCATGATTTTTGGCATTTAGAATTTCATGAGGTATTCCATAGCTTTTCAAAAAATCAGAAAGCATTTCGTTTTTCTCAATTGAAACTGTACCAACCAAAACTGGCTGACCCTTTTCATGATGAGTCTTTATTTCTTTGGCTATCGCTTTAAATTTACCTATTTCTGTCTGAAAAATAAGATCGTTATGATCTATTCTGGCAATAGGTTTATTTGTTGGAATAGAATTAACTTGTAGACCATAAACTTTGTAAAACTCTTCTGAAGAAGTCATCGCGGTTCCAGTCATACCAGAAAGTTTTTTGTATAGTCTAAAATAATTCTGAAATGTAATAGAAGCAAATGTTTTAGACTCCTTTTGAATTGGAACGTGTTCTTTTGCTTCCACGGCCTGATGAAGACCCTCTGACCATCTTCTTCCGGGTTGTAGTCTGCCTGTAAATTCATCCACAATAACAACTTCGCCATCCTTTACGACATAGTCTTTATCTTTGTTAAATAGTGCTCTAGCTCTAATAGCAGTTTCCAAATGATGGACGTATTTTATTCCTTTTTCTGTATAAATATTTTCAACACCCAATAGTTCTTCGGCTTTACTTATTCCAGAGTCTGTTAAAGCTATAGTTCTGAATTTCTCTTCTACGGTATAATGTTCACCTTTTTCCAACCTACCTGAAATATCAGCAAAACGTACATACAAATCGTCAGATTCCGTTGTTGGTGCAGATATAATAAGCGGTGTACGAGCCTCATCAATCAAAATAGAGTCTACTTCATCGACAATAGCGTAGTTTGGCTCCCTCTGGCGAAGGTTTTTTTCTTCATATTCTATGTTGTCTCTCAAGTAGTCGAAACCAAACTCATTGTTTGTACCATATGTTATATCAGCATGATAAGCTTCTCGTCTTGAAACTGGTCTCAAAAATTCATTTACGATCTTGAAAGATCCGGTTTCGTCTCTTTTTTTATCGAGTTGCTCATATTCGTTTGTGTGTTTTGGATCATATAAAAATGATTCGTCATGATTTATAACACCAACTGAAATTCCCAAAAAAGAATACACCTCACCCATCCAAACAGCATCACGTCTTGAAAGATAATCATTAACAGTAACAACATGAACCCCTAAACCTGTGAGTGCATTTAGATAGGCAGGTAGTGTTGCTACAAGAGTCTTACCTTCTCCCGTTCTCATTTCAGAAATCCCGCCTTGGTGCAAAATAATTCCTCCGATCAACTGAACATCAAAATGACGCTGGTTTCTACACCTTTTTCCTGCCTCACGAACCACAGCAAAAGCTTCTGGCAATAAAGCATCTAGAGTTTCTCCCGAATTCAACCTTTTTTTAAATTCGTCTGTTTTTTGTCTTAATTCTTGGTCTGTTAAAGCGGAAATAGCCCCTTCTAGAGCGTTTATCTTATCAACCAAAGGTTTGGCTGACTTTACAAAACCCGTCGAATCTGACTTAAATATACTTGATAAAAATGACATAATGATAAGGGTGATTTTATCACAAAAAACAAAAAACCGCATCCTAAGATGTGGTTTTCTGTTTAAAGAAACAAAGAGAGACTATGCTCGTTTCTTCTTCTTTGCTGCTTTCTTCTTTTTTGCTGCCATGATATTTGTTTATCGATCACTCTGTGACAAGCAACCGACATAAATTATTTTTTTAAAGTTGTTCAACGATAATGTTTATTTCGTTGTTCCGACCTGAGTTAATTATAGTACATAAAAAAATAAATAAAATTTATTTTTTAAAAAAAGTGTGGATAACTTTTTATTTTCGAAAAAATTTTTTAAAAATAAAATTTATTTTTTATTTTTGTTTTTTTGAAAATAAAAAAATTCTGTTTCAAAACAGAATTTTTTTATTGCACCGACAAGTGGCTAGCGGAAGCGAACCTCCAACGAATGTATACGTGAGTGCGAACCGCTAGCCACCTGTAGGAACAACTGTAAATAATGATACAACCAAACAGGCACAAAATCCACACTAAGTTTTACTATACAATACAAAACCGCCCGAAGGCGGCTCTGTAATACATTCGTTGTTGATGCTCGTTACATTCTTGCAGGGCAATCCTGTATTGCGCACCCACCCTTCTATCATACCATAACCAAGAAAATATGCAAGTTTGTGGATAATACTAAGGTTTTTGTAGTCTTTTCAAAGGTTAGCTGGCTTGTATTTGCTGTATATATTGCTCACCTTGAGCTTTAAAATTTGGGTCAGAAGCTATTATTTCTCTTATTATATCAATAGCCTTTTGTTTCTGTCCTATAGTTGAGTAAACCCCTGCCAAACTTAACTTATTTTGAATATTCTTTGGATCCTTTTGTATTCTAGTGTTAAGAATACTAATAACACTGTTATATTCCCCTATATCAGCATAAGCCTTTAGAAACCTATCATCACCCACTATTGTATCCTGACTTATTATGGCTGACATTTTGTTCAAGACCTCAAGATCTCTTGTGTATATAGCGCCTAGTGCATATATAACCTGAGACTCTTTCATGTGAGGACTAAGTTCGTAGGCTTTCCGAAATAATTCTGAAGTTTTACCCACCTCTCCTTTATTCAAATAAGAAGAAGCTAGCTCGATGTATATAGATTGTTTATTTGGAGATTCCACCAAAGCACGCTCCAAATATTTTATGGCTTCATCAGGCTGACTAAATCTATTGAAAAAACTACCTGCAAATACTAAATACCTGGCGTCATTAGGCACACTTTTTACCTTTTCCTCTATTTTTGTCTTAGCTAGGTTATAAAAATTCTGTTTTGTGACATCGGAAACTTGAGAACTATAAACTTGCACTGTACTTTGAACTAATTGTTCCGTTGCCTCAGTCGAACCAAAAGAGTTATAGTCATAAACTTGTTTGAATAACTCAAGATTTTTCTCAAATCCTTCTTTTTGTGGGCTCATTGCCTTTATTAAAGTTCTGTTGGCAAAAAAAGCTGGGACATTGAAAAAATAAACAACAAAAATCAAACCGATTAGAACACTCGGAAACACCACATAATTAACCGTTTCTTTAGAAAAGACTTTAGTGTAATACGAGCCAGCAGGAACACTCTTGTCTGTATTTGTTGAATTAATGAAAGCAAGAATAGAGAAAAACATAATGTAACTAATCAAATTATCAAAGACGAAAATATTATGGAAAATATAAGCAGAAATCATCCCTGTTAACAGAGACTTCTCCGTAACACTAAATGAACTACTCTTTCTCCAGATATAGTAAAACAATGACAGATAGATAGAAAAATACGCTAGAAATCCGACGATACCCCCAGCTATTAGCCAATCTAGGAAAATATTATGTGTTCTATCAAACCACTCCTCTTGGCCAAGCATCTCTGGATGATAGTATTTATTAAATACAAAATTAAAATTTTCTTGGCCCCAACCAAATACTGGACGTTCTGCTATACCTTTTATAGCCATAGGCCAAACAAAGTATCTTCCTTGTGTCCTAAACTCAGCAACACTTAATGTTGAAAATCTAGAAAGAACAGGGCTAGTCTTAACAAATGAAGTATTTCTTAGAGATATAAAACCAATTACAGACAAAACTACCAGACCAATAACCCCATAAGCCCACTTTCTTAAAACCTTATTTTGTCTCTCTTTCCAAGCAATTAGTAATCCAGTTAAAACCAACCCTCCAATTAAGCCGAGTATAGCTCCTCTAGTAGCAGAATAATATAGTATTATTGTCTCAACGAAAGCGATCCCACCATAAGTCCAAATTTTCCACTTTTTTACATCATCCCCAATCATCATGTATAGGCAGAGAAATATATGAAATACTAAATATATCGCCAAATAAGAAGCGTTGCCGAAAGTAGCATCAACACGAACGCCACCCTGATTTATAGTAACCCAGCCAAATATTTGGAATAGTCCGTAAATAGATATCAGACCACTTGCCAAAATAGACACGTCAAAAAATCTTTTCCACTCTAATTTGGTTTGAAACACAGATGAAGCTACAAAATAATACATTGCTAGGTGTACCAACAAAACAAAACCTTCCATACGTTCGTAATTACTCCATATACTCTTGTATGGATTTGCACCTAAAATGTCCGCTATGAAAATAGCAACAATAAAAAATAATACGGATTTACTAATACGAGAAAGTCTCGGTCTATATTGTTCATTAACAAAAGCTAATATAATAGACAAGCTAAATAAAATTTCTACCAAAATTCTGAAGGTAAAACCTTTACCAGTAATAAAAGGAAAGAACATCCCTGATGGAACTATAAATGGTATAAAAGGGACAAGAAACATCCCAACAACCACCACGTTCCTAAGAGTTTTTGTTATCATTTTCATGGTATCGAGTATAACAAATGAAATATCTGAACGCTAGTAAATAAGGCTTAAATACATTAATATGTAAGCACCTATGAATCGGATAAAAGATAGTGGGCTTAAAGCTATAAAGTGGTTAGAGGGTTACACAAAGACTGACACTATGTATATAGCTAGAGGAGGATTTTGGTTAGGTATTGGTCAGATAGTATCTTCTGGTTCAGTACTTTTAACATCTATTGCATTTGCAAACCTATTATCTCCTGAAACTTTCGGAATATACAGATATATACTATCTATAAATTCCCTACTACTCATAACAACCCTCTCTGGAATAGATTCTGCAGTAACTCAAGCTGTAGCAAGAGGTTTTGATGGAACTTTAAACTCTGCAATAAAAACCAAAATTAAATGGGGTACTTTGGGATCACTAATTTCCTTGGCCATAGCTACCTACTACTACCTACAAGGGAATACTACCCTAGCCATCTCTTTCTCTATAACAGCAATGTTTTCTCCTGTTGCAGAGAGTTTCGATATATATAACGCACTTCTGTGGGGTAAAAAACTATTTGGAACCCAAACCTTTTATAACATATGCAAAAAGGTCGTAATTCTAATATCCATAATTACAACAATACTGCTAACAAAAAATATCTATGTAATACTTCTTGTGTACTTTTTATCTATAGCCATACCAAACTTAATCATATTTCTAAGGGTAAGAAGAAAATATAAAGAAAATAATGAAATAGAGCCAGGAACAATATCCTACGGGAAACACCTAAGTCTGATAAATCTTTTCAACACAGTCTTAAACGAACTAGATAAAATTTTAGTCTTTCAAAACGTAGGCGCAGTAGATCTAGCCATCTACTCTATGGCAACAGCACCAAATGATCAAATAAAGGGTTTATTGAAAAATGTTAACGCCTTGGCAATGCCTCAATTTTCCCAAAAAACTAGTTCGGAAATTAAAAAGACTTTATGGCGTAAGGTTTGGATCCTTGGAATTATAACTGGATTGATTGTCTTGTGTTATATACTCATATCACCGTTATTTTTCAAAATATTCTTTCCTAAATATTTATCATCAGTAAGATTTTCCCAAATACTATCCTTATCCCTTATACCGGTAGTTATATCTGGTTTTCTCAATACAGTTCTAGAGTCCCAAAAAGCCAAAACCGAGCTTTACAAATACAACACCTACAGCAATATATTCAACCTAGTAACCCTTCTATCTTTGATTTTTTATTTTGGGTTTGGAATATGGGGAGCAGTAATAGCAAAATCACTAAGAAGAGTTTTTGAATTTACCCTATCAACCATGCTGGTTAAAAAAATAAACTAACCACTACTACAGAGTCTTGTTTGTATTACTTATAATACTCAATATATCTTCTGCGCGTTTTTTCCATGAATACCCTTCAACTTTCACACGAGCAGCAGAGGAAATTTTATAAGATAAATTACTGTCATCCAAGAGATTTTCTATAGAAACCTTAAAAGATTCTGGATTATCTGCTTTTGCAAAAAGACAGTGACTTTCATCTACAATTTCTCTCAAAGATGGGAGATCTGAAACCACAATAGGTATAGATGAAGCCATGTACTCAAGTAACTTCAAAGGAGATGTATACAAGGATGATATTTTTTCTTCCGAACTATTAGGAACAACTAAAACATCTGCCGACTTTAAGTATGTTGGGACTAATTCTCGCAAAACGAAAGGTCGAACTATTATATTTTTATAATCTTGATATTTTGAAATAAAATGTCCTATCTCTGGAGTAACCCCTCCAATAAAAACAAAATTGACATCTGGCATAGATTTAGCAACTTCGGCCAAAGTATGAACCCCTTTCCATTTATAAAAATGTCCCATATACATAACAATTTTTTTATCCAGAGGTAAATTCATCTTCGTTCTAGCATCCTTTGGGTCAATTTTTATATCAAACTGCTCCAAATCTACACCACTTGGAAAAATAAAAATTTTTTGTGAAGAAACTCCCAACTTTATAAGTTCATCTTTTAAATTTTTATTTAAAACGAAAATTATTTTTGGTTTTTTTATCAACCAACGAAACAAAAGTTTTGTTCTTGGGATGTCATGCAACTCTAAAAATAGATTTTTGTATTTTTTAAAAAATAAAATTGTTAGAAAATCTCTAGTATATATAACATCTTGATTGTTTATTTTTGTAAAAAATCTCGCGGAAACAAAGAAAGATAGTGAGTCTACCCAGTAAGCGATTTTTCCAAATCTTTTAGTTTTACCAAGAAAATCAAAACTAGATATCTTTTTTATATTAAAATTATTCTTAATTTGATAAAAATCAAATGGATCTTCTTTGATTTTACTGTTAGATCTACCAGGAACAAAAAGTTCCACTTTTGCTCCAATCTTGGCGAACTCAGAACACATTTTCATTATGGCGTAACCCTGAGCACGAGAGGTTGGGATACGAACATTTGTTATATACTTTACTACCATTTATTAACAATGCCTTATTTTTTAACTTCTTTCAATTCTATTTTATCTTTATATTTTTGGGTCAATAAATACAAGGCAGAAAAAGAACTAATAAGTAGCAGAGGTTCGACTGGGACCCTGTAGCGTGCATGAGCAATAGGTCCAGTCACGACAGCAAAATACATAATTATGACAAAAAACATTCTAGTCATTCTTACATTCTTTGACATCCAGAGACTGACTATTGTTAGAAGAAGAACAAAAGCCCAGAAAAAATTCTCAATAAGGGTCCACCCGTGATTCTTTATTACGGTAATAAGTAGAGGTAAAGAAAATGGATTGAGAGCCTGGATAAGTGATGGCTCAGGAGTAGCATCATAATTTGGTGAGATATTTTGAACAAGATTACTATACTGAATTATACCGCTTGCCGTAAAGAAAGGTATAAAAGTAGTTGCATGAAAAACCATATATTTGAATGGATGCTCTAAAATAACATCGAGTGCGACTTTTTGCATCACTGCTGAATACTTAATATCTTGTGGAACCGATCCTGGTGGCAATCCAGCCATTTCAAGTAAATCATTTCGAGCATCGAGGATATCTTTACCTGTAAGAGCTGCATGGAATTGAGAACCATTTTGACGAAACAACACAAAAGGTCCAGTGGAAGCAAAACTCCAAACACCCACTTCTCTTTTATTTCTTATATACCATGGAGTTAAAGTCCCAAGAAACACTATTACCATAAATAAAGCCCCAATAAAATGCTTTCGAGAAATTTCTTGTTTTTTTAGATAAAAACAAAAATACCCAGGAATAAAGAAAAAAAGTATGTAAAAAGAAGCTGGTCTTATATAAACGGTTAGAGCTAAAAAGAAACCGGTCAAAATCCATTTTAAATAAACGCTTTTTGTCTCATAAAAGAAAAATGTATATATAGCAAGAACAAATACAAAAACAAAGACAACTTCATTAAAAAGAGCTGAAGCAGAGAGAATGGTGTCTGGAAGTAAAATATATAAAACTGAAAGAGCTAGTGCCCATTTTTCTTTCACAAGTTGACTAGCCATTTTAAAAATCAAAACGGCAGTTAAGAAAATTATTAAAATCTGAAAAAACAAAACTGAATAAACATTCCCAAAAAAATAATAAAAAATTGCCACGAAAGCTGGGTAACCTGGAGTTCTCCAAACATCAGGTTCAAAAGGTGCCTCAACACTACGAGAAAAAACTTTATTTTCTACCAAATTCTTAGCTAAAATTAAATTATCATGAGTAACACCTGCAACTCCGGACTTTAGAGCAGGGTACTCCTTAGCAGTAACAGTTCCAGACTTCTCAGCGACAGAGGATAAATAAAGAATACTTCCACTAACGGAAACTAGCGAAATAATGAAAAGTAGAAAATATGATCGAAATTTGAAAGACATATAAAAATGTTATACTATATAAATTCTAACTTATATATAATGACTGATTTTAAATACGAAGGCAAGGATTTGGAAATGATGTCCTTTGCTCCAAAATATCATGCTTGGGTGCTTAGTTACTTTAAGAAATTCCTTGGAAAACGTGTTGCAGAAATTGGAGCAGGAACTGGTAGTTTTTCTGAACTACTCTTGACTGAACCTTTGATGGAACTAACAGTAGTTGAGCCATCAAAATCTATGTATAAAATACTACAGAAAAATACCTCTAATGATTCTAGAGTCATTAGTCATAATGAATTTTTTCCAAATATAAGCAACCAATATGACAAATACTTTGACTCAATGATTTATGTAAATGTTCTAGAGCATATTGAGTATGACACCAAAGAACTGTCCTATGCGTACAACTCACTTCGTGAAGGAGGAAGTGTCTGTATCTTTGTTCCTGCATTATCTTGGCTTTACAGTGATTTTGACGCCTCAATCGACCACTATAGACGTTACCACAAAAAAGATTTGGCTAAAATACTAGAGGGGGCTGGTTTTGAAGTCGCTGTTATTAGATATTTTGATATATTTGGAATTATTCCTTGGTTAATCATGTTAAAACTTTTTAGAAAAAAACTGAAGGTTAGTAACGTAATTACTTACGATAAATACATAGTACCAATATTTAAAGTTATTGAATCTATAATACCTATTCCAATTGGGAAAAATCTAATAGCTGTAGGTATAAAAAACTCGCAAATTAAACAGAATATTTAAAAGCATACCGACTCATCACTTTATAGTTAGAAATCAAACTAAAAGCAAATCGTGGATATTTTTTAAGAATTATACTTGCCATATCTTTCTTAATAATTAACTCCAGACCCGAATCAATTATACCTAATTCTTTTTTCCATTTTTTGTGAAATTCAATAGCTAGAAATAAATCCTCCAAAACCAACCTTTTATATTTATTTATATTTAATCCAAAACCAGTTTTTTTCCTATATATTAAATCTTTAGGTAAGTACTGCTCCATCGCTTTTTTCATTATTTTTTTAGAAGTCCAGTTATTCGAAAGTCTAAAACCTGGATCTATTTGAGATATAGTATTGAAAAAATCTTTATCAAGAAATGGTACCCTATTTTCTATGCCATAAGCCATAGAAGCCATATCTCCTTTATACATAAGACTACCCGGCAAGTACATGAACATATCAAAAAATAAATTGGGTTGTATTTTTTCCTTGTAATGATGATTTTGATAATAATCCCTCATGAAAAGCAGAGTTTCTTTTTGTTTTATACCGACGTCAATCTGTCTAGATCTATAAAGATACAAACTGCCCAGACTTTCAAATCCACTGAATATATTTCTTAATCTATTTATTATTGGATTTAAAAAGCCAATAGAAAATTTAGACAAATAACCCAGATCCGGAAAGAAACTATTAAAACTCATTCCATCAAAACGTGAAAAATCCAAGTGCCTCAAATACCCACCAAAAAGCTCATCGCCACCCTCACCAGAAAGCACAACTTTTGATTTTCCCCGAATAGAAGAATAAACAAGCGAAGTGGGTATGAAAGATACATCTGATGTTGGCTGATCTAATATATCCCAAATCTTTTTATATTGTTTTTCAAATTCATTTTCATTTATTGAAATTTTTTCAAATGGTAAATCTAGATATTTGGCGACACTTTCTGCATATTTATTATCCAAACTCCCCTCTATATCTACATTAAAACAAATCGGCCTCTCCCCGTTCTTTTTTGATATTGCAACCAAAAAAGATGAATCATTTCCACCCGAAAGAAGAATGCCCACCGGAACATCAGATATAAAATGCTTTTTGACACTGTCTGTCATTCCATCTATAACATTTTTTATTGCCCCGTCCTCGTCTTTAATAGAAATACCTGATGTAGGTAAATCTATAAACATTTTTGCTGTGGTTTTGAGAGAAAGATTGAAGGAAATTATCTGTCCAGGCAAAACTTTTTTTATTTCATTAAAACAAGTCATTTCTCCTGGAAAGTAACCAAAGTTGTAATAAAGGAAATAGTTGGAAGTATTGGCGGTTATTTTAGAAAGAACTGGAATAATAGATTTGGTCTCTGATCCAAAAACTATACCGTCTGAATCTTCAGAATAATACAATGGTTTTATCCCAAAATGATCACAGGAAAGAGTTATAGTATTTTTATTTAGATCGTAGACAGCCACAGCCCACATTCCCCTCATTTTATTTAGAAACTTTTCTCCATATTTTTCAAATCCTTTTAATATAACCTCGGTATCACTCTTGCTCTTAAAAATCACCCCGGAGGATTCTAGCTCCTTCTTTAGTTCAATAAAGTTATAGATTTCACCATTGAACACAAGTGAAATACTACCGTCATCAGACAGCATTGGTTGGTGACCAGAATTTGATAGATCTATAATAGAAAGTCTCCTGTGCCCCAAAAAAACACCATTATTTTCCACAACTCCAACATCATCTGGTCCACGATGTGAAATCTCTGAAAGTATTTTTTCAAAACTTTCCTTTGATATGTTTTTTGTTGTACCAAGAATTCCACACATAATTATTTTTTAATAAATAAAAATTGATTACAACCTATATAGTTAGTTGTTTTTATTTTTTCCAAATAAAAACCTTTCTTGTGATAAAAATCAAAAATCTCAGAAACGCTTGCGTACTCATATGGATACCCACCCAACCAATCCACCAAATCAGTCTTCCAAGACATACCTCTTTTTTTCTTGTAATTACTTATGACGTAAAAAGGATTATTGAACCTGACTAAGAGCATTATAAAACTCCAAGAAATATAGAACCATTCCATTATTTTTTTAAAAAATAATGGTGATTTGTTGTATGTCTTTTTTATTTTATGCCACATTTTTGACCCCCTCTTTCCTTCTACGTTATTATAAATTGCTAAAAAAATAACCCCGCCAACCTTGACCAACCCTGTTAGGTTTTCTAGAGCTTTCCACATATCACCAGTATGATGAGCAACTCCCCAACAGTAAACAACATCATGCTGACCCAAATTATCAACAAAACTCTTGTCTAAAATGGAGCCTTGTTTTATTGACCAAACACTATCATAAGTTTTAGACCAGTTTTTTACATTTTCCGTACTTTTTACAGAATCCATATCTACATCAGTACTAACTACATGAGAAGCCCCGAGTTTTAATGCTGACAATGAATGTATACCGCTACCACAACCAACATCCAAAAAAGACTTTTTATTTATGACTGAGCTATCCAAGAAATTCGCCATGCTTTTAACACTCAGAGACAGTGTATTATCTGAAAGATTGTTATTAACAAAATCCTCCCAGTTTTTACCAAAGGCAAATTTATCTTTACTTCCTGGTAATGGTTCTTTTGAGTCCATGTATTATTTCATTATCTCTTTATGCCAATAAAAAGCAAATATGGGCTAGTGTACCTGTTTCTTATTAAAATATTCCCAAAAAACACCCTCATAAAGAAGTCTGCTGGTCTTTGCAAGACAAGAAATATTCTATACAGAATATTTTTCCATTTTTTATCTGTGTTAAATAAGCCAATAC
>CAZKFS010000013.1:0-15263 GCA_964552275.1 uncultured Candidatus Saccharibacteria bacterium | reverse complement strand
ATTATTCTAAGCTTTGCACTTCGTGACCTCGGATTTTCTATTATTTCTTCCTCGGTCGGCACTATGGGTTTCTTTGTGATGAGTTTAGCCAACTCAGAAACCTCTAAACTTTTAAAAAATTGTTTGACTGCTCTATCTTCCAAACTATGAAAAGATATGACCGCCATCCTGCCTCCACTACTCAACACCTTCCAACCTAGATCCAAGCCTTGTTTCAAGCTTTGAATCTCATCGTTTACTGTGATTCTCAGAGCTTGGAATGTTTTAGTTGCTGGATGGATTCTCCTGTGGTGATAAAAATGTGGAGTTGCGGATTTTATGATCTCCACTAAATCAAATGTTGTTTCTATCGGACTTTTTTCTCTCCTCTCCACGATAGCTTTGGATATTTTCCAAGCGAACTGCTCTTCACCATAGCCAGACAGTATCGCTCTCAGGTTTTCCTCATCCCAAGTGTTTACTATCTCTCTCGCTGTTAGATCGTTTGGAGTTAGATCCTTTTTGAAAGACATGATGAGCGGTTCGTCTTTTTGAAAAGAAAAACCTCTACCAGAATCCTCAAACTGATTTGAAGACAAACCTATATCAAGAAGGATCTTATCAGCATGGGCCACACCAAGCGATTCGACTACTCTGTCTATATTACGGAAACTGTCTTGTACATAATGGATATTGAGTTTGAAATGAGCTAGTCGCTCTTTTGTTCGAGATAACGCTTCAGGATCAAGGTCGATACCGATCATGACAACGGTATCACCAAACCTTTTTGCGACCTCCTCACTATGTCCACCACCACCCAAAGTTCCATCAACAAAGACATCACCTTTTTTGATATCTAGTCCATCTATAGATTCATGTAAAAGAACTGTTTTGTGTTGCATTACAGTACGCCAACTTGGCCAAGTTTTTCTGCCAATGTATCGGCCTGTTTCTCTACAACTTTCTTGTACTCACTCCATGTCTTCTCGTTCCATATTTCTACACGACTAGAAACTCCAATAAAAACAACTTTGTTTTTTAAACTGGCTCTATCCCGTAGAAAATCTGGAATAAGAATACGTCCTATAGAATCAACTTCTGCCTCAACCGCTCCTGCAAACATAAATCGGTTGAAACTTCTGTTGTCGGCTTGTAGAAGAGATGACTGCACTAACTTGTCATTTATCTTCTGCCATTCTTTTTGGGTAAAAACAAAAAGACAATTATCAAGTCCCGGAGTTATCACTATTTTTTTTCCCATCTCAGAACGAAACTTCGCTGGTAGCGAGAGACGATTTTTATCATCGATGGTGTGAGTATATTCTCCGATTAACATGATGTTGTATTGTGTGAAGATTTCCCACTTCTTCCCACTTACATAACATTATATACCACTCCTTCCCACTCATCTACCCTTTTCTACCAAATTTTCTGTGGATAAAGCAAAAGAACCCAGTTCCGGGTTCTTGTAAATAGGAGAAATTTGAAAATACTTTTATTTAGGCCTCATTAGAGGGAAAGTCTGTAGTTCTCGAAGTGGTTTATCTACCAAGATGGCAAAAAGTCTCTCTCCGAAACCAAAACCGCATGTAGGTGGCATGCCGTACTCCAGCATTTCAACAAACTCGTCGTCTGACATCATCGCTTCGTTGTCACCACTTTCTATAAGTTTCTTTTGCACTTCGAATCTTTCTTTTTGATCTATAGGATCGTTCAACTCTGAGTATCCTCTACCCACTTCACTACCAGCTATTATCGGCTGAAACATCTGAACAGTATTTTCTGTTAAAGACTTGGCCAAAGGGGCAACAAGTTTTGGATGATTCACAAGAAAAGCTGGACCAGAAATATTTTTCCTACAATACTTCCATAGAGTGTCAGTTAGTCTTTCTCTGTTTTTACCATCGTATTTTACAGAAAGATCTTCTAGTTTTTTTACTATCTCGTCTTCACTCGCTGTTGCAATATCAATACCAGTTTGTTTTTTTATTTCTTCAGAATAATCAATTTCTTTCCATTCATCTCCCAAATCAAACTCATGTCCACGAGAAGTGAATTTAGTTGTTCCAAATACACTCTGAGCTATTTCGATATACATTTCTCGAACAAGTTTCATACCATCGTTAAAATCTGCAAAAGACCAGTAGAACTCCATGTTGGTAAACTCTTGTGCATGCTCCGGAGAAGTTCCTTCGTTTCTATACACTCTTCCTATCTCAAAAGTTTTAGGAAAACCTCCAGCCATTAGTCTCTTCTGCCATAGTTCTCCTACAGATATTCTCAAGTAAACGTCTAGATCATAGTCGTTGTGATGTGTTTTAAAAGGGGTAGCTTCTGCTCCTCCAGTTGTTAGCTCAAGAGTTGGAGTTTCTACTTCCAGAAAGCCGTTGTTTTTCATAAACTCACGTGTAGCATCCCAAAACTTGGCTTTTTTAAATATCATATCTCGAGCTTCATCATTCATGATAAAGTCTAGATATCTTTTTCTTAATCTTTCGTCTACATCTTGTATTCCATGCCATTTTTCAGGAAGTGGAAGGAGGGACTTGGAAGCCATGACCCAAGAACTAGCCATGATGCTTTGTTCGCCAGTTTTAGAGAGTGTTGCAACACCGGTAACAGAAATAAAATCGCCTATATCTACTGTATCTGTAAAAAGAGAAAAAACTTCTTCTGGTAATGAATCTTTTTTTATTATTGTTTGGACACGATCAGTTCCATCAAACAAAACAGCAAAAAGTATCGCGCCTTGTCCACGAATAGCCATGACACGTCCTGCCACAGAAACATCTGCACCAGAGTTTACTTGAGCATCAAAATTTGTTTTAAGAAAACCAATAGGAAAATCCCGAGGAACTTTAGCTGGATAAGGGTTTATCCCCTTACTTTTAAGTATTTCTAGTTTTTGTAATCTACTCGATCGTATTTCTTCTAAACTTGCCATATACTTCTATATTAACACCACAAAGTCGGTTCAACAAATAATCCCCGAAAAGATGTGTGAGCGAGATTGTTTGTCTTACTTGATGTCGGAAATTTTGTATGAAATCTCTCCACTAGGTGCTTTGAAAGAAAAACTATCACCTTTCTTTTTTCCTATAATAGCTTGTCCAAAAGGAGATTTGACGGAGATCTTGTTTGAGGCAACATCAGACTCTTCAGAACCTACGATATTGTAGATAACTTTTTTACCATCCTTTTCAACTGTTACTGAAGATCCAACGTTAACAGAATCACTGTGGTTACCAGAAACAATAGTAGCGTTTTTCAGAAGATCTTCCAATTTTGCTATACGGTCTTCTATTGTAGCCTGGGTATCTCTTGCTTCATGGTACTCAGCATTCTCTGACAAATCCCCTAGTGACTTGGCGTACTCTAAACTAGCGGCGACTTCCTTTCTGCGAGTACCCTTTAGTTGAGCCAGTTCTGTAGTAAATTCGTCAAACTTCTCCTTAGTCAAGTATTCCTTTTCTCCCATGTTCTTTAAAGATTAAAAATAATTTCCAAAAGTGTAGCAAAAAACAGCCCTTTAGTCCAATTTTGAATCTCATCAAAGAAAATGACTAATTTTACTCCAAGTATTCAGGTGCATATACTCCCATCCAGCTAAAAAACTCCCTCATCACCAACGTTGCACTAAACTGGTTGCCTCTCGATCCTCTTTCCATAACAATAGCATAGGCGTATTTTGGGTTGTCATACGGCCAGAATCCAACAACCCAAGAGTTAACTTCATCCTTTGCTATATTTATCTGAGCTGTACCAGTTTTCGAAGCAACTTTTATAAATGGAAAATTTATAGGAGCCGATGTTCCGTCTGTCACACCGAGCCTCATACCCTCTTTTATTATTTTATAAAAATTTTTATCTAAATCCACCGTTCCTGATACTTGTGGCGACTTGCCGTCCAGTTTTAAATAAGTTGGAACCAGGAGTGTTCCCTCGTTGGCAATAGCTGCAACCGCTCGTACTGCTTGCAGAGGAGTGACTTGAAAACCATACTGTCCGATAGCTGTGTTATAAGTATCTCCAACTCTCCATTCATCACCATTAAAGTTTTGTTTTTTCCAATCAGGGTTAGGTATTGTTCCTGACTTTTCACCCATAAAAGAAACTCCTGTGGTTGTGCCAAAACCAAACATTCTAGAATACTTTTCTATATTTAAAATTCCGATACCTCTTTGATCCTTGTACCCCCCACCAACTTCATAAAAATAAACGTTGGAAGAAACTGCGATAGCCCGACGAAGATCCACCAATCCATGAGCTTTCCAGTCCATAAAAACAGATGGTTTATCTGGGAAAAATGGGTTAGGTATAGTGATAGAACCAGTACTCAATATTTGTTTGTTGGGTGAAATAATTCCTTGATCCAAAACTCCCATAGCCACAAACAGCTTCATGATAGAACCAGGTGTATACAGTCCACTGACAACGCGGTTCAAAAATGGATGATTCGTGGATTTTAACCATGAATTTATCTGCTCATCGTTGCCACCATCAGTCATTATTTGAGAGTTGTATTCAGGAAAGTTACCGCTAGCCAAAACCTCACCAGTACGAACATCCATAATCACTCCGGCGCCACCTTTGTATCCTGCTCTGTTGGCTATATCCAAAAGTGATTCGTTCAGCTTTCTTTGTAGATTCAGATCTACAGACAGGTAAATATTTCCGCCATCCACTGGTTGTTCAACAACGCTTTCTGAGGTGGTGTTGCCCCTAACATCCGTCTCAACTATTTTCACACCGTTCTTGCCAGAAAGTTTCTCATCAAATATTTTTTCTACACCATCCTTTGCATCAAACTTGTCTTGATAATAAAACCCTGAAGAATCTTTGGTTGGATATTTTATATATCCCAATATAGTAGATAGTCCTGTAGAAGTTGCATAAACTCGCAAAGAAAAATCTGGTGATTTTGGGTTTATGTCGTTCCAGACTATAGGAACTTCATTTCTATCATAAATCAACCCTCTATCGGCAAAAATCATGGTTTTGTGTAGGCTGTTTCTCTCACTTCTCAAACGAAAAGACTCCCCTTGGACGACCTGTAAACCCCATAACTTGTAAGAAAAAACTATACCAACAAAAACTATAAAGAATAAAATAAAACTAAATTTATTTTTAGAAATAGGCTTCTCTATTCGCCCCTCAAACTGATGCACATCAAAATCTGGGAGGTTCTGAGAATCTAGAAAAATCTCATCAGGGTCAATAAGCGAACCCCTTCTTTTATTTTTCCTTTTAAAAAATCTTTTTACTTGATGAAACATATGTATTAAGTGCGAATACGAGTTTTTACAAACAGACTAGCGATCAGTAATACTGCTCCCAAAGTTAGTGCTGAATAAATAAAACTATATTGTGTAGAGTATATTGAGTCAAACAAAATACCGAAAAATAGAACCTCTATATAAAAGTTCATGTAAAAAGTTAAAAAAGCCAGTATAGGTAAGCTGACCCACCAAGGCATAATAACTACAACAAAAAACACCCCGAGAAAAAGTATTGAGCGGATTAATGGTCTGTTCATAGCAGGTATTGTAACACAACTCAAAAATCTAGTTTCGTCTGAAATTTAGGGATTTTTCTCAACAAAAACCCATTGGCTAGAGAAAACATTTCCAGGAATACGGATATGGATTGTTTTGAAAGAACTCTGTGAGTTTTGGTCTATATAATAAACATTACCTATTATTGCTGCGGAGTTTGATGGGTACAAGAAAGTATCGCCCCAAACTATGTCTGTATCTTTTGGAACTTCCAATTTAAAATTTGCACCACCGTTACCAACCAAGTTAAAGGATGTTCCGGTTCTAGATACCACAGCTTCTTGGGTATTGTCTCCTGTAGAAAAAAGTTTAACTAGTGAAGTACTCGGTGTCACGTTTGTTACAAAGCCAATCACCACACCGTCACTCAGGTAGACCCTGTTGCCAGGCGCGACTCCAGCTGATGAACCAGAATCAATAACCAACGTATCATAAGGAGATCTAGGAGGTTTGGACAAAACCTTTGAAGAAATTTTGAAACTGTTATTAACTATTCCCAACTGACTTCTCAAGTCTTCATTTTCTTTCAGAAGAAGATCGTAGTCTATTTCTTTTAGTTTTAAAGAATTAACCTCTTCTTCTAGAACAGTGTTTCTGGTTATAAGGCTGTTTTTAAAACGAAAAAAATCTGTGATACTACCAAAAGGTTTTGATGCGTATCCACTAAAAGCCCAAACTGGTTTAGCTATAGCATGAGATACAGTTTTTAATGCACCAGAAAAGAAAAAGTTAGACAGACTCAGTAAAGCAAACACAACGACAATAACAAAAAATTTTGTTTTGTTCTCTTGTTTTGGTTTACTTTTTAGGAGGTAGCTCATCTTCGTTTGCAATTAAAATGTCTTTATATTTTTCTATATCTTCTAAAATAATACCGGTTCCTCGACAAACAGCAGTAAGTGGATCTGGAGCAACATGAACAGTTATTTTGGCATACTCCGATATGATCTCTGCCAAACCTTTTATCAAAGCCCCGCCACCAGTTAAGTGTATACCTCTTAGCATAACATCTGCCAAAATCTCTGGTGGAGTTGTCTCTAAAACTTCTTTAACAGACTCTATCAAAGTATCGATAGACTGAGAAATAGCTTCTCTAATATCAGAATCTGTTACAACAACTTCTCTTGGAAGACCAGATATTAGATCTCTACCTTTTATTGAGGCCTCGAGAGGCACATCACCTGGAAGTATAGCTCCTATGCTTATTTTTATATTTTCAGCTGTTTTTTCTCCAATCAAAATTTTGAACTCTGATCGAACATAAGAGATTATGTCGTTGTTTAGTTTGTCTCCTGCTATTCTCAGGTTCTTTGAACGCACAACTCCACCTAGAGATATGACAGCGATATCAGAAGTTCCACCTCCAATATCTATGATCATGTTTCCAACTGGCTCCATAATAGGAAGTCTGATTCCTACTGCTGCTGCCATTGGTTCTTCCACTATGTAAACCTCTGATGCACCTGCATTTTTTGTTGCGTCTCTAACTGCTCTAGTTTCAACGTTGGTAATACCAGATGGTACGCCGACCACCACTCTCGGACCCAAGAATTTTTTATTATCTTTCTGAGCTTTATTCAAAAGATAAGTTATCATCTCCTCAGTAACCTCAAAATCAGATATAACTCCATCTACGAGTGGTCTCACTGCTACTATGTGTCCAGGAGTCCTACCGAGCATTTGTTTAGCATCTTTGCCCACAGCCACCACTCGACCAGTTTTGTTGTTTACAGCCACAACAGAAGGCTCGTTCAAAACAATGCCTTTGCCATGCAAATAAACTAGAGTATTGGCCGTCCCCAAATCGATACCAATATCGTTGGAGAAATATCGTTTTAATTGTTCAAAGTTTTTAATCATCAGTGTGGGTATATTATCATCTTTTTTCACTTAATCACAACTTAAAAAATATCATCGAAATCATAAGTTTTTAGAGACTCTCGCAGGTGATTTAGAAAACAACGACGAACGAGAAGAAGACTGGAGCACTGTTTGAGCAAAGCGAGTTTGCGGGTGAGAAATGATATTATCATTTCGCAAGACCTTGAACGTTTTGTAATCAAAATGTGAAAGGTGTACAGTTCCTGTAAGGAAGGCTGATGAGTAAGATATTTTTACAAATTACTTATAGCATCTTCAACTGAAACCAGTTGTGATTCAGTAGATGTTCGCATTTTTACCTCAACTTTATTTTCAGCAACTGTTTTGTCGCTAACAACAAATCTAACTGGAATACCTATCAGATCTGAATCAGCAAACTTTTCTCCTGGACGCAAATCTCTGTCATCATAAAGAACTTCTATTCCTTTATTTTTCAAATTTTCATAAAGGCTATCAGCAAAAGAAACTGTAGAATCGTTTGTTCCTAGTCTCACCAAATGAATAGCAAAAGGCGAAACTTCTTTCGGCCAAACCAAACCTTTGTCGTCACCAAAAACTTCAGCAACAACTCCCATAAGTCTTGCTGGACCTATCCCATATGAACCCATAAAAACTAACTTCTCTTCCCCACTTTCATCTTTGTATTTGAGATCAAGTGATTCTGAAAATCTTGTTCCTAGTGTAAATATATTTCCCACCTCAACAGCTTTTTTCTCAATTAAACTACCTTTTTCTATTCCCATATCCTTTAAAAGATCTGCGTCATCAATCACCTCTTTATTTACAGCAAGTTTTTTTGATTCATCTACATATATTATATCCTCACCAGAATCACTGAGTGTCTGAAACTCGTGAGAGTATTTAGAAAAAACTCCTCCAGATGCAAAAGTCATATAGGTTACACTGTCCAGACCAACTTTTTTAAAAATATTTTCATAAGACTGTGTAGCTTTTCTATAAAACTCTTGATGTTCACTCTCATCTCTTGAAAAAGAATACAGATCTTTCATTATGAACTCTCTTGTCCTCATTACCCCGCTTTTTGCTCTAGTTTCATTTCTGAATTTAGTCTGAAACTGATAAACATATTTTGGAAGATCTCTGTATGAAGAAATCTGTTCTTTCATTAGTTTTGTTAATGGTTCCTCATGAGTAAAAGCTAGCCCGAGTTCCGTTTCATTTTTGAGTTTTGTTTTAAACCACACATCTACTACGTCATCACTCCATCTATCTGTTTTGTCCCAAGTTTCTTTTTCTTGAAGAGAAGAAAGTAATACTTCCTGACCCCCTATATTATCCATTTCTTCTTTTATTACTTTTATTATTTTACTTAAAGTTAAAAAACCTAGAGGTAACATGGTGTAAACCCCGGCCATTTCTTTGTGAACAAAACCTGCTCGAATAAGTAGTTGTGCATTTTTGGAGGTCTCGTCTGCTGGAGCTTCCTTTCGAGTCTTTGTAAAAAGTTGTGATTGTCGCATTCCTAAATAGTATATTAAAAAAAGTAGTGGGTCAAAAAAATAAAAATCGCCGCCACGGGAACGTCTCTTTCGAGAAGATCCTGTGGCGGCTTGGTGAACCCACCTAACATGAAATTTTGTCTCGACCCCGCCATGCTGGGAAGTAGGCGAGAGAGAAATAGGGAAAATTTCATTGCTGGTGGTTTTGGATTCAGTAACCGTGGATCGTCTTAGCTTTCCCCCCAAAGCAAAGACCGGTTACTCCCCTATTTACCGTTGTACGTGCAAGTTCCGACTCAAATATAGCATAAACAATAAACAGTGTCAAAAAATAGAGAGAATTTTAAAACAGCTTAAAAACGTCGTGAGTTGTGACCACAAGCATCAAAATCAAAAGAAACACAAAACCTACTGTATTGGTCCATTTGACCACAGAAGGGTTAATAGGTCGGCCTATTATGGCCTCAATACCAACAAAAAGCAGCCGTCCGCCATCTAGTGCAGGTAGAGGTAACAAGTTGATTACAGCCAAATTTATCGATATGAGAGCAATGATCGAAAGCAGATAAACAAAACCTAGATTTGTTGCCTGCTTAACAACACCAGCAATACCAACTGGACCAGAAACTTGTGATAGATCTGATCTGAAAGTAACAGCATCGAAGAGGAATCCGATGATTCCAACGACTGTCGCCTTAGTTAACAACCATGTTGTTCTGGCACCTTCCAAAACCGCCAAATGCGGAGAGAGTTTTAGTATTCCAATACTATCCATTCCAACACCAATAGCTTTTTTACCTGAAACTACTGTTTCGTTTGGTTCAACAATAACAGTTTTTGGTGAACTGTCTCCTCTGGTATAAAGTACTTCTATATTTTTTGATTTTGGATCAGAAATAAGTTCACTAACTTTTTCTGGTGTTAAGTTTGTATCTTGTAAAGATTTTTCGCCTGAACCAACAAAAACCAGTGTGTCTCCTGGGATAAGTCCCGCCTTTTGAGCTGGAGAATCTTGCAAGACTTCTGTAACAACAAGTTTTACATCTCTGACTTCACCAAAACCTGAGTAATCAACTGGAGACGCAACACCTATAACAAAACCTAGAGACAACACAAACCAAGCAAATATAATATTCATTGTTACACCCGCCACCAAAACAGCAGACTGGATCCATTTTGATTTAAAAACAAAACTCGTTTTCTTGTCTTCCTCACTTATGTTTTCTGCATGAGCATCCTCACCAAAGATTTTTACGAAACCTCCGAAAGGAATTGCGTTCAACGTATACAAAGTACCACCCCATTTTTTAGAAAATACTTTTGGTGGAAAGCCTAGACCAAACTCATCCACCCTAATCCCTGATTTTTTTGCAACAATAAAATGCCCGAACTCGTGGACTAGAACAAGTATTGCCAAGATGATTAAAAAAATTATTACAGACATATTGATTATAAATTAAATATTTTTCTTCACGTCCTCGTCTTTTAAGAAACAACAGAAAAATTATTTAATTTATTCTGTGATTTCGCGTTCTTTCTTTGAAAACAAATCTTCTAAAACTTTGTTGGTTTCATCTAGAAATTTTTGCAACTCAGTTTTAATTCTAAACTTTTCGTCTTCGGATATAATACCCTCTTTTTCCTGTTTATCAACATCTTTTAAAACCTTCTCTCTTTCCCCTCTTGTAGTTATCTTTGCATCCTCCAATTTTTGTTTTGCAACTTTTATCAAAGAAGTTCTCCTGTCAGAAGTCAGTTCTGGAAAACTAACTCGCAAACCTTTGTCATCAACAGCCACAGACAAACCGAGATCAGATGTAATGATAGCCTTTTCAATACCTTTTGCTTGAGACATGTCCCAAGGGTTAATCCGGAGAGATCGAGCGTCCTCAACAGCCATGTTTGCCACTTGGTTTATCGGCATGAAAGAACCATAAGCTTCTACCTTTATACCATCGAGTATTGCCGGTGTTGCCCTACCTGTACGAATAGTAGAAAGCTCTCTCTTTAACCATTCTTCCACGTCTTTTGTTGATTGTTTAAATTGTGCGAAATTGTAAGCCATAGAAAAACAGTATAGCAAATATTGTCTAAGAATAAAATTTGTATTAAAAAAAGGGGCGCAGCATGCGCCCCTTCCGAACCCCCCCACGACCGATACTACTCGGTAGTGATTGGTGTGCCGTCTGACATGGAGAACATGATTGTCTCCTTCTCCACGATCAAGCCGGTTTGATCGCCGGCAAAGAAACGATTGCCGGTAACCCCGACCTTGAGTGGCGCAGCAATAATAAAGAATTTCGTTGTCGTGGGCCAGATCGTCTGATTGCATGTCATGTCACGCTCCGTGACCTTGTTACCATCCTCCCTCATTTCGAACGAGTACCCACTCTTTTGACCTTCCATCAGTTCGTCGGGAATGATCGTTTGCCCCCCAGCGATCGTCGGCTTCCAGAGGTCGAAGAGGGTCGCTGCGTAGCCACCGTGACCACAACTCCCCGCATAGACATCCTGAGCAGCCTGGATGTTGCGGATCGCACGAATTGCGTCTGCCTCTCTCGCCTCGATCCTTGACTGTCGCCCGAAGGCAGGCACAATGATCGAAGCGAGAATTCCGATCACTGCGGCAACGAGCATGACTTCCTCGATTCCGAACTTTGACATCTTCTTCAACTTGATCACAGAATCCTCCTGTAAAGCCGGTATGGCTTCACTAAATTTCTTCCTATATTATAACATATTCAATACCTGTTTGTCAAAAAAATTAAAAAGTCTAAAAATAGATTTTATATAGAAATCAGTAGATTTTCTAAAATCATTTTTATTGGAGCGCCTCTGTCATAAAGAGACTCTCTAGCCAGAGAACAGGCTTCCAAAGATTTGTTTGTTTTCAGAATCCCCTTTTCATACAGCTCTTGTTCTATCTGGTTTAAAAGTGTTATTGCATCCTGTTTTGTTTTTTCTTCATCACTTATTCCGTCTGTTATTTCTTTAACCAGAGATAATCTGTCTTTCATTTTCATGTCCAAAAAATTTGTTTTGCTTTTATTTAGTTTGTTGTTGTATACAACCTGAATACGAGAACGAAAAGTTGGTAACAAAACATCTTGGGGAGAGATGATGAAAAAATGAGTACCGACTGTTGGCTCTTCAAAAACTTTGAGCAAGGAGTTCTGAGCTTCTTCGGTAATAAAATCTGTCTGAATAATAAAAATCTTCTTGCCTAGAGAAAAATCTTTTCTTTCTTGTCTCGCTGTAATATCTCTAGAATTCTCAATATTAAAATTCTGAAACTTTCCATGCCAAAAGTCCGGATTACCTGAAATTTTGAAACCAACCTGCTCTTCCAAAAAACTTCTGAGTTTCAAAAACAAATCCTCAGCATCCCCAACTAGAAAATAAGCATGATGTAGGTTGTTAGATTTTGAGTATGAATCAATAAGTTCTTGCATGGAATGTATTATATCAAATAATATAACTCCAAATATCTTCTGCGTCTTGTTTTACAAGGCCTTGCACAGGAAATTAGAAAACAACGACGAACGAGAAGAAGACTGGAGCACTGTTTGAGCAAAGCGAGTTTGCGGGAAGGCTCTGGAGTGAGGAAGATTGTTTTCTTGATTTCCGAGCAAAGCAAAATCGTACCAACGATTTATGCGGGTCTTGGAAAACAAGATGCAAGAAGAACTTTATCGTTTCGAGATCACACTCTTCTTATATAGGTCGAGGTGCTCGAGTGCAATTCCCGTTCCCTTTACAACACAATACAAAGCATCTTTGGCCAGAACAGCCTTCACACCAACCCTACGAAAAACAAGTTCAGGGAAATTACGAAGTTGGCTTGTACCACCAGTCATAATAATACCTTTGTCTATAATATCCGAAGAAAGTTCTGGTGGTGTTTCTTGTAATACATCTTTGATAGCTTTTATCATCTCTCGCAAATCTTTACTTATAGCTTTCACGATTTCGTTTGTTTTTATTTCAACACTTCTCGGTAATCCTGTAACAAAATCTCGTCCTTTTATAGTGATAGCAAGTTCTTCATCAACTGGAATAGCAGACCCGATTTTTATCTTTATTGTTTCAGCAGTTTTGTCACCAATACCCAAGTTAAAAGTTTTCTTTATATAGTCCGCAATAGCATAGTCTATTTTGTTACCTGCACATTTCACTGAAGTTGAAGCGACAATACCTCCTAGAGAAATAACTGCTACGTCTGTAGTTCCTCCTCCGATATCAACAATCATATGCCCCATCGCCTCATGAATAGGAATACCTGCTCCGATTGCAGCCAAAATAGGCTCTTTAACAACATAGGCATTTTTTGCTCCAGCCCGTATTGCTGCTTCTATAACAGCACGACGTTCTGTAGATGTAACACCTGCAGGAACAGAAACGAGAACTTCTGGTTTTATAAAATTCCATTTACCCAAAGCCTTGTCTATATAGTAGCGGAGCATGGCTTCTGTAACTCTATAATCCGCAATAACGCCATCCTTCATAGGTCTATAAGCAATAATGTTATCTGGGGTTCTACCGATCATCTCTTTGGCTTCTATACCTATAGCCACAATCCTGTTATCTTCTTCGGAAACGGCCACAACAGAGGGCTCGTTTAAGACAATGCCACGTCCAGGAACAAAGACCAAAATATTGGCTGTTCCTAGATCTATTCCAAGTTTTTTTGAAAAAATTCCCATAGAGTGAATATACTATAAGACTATACTGCTTATAATGCAAAAAGGTAGTTTTTCCTTTCTGTTATAATACCCTCATGCGAATAATTACCGTAATTCCCATAGCCAGAGGCATATCAAAGGACACACTGACTTATTTCACGACCAAAGATATAGTTTTGGGATCAATAGTTTCTATTCCACTTCGAAACAAAATGATTTACGGTCTGGTTGTACAAAGCGAACTGGCCGAAAATTTAAAATCGGAATTGAAATCTCTTTCATACAGTATAAAAAAAATAGACAGTATAAAAACTCACTCCTTCCTATCAAATCAATTTATTGAAGCAACAAAAAAGATAGCGGACTTTAACGCTGGTAGTGTGGGAAGTGTTCTGTCTGCTCTAGTACCAAAAACTGTGTTGGAGGAAAGTGGTGAGTTAGAGTTTAATCATGAAAAAAATGAAAATGGAGTATTTTTCGAAACCCTACTACTGCAGTCCGATGATAACGAGAGATATGCCACATACAGAAGTTTGATACGAGAAGAATTTGCCAGAAACAGATCTGTATTTTTCTGTCTACCTAGCACCGAAGACTTGTTGAACGCAAAAACTGTTTTGGAAAAAGGTATAGAAAAATATACTTACCTGATACATGGTGGACTACCTAAAAAAGAAATACTTTCTCTTTGGAAAAAAATAATAGAAGACAAGCACCCAGTACTCATCATAGGCCTCGGAACATTTTTATCTATACCGAGAACTGATTTGGGAGTAATAATACTAGAAAAGGAAAACTCTCGAAGCTACAAAATGCAACAGAGACCTTTTATAGACATACGTAATGCTGCTGAATTTATAGCAAAAGAATTGAACATTAAACTAGTTCTTGGAGATATGATTCTGCGGACAGAAACTCTGTGGAGGGAAAAAAGTGGAAAATACTCGCAACTGTTCCCTCTCAAGTTCAGATCTCTGTCTACAGCAAAATGTGAAGTCATAAATACGAAATCCCCTCAAGATATGAAAAAGAAAGAATTTTCTTCTCTATCGGAGGAAATGAAAAAAATCTTGATTGATGCAAAAGACAACAACGAACACACTTTTTTGTTTTGTGGCCGAAAAGGTTTATACCCGATAACAGTTTGTGGAGATTGTGGAACTGTTGTGGCCTGCAACAACTGTCATTCACCGGTTGTTCTGTACAGCAAATCAGGAGCTACAAAAACAAATGATGCCAAAACTAATTTGTTTGTCTGCAACCACTGTGGCGAAAGAAGAGAAGCTCAAGAACTCTGCGTCCACTGTAAAGGCTGGAGACTAAATCCTCTGGGAATAGGAATAGAAAAAATTGCCGAAGAGATAAAACTCATCCTACCAGATACAAAAATACTACTCATGGATAAAGAAAATGTGAAAACTCACAAACAAGCAGTGAAGATGCGAGATTTGTTTTACAGTACACCAGGTAGCATAATGATAGGCACTGAACTGGCTCTCACCTACCTAAACCAAAAAATAGAAAACTCCTGTGTGATTTCTATTGATTCATATTTTTCAATACCAGACTTTCAGATAAATGAAAAAATATTTCAAATACTCCTGTCTCTAAAATCAATCTCTTCTAAAAACTTTTTAGTTCAAACCAGACAAGAAAATACGAAAATATTTGATAACGCAATACAAGGCAATCTAATGGATTTCTAC
>CAZKFS010000012.1:0-15705 GCA_964552275.1 uncultured Candidatus Saccharibacteria bacterium | reverse complement strand
TTGATTTCCGAGCAGAGCAAAATCGCAACAGCGATTTATGCGGGTTTTAAAAAATTAATAGTTTGATGAACTTTCACTCCATCAACTTAACTTTATCTATCAAAACACTTTTACCCTCGTTTCTTGTAGAGAAAGTTCCTTTTATTACAATACAGCTTTCAGGAATTAGCATTTCTTGAAACTCCTCAAATATTTTTGGAAAAACTACAGCTTCTATAGAATCGGAAAGGTCTCCGATTTTCAAGAAAACCATTTTCTCACCTTTTTTTGTCATTACACTTTTTATTTCTTCAACTATCCCACCAAACACGACAGGTTGTTTGTCTTTGGCAGTTTCTTTTATTTTTTTGATATTGTCTTCTCTTCCTTCTAGTTTGTGTTTGAAAGAATCAAGCGGATGTCCAGATATATAAAGTCCCAAAAGTTCTTTTTCCCAAAGCAACTGATCTGCTTTGTTGAAAGGCGGAGCTTTTTCTAGGTCTATTTCAGAAGCTTTTGTTGGTGTCGCCATGAGAGAGAACAGAGAGTCTTGGTCAGATTCTTTACTCCTCTCTTCTTTGTTAAAAGTAAGAAGTCTATCTAGGTTGAACAAAAGAGTTGATCTGTCACTTCCAGCAGGAGTTATAGAATCGAGAGCTCCAGTTTTTATGAGTGACTCCAGAGATTTTTTGTTAAGGTTTTTATCTTTTATTCTACGCAGAAAATCAGATAGGGAAGTAAATTCTCCATTTGCTTTTCTTTCTTCGATGATAGAAGTCGCAATGCCTTCACCAAAGTTTTTTATTGTTGTTAGACCGAAACGAATAGTGTCGGTGTCACTTTCCACACTTTTCTTATTGACGCCAAACCCTTCAAAAGATTTATTTACATCTGGTGGGAGTACAGGGATCTTCATGCGTTTACATTCACCGATAATCTCGGCAATTTTTTCTACGTCTCCAGATTCAGCAGTTAGTACTGCAGACATATATATAGCAGGAAAGTTGGCTTTCATATAAGCAGTTTGATAGGCGACTTTACCATAACTTGCTGCATGGGCTTTGTTGAAACCGTAACCTTGGAAAGGCTCAAACAGTTTCCATATTTCTTCTGCTTTGGCTTCTGTCATTCCTCCATGAGCTACACAACCTTCAACGAACTTTACGTGTTGCTTCTTCATTTCCTCTGGGATTTTTTTACCAACAGCTTTTCGGAATTTATCTACTTCACCCCATGTATATCCTGCTACGTGGATTGCAGTCATGAGGAGGTCGTCCTGATAAACTAGCACTCCAAAAGTTCGATCGAGGAAATCTTTCATTTTCGGATGCATGTATGTTATCGGTTTTTTTCCGTGCTTTCTCGCAATATACTCCTGGATGTTATCCATCGGTCCTGGACGATACAAAGCCACCATAACGTTTATATCGTGTATAACAGTCGGACAGAGTTCCTTTAGTGCTCGAGTCATGCCCTCGCCGTTTAGCTGGAACAATCCTATAGTTTCTCCACGAGCGAGCATCTCGAAAGTTTTTTTGTCATTAACCGGAACATTTTCTATATCTATATCTACTCCTTCTATTTTTTTTGCTATTTTCACAGCATCTGCAAGAATAGAAAGATTTCGTATTCCGAGGAAATCGAATTTGAGTAATCCTACTCCATCTTCACCAACCGCATGCATGTCATACTGAGTTATAACTTTGTCATCGCCCTTAGTATCGTATTGGAGAGGCACATAGTCGGTAAGCGGTGTTGGTGAAATAACAACTCCTGCAGCATGCACGGAGATGTGTCTGGAACAACCTTCAATCTTCATGGCCATGTCTATTATTTTTTTTACTTCAGGATCGTCTTTGTATATTTGTTTCAACTCAGGTTCTTCCTTCATGGCACGTTCTATGGTCATCGGAAAACCTTGGGCTCCCATCGGGATTAGTTTGGCTATTCGATCTCCTAGTCCGTATGGAAAACCGAGCGCACGAGTCACATCTCGGACACTTCCACGTGCAGCCATTGTTCCAAAGGTTCCTATTTGAGCTACTTTGTCTACGCCGTATTTGCTTTTTGCATACTCTATCATTTCATCACGTCTGTTATCGGCGAAATCCATATCGATATCTGGAGCCGAAGGTCTTTCTGGGTTCAAAAAACGTTCGAACGGAAGATTGTACTCGATCGGGTTTACGTTTGTAATTCCGGACAGATAGGTAACGAGTGATCCCGCAACAGAACCTCGGATAGTTGTGAGTATTCCGTGTTCATGGGCAAACCGAAGCAAGTCGGATACAACCAAAAAGTATGGAGCATAACCTTTGTCTTTGATAATTTTTAATTCATATTCCATTCTCTCGGAAATTTCTTCAGTTTTTTCCAAACCTCTTTTTTGTATTCCTTCTTCTGCTATGCGTCGAAGTTCATCGTCATATGATAAACCACTTTCTACAATATATTTTGGTAGGAACCATTTACCGATAGATATTTCCAAGTTACATCTGTCTGCTATTTTGTTTGTGTTCTCTAGTGCTTCTGGATAATCTTTGAAATATTTTTGTGCTTGTTTTTGAGTTATAAAAGAGAAATCATCAGTTCCTTCTTCTATTTTGTCATCATTTTGAGATTGAACAGCCATCAGTGTTTCGCGTGCAGGTCGGTCTTCTAACTCTAGATAGTAAACATCATGAGCCGCAACAGTTGGTGTGTTTGTTTTTTTTGCAAACTCAATAACTCTTTTCATGTTTTCTTCGTGGTCTTTGATTTCTGGATGGTGAGTTATTTCAAAATAAAAGTTCGGTCCATCTGGAGTTTCTTTAAAAGTTTTTTTGTACCAGTTTATTCTCTCGGTGGCTTGTTCGGTGTTAGCTAGTTTCAAAGAATGAGCAATATCACTAGAAAAAGATGGAGCTATAGCGACGAGTCCATCACCATATTTTTCCAAAAGTTCTCGATCAATACGAGGTTTGTAGTAGAAACCTTCCATGTGGGCCAAGGTAACGAGTTTGATCAGGTTTTTATAACCAGTATCGTTTTTTGCTAGTAGAACCAATCGATATCTTTCTTTGTCGACACCACTTTGTTTGTCGAGTCTACTTCTGTATGCCACATATGCATCAATACCAATAATAGGTTTTATTTCTTTCTTTTTGCATGTTTGATAGAACTCTATAGCACCATACAGGTTGCAGTTGTCTGTTAGAGCTAGGGTATCCATGCCATCTTTTTTTGCTTTGGCTACCAAGTCATCTATTTTGGGTAGGGCATTTAGTAGGGAAAAATGGGAGTGAGTGTGGAGATGGACGAATTTGGAGTTTTTATTCTCTTGCATATGTTGATTATAACATTTTGATTTTTTTGTGGCGTATTGATAAAACAATAATTTACTGTTATTGTCTTTTGTGGGAGGACACGACAAATGTTCAGCATTTCAGAAGTCGGTGGTAGGACTTTGGGCATGACCCCTTCTCAATTCGAGCTTTCCTGCAAGGCTCAAATTGAGAAGTTGCTCAGGGAGGGTCGGGGGGACTGCGACAGCAGACTGATCGAAGTCCTGAGTGCCGCCATCCGGCTGGCGAGGGAGTTTGTCGACTTCCAGGCCAGCTCTTCAATTCCAACGACATTCCAGGGTGAAGAATTTGTTCACCCGGTTGGGCCTCAGCAGGGCTGGTCACCCATGAAGCGTGATGACCAACCGTACTAAAATCTTTGGTGGAGCTGCTGGCGTTTGTGCTGGCAGCTCTTCTTTTTATGTTAGTATTTTTTATATGAAATATATTGTCGGAGTCGATGAGGTGGGTCGTGGCCCTCTGGCAGGTCCAGTTACTGTTTGTTTGGTCGTTTGTGAAGAGAATCAATATAGAAAACTAAAGGCCAACAAGAGCCTGCCTGTTTCTGGCAAGGATAGTAAGAAAATAAAAGAAAAAGAGAGAGAAAAATATTCTAACTATTTAAAATTTTTACAAAAAGAAAGAAAAGTTTTTTATTCTATAAACCACATTTCAAACAAGATCATAGATTCAAAAGGAATATCCTTTTCTATCAGAAAAGCTATTGATCAGGGTATTCGAAAACTAAATCTGAATTCAAAAAATACGGAAATATTGTTGGACGGGTCACTCAAAGCTCCAAAAGAATTTAAGCAAAAAACAATAATAAAAGGGGACGAAAAGGAAAAGATAATAGCTTGGGCGTCTATACTAGCGAAAGTTTCCAGAGACTCTCTTGTGGCTAAAATGTCTAAAAAGTACCCCGAGTATGGCCTCGATGTTAATAAAGGGTATGGGACACTGAAACACAGGCTGGCAATCAAGAAGAATGGTCTGTCGGATTTTCACAGGTTTACTTTTTGTTCAAAATCTCGTTGACTCATGTCTCGAGAAAAGCCTTTCGCAGGAGGTTAGAAAATTACAATTGTACTCAATTGATAATTTTCTTGAGCGACGAGAAGTTCGCTAGCTCACCAGAGCTAGACAGATTGCTTTTCGAGGGATATGAGGAGAAAGAGATTTTGTTAAATATAACCCTTGATTTTTTATAAGATATCATGTAATGTAGTCACATTATGGTAGTACGAATGCGTCACACAAAGAGTCAGCGAAATAGAACAAGGTCTCACCACAGACTTTCTAAACCAGCTGTAACTCTAGACAAAGCAACAAATGTTCCACATTTGCGACATAGAGCATCAACAGTTACAGGTCTATACAAAGGACGAACAGTTATTGATGTGCAAGCAAAGATAGCTAAAAGAGCGAAGAAAACTTCTGCTTCTAAAAAAGAAGGTAGATAATTTTACACAGCTATTCTTGTTTCTTTATTTTTGAGATTGTTCTATACTGTTCATTATAGTTATATTTTTGCAGTTCAATGGCAAACAGGCACCTTTCTAGATCAATAGTTTTACAAACACTCTTTGAGTGGGATTTTGCATCTAAAAGTTCCACCGAAGCAGAATCTATTTTTAAACGTAATACAGAAGAATTTGCACCAGGTCATGGAGATTTTTCTTTCATGGAGTCCTTGTTAAAAGGCATATTGGAAAAACAAAAAGATATAGATTTGATTATTGAGAAAGCAGCTCCGGACTGGCCTATAAATAAAATAAGTCTAATAGATAGAAACATACTACGTGTGGGTCTCTACGAGCTACTTTTTGCGGACAGATCACAGGTTCCACCAAAAGTTGCCATAAATGAAGCCATAGAACTCTCCAAAGCTTTTGGAGGAGAAACATCTAGCAAGTTTATTAACGGAGTTTTGGGTGCGGTTTACAAAGAGCTCGGTGAGCCAGGAAAAGACGAAACTTCCAAGAATAAAAATAATAAAAACGGTAATGTTCCAGTTGAAAATCTGGGTGGAGCTGTTGTTTATAGTCGGAACGGTGAAGATATATATCTAGCATTAGTTCATGATGTCTTTGGAAGATGGACTTTATCAAAAGGTCACATAGAAGGCCAAGATGAAAAAGAAGAAATAAAAAGAGAACTAAAACAAGAGCTGGGAGTTGATGTTGTGGTTGGTGATAAGCTCGGAGAGAATGAGTATATTGCTTATCATCCAGAGAAAGGCAAGCTAAAAAAGCACGTAGTTTACTATTTGGCTGAATCAGAATATGTTGATTTGGTTCCAGAGAAGAAGGGTGGGTTGGATGATGTTAGATGGTTCAAGATGGCTGAAATACTTGACCTAAACTTTTATAATGATATTCTGCCTTTAGTTACCAAGGCAATAAATATACTACTAAAGAAGGGTAATTCTTAAATCTTGTTGACTCATGTCTCGAAGAGAGACTAGTGAGGCTCGACGGAGCGAACTCAAGGAAAATTTCAGCAGAAATTTATCCGGGTCTCTCTGAGAGATGTGAGGAGAAAGAGATTTAAGAATTATTAAAAAATTATGGATTTATCAGAATTTCAAAAAAAGACAGGTCTAGAATTCAAAGATTTGAGTCTTTTGACTCAGGCTTTTGTGCACAGGTCTTATATAAACGAGAACAAGGCATCTGGTCTTTCACACAACGAGAGACTAGAGTTTTTGGGTGACGCTGTGTTGGAACTAGTTATTACAGATTTTTTATATAAAAAATACACAGACAAAGCTGAAGGAGAACTTACTGCTTATCGTTCAGCTCTCGTTAACGCTGATACTTGTGCTGGTATCGCAACCAAGTTGGGTATGGGCGAACACCTGATGCTTTCAAAAGGTGAGTCAAAAGATACTGGACGTGCTAGGCAATACATACTCGCAAACGCACTCGAAGCTCTTATAGGAGCGGTGTATCTAGATCAAGGTTTAGAAAAAGCCAAGGATTTTATTGAGAAAAATTTTGTACCTCTAATAGAAAATATTATTTCAGAAGGAAGTCATGTGGATGCAAAGAGTTTGTTTCAAGAAAAAGCTCAAGAGTTCGACGGTATCACACCATCTTACAAAACTATAAAAGAGACTGGCCCAGATCATGGGAAGAAATTTACAGTTGGTGTTTACCTTGGTAAAGATCTAGTTGCTACTGGCGAAGGAGATTCCAAACAGAATGCAGAACAGAAAGCGGCAAAGGAGGCACTAAAAGTTCGTGCTTGGAATTAGTGATTTTTTGAAAAAGTACACTGGCTTTTCGATGGTGTGCTTTTTCTGTTATCAAAAAAATTGTTATACTAATTAGACGTTTAAAATTATGTACTTGAAATCTATTGAACTATCTGGGTTTAAATCTTTCGCTAAAAAGAGCGAACTATCTTTTAATTCAAAAGTTTCTGCCATCGTGGGACCAAACGGTTCAGGAAAATCCAACATAGCCGAAGCTTTTCGTTTCGTTTTGGGTGAACAGTCTATAAAGAGTCTTCGTGGTAAAAAAGGCGAGGACCTTATTTTTAACGGAGCGGGAGATCTGCCTAGAGCCAACCGAGCAAGTGTAAAAGTGATTTTTGACAACAGTTCAAAGTTTCTTCCTTTGGATTATGAAACAGTAACTATAGAACGAGTTGTTCACCGAGATTCAGTAAACGAGTATCTGATAAACGGTTCTCAGGTTCGGCTCAAAGATGTGGTGGAGCTTTTGGCATCTGCTCATATCGGCTCATCTGGTCACCATATTATTTCTCAAGGTGAAGCAGATAGGATTTTGAATGCGAGCACAAAAGAACGCAAGAGTATGATAGAGGACGCTCTGGGTTTGAAAATGTATCAATACAAAAAACAAGAGAGTGAAAAAAAACTAGAAAAAACTAGAGATAATATAAAACAGGTAGAGTCACTTCGTAGGGAAATAATGCCTCATATTCGATTCCTAAAAAAACAAGTTGAGAAAGTAGAGAAATCTATATCAATGAAGGAAGAGCTGATGTCAGATGCTTTCGAATATCTAAAAAGAGAAGAGCATTATATAAAAAATATTGAGGATAGTATTTCAAAAGAGAAAAATCCTTTGAAAGAAAAAGAGCATGCTTTAGAAAAAGAATTGAAAGAAGCAAAGGAGATTTTAGAAAAAGCCAAAGACAAAGATGAAAAATCACAAGAGCTGATCGAACTTGAAAGTGATTTGCACAGAACTAGAGACGAAAAAGACGATTTGTTTAAAAGTTTTGGTCGTTTAGACGGGGAACTTTCTTCTCTCACAAAGATGGTAAAGAAGCAGGAGCAAGTAGCACATTCATATGAACACAAAACAGTTACCCTAGTCTCTGTAGAAGAAGTTTCTGTAAAAATAGAACAAAAAATACAACAAGCAAAAGAAGTCCGTGATGTGGATGCTCTGATTGTGGCCTTGGATGATGTATATACCCTCATCTCTGATTTTATTGACCACAACAAAGACAAGGTGGATATGTCTCTTCTAACCTCTGCACACGAAGATATAGAGAATCTAAAGAAATCAAAAGAAGAGATAGAAGAAAAACTTTCTCTAATAAAAAAACAAGAAGAAGATTTGTCTTCGAGATATACAAAACTAAAAGATATAATAGATAAAGAAAAAGATTCAAACCGTGATGCGGAGAAAGCAGTTTTTCGAATCATGGCAGAATCACAGGAGGTGAGGTCAAAAATTCACGATCTACATAATCAGGAAGAAGTACTCCGAATAACAAAAGAAGATTACAAGAGAGAATTAACAGAACTCGGTATGATGCTGGGTCATGGGTTTTTACAAAAATTACAAAATGAAGGTGCTCCCTTTGACTATACAGAAGAAAGACATCTCCAAGAAGAAAGAAGAAGGAAAATAGAAAAAATAAAAATTCGTCTAGAGGATGCTGGTGGGGTAGGTGGAACAGATGTTTTAAAAGAATACACAGAAGCTACAGAGAGAGATAACTTTCTAGAAAAAGAGCTTTTGGATTTAGAAAATTCAGCAAAATCTCTAACTGAACTTATAGGTGATCTAGATATCCGTTTGGGTACGGAATTTAAAAACGGAATAAATAAAATAAACACACAATTCAAAGAATATTTTGCTCTGATGTTTGGAGGAGGCGAAGCTCATCTGTCTGTTTCTGCTCCAGTAAGGAAAAAGAAAAAAGATACTGATCTGGTTTTGGATGATGAGGAAATGGAAAATATTTCAGAAGACGAGGTATCGGACGAGGGCATAGATATAGAAGTTAATTTGCCCAAGAAAAAAGTAAAAGGTCTAATGATGCTTTCTGGTGGGGAGCGAGCTCTCACATCTATCGCACTTCTTTTTGCTATTTCTCAAGTAAACCCACCGCCTTTTATTATTCTCGATGAAACAGATGCTGCACTAGATGAAGCTAACTCTAAAAAATATGGAGATATGGTAGAAAATTTAGCCAAGTATTCACAGCTTATTGTTATAACTCACAACAGAGAAACAATGTCTCGCGCAGGAATTCTTTATGGTGTAACTATGGGTATGGGTGGGGGATCTAAACTTTTGTCAGTCGCTTTTGACGAAGCAGTAGCGGTAGCTAAATAGAATATAAAAAAGAGGAAACCCCACAGCATCCGTGACTGGGCCGGGGGCTCCAAGTGGGGAAGGTGGGGTTAGTGGGTGAGTATTCGGATGTGTGACTCTGGCCTTGTTGGGTCACCATGCTTACTCGGTTCTGATAGTTTCTCTATTTCAATGCGCATTCCAACTCTGAGTTCGTGAACTTTCGTCCAGCGACCTCTGAAGTGTACATTGTTATAGATGTCCAGACACCAAGTTTGTTGTTCACCAGGTCTCTTTTGATGAGAGATCCAGATTCTTATGAACCCAACGCGTTGCTGACTTGCAAATATTACCAAGTTCCTGGCTCGCGCAAGATCCCCCGCTACTTTTGATGCTTCAGCAACTTGCGTTGCCTTTGGCACAAAAAGTTTATACGGAAACCACCAGGTGGTTTTTATGGTCTCTGAGACCCGGTCCAGATACTTGTGTGCAAGACGCCATGGCACCACACGATGCCAGTGACGCCGTAGTTGCGCAGTGGTCACGTGTTTTACCTCTGGGGATACTATACAACATTATTAAACTAAAGCATAGTCGAGAACTCTTCTTTCCATATCAGCCGAAACAACTTTAAATCTAATAGAATCACCAAGAGTAAATTTGGTTCCAGTTTTTTCACCTTTTAAGCTGTAAGTTTTTTCATCCAGTGAGTAGAAGTCTTCTGGTTTCAAGTCGCGTAGTTTTATCATGCCTTCACATTTAGTATCAACTTCTTCTACATATACACCCCACTCGGTAACTCCAGTAATAGCACCTTCAAATTCTTCTCCGATATGTTCTAGCATGTATTCTACTTGTTTGTATTTTATAGAAGCTCTTTCTGCATCGGACGCTTTTTTTTCTAGTTCAGATGAAGCAAGACATATACTCTCGAATTTTTGGTACTCATCTTGTTCTACTTTTCCACCCTTTAGTTCTCTTTCAAGAAATCTGTGCACTAAAACGTCAGGATATCTTCTGATAGGTGAAGTAAAGTGTGTATAGTGAGCAAAAGCCAAAGAAAAATGTCCTATATTTTTTGTTGAGTAAACAGCTTTGGCCATACTTCTGACAACAGCAGTATTTATCAGCTCTTCATTCGGAGTACCTTTTACTTCTGCAAGTAGTTTATTTAAATCTTTTGAAGTAACTTCTCCGTCTTTGTTGTTTAGATTAAAACCAAGCGCTTTTAGAAATATTGCTAAGTTTTGGATTCTATCCTTGTCTGGTTTGTTGTGGATTCTGTAAACAGATTGTTTTCCTTTTATAAGTCCATGATTTTGAGACATGAAAATATGTTTTGCTACTGCTCTGTTTGCAAGAAGCATGTACTCTTCGACAAGTTTGTGAGTTTCCAGTCTTGATTTTCTGTATACAGAAATAGGTTTTCCGTTTTCATCTAACTTGAACTTTACTTCGTCAGTTTCAAAAACCATCGCTCCGTTGTTAACTTTATTTTTTTCAAATATCTGAGCTATATCCTTTAGCTTTCTCAGTTCTTTTTGATAAGGTCCATCAAGTTTTCCATCTATTACATCCTGAGCTTCTTCGTAAGTAAATCTTTTGTTTGAATGTATAACAGTTCTACCAAACCATTCTTCTAAAACTTTTCCTTTGTCATCTATTTTAAAAACTGCGGAAAAAGTATATTTGTCTTCGTTGGGGTTTAGGGAACATAGATCGTTTGAAAGTATTTCCGGCAACATAGGTATGGTTCTATCTACCAGGTATACAGACAAACCTCTTTTTTCTGATTCACGATCAAGTTCTGATCCTGGGGTAACAAAGTAGGATACATCTGCTATGTGTATTCCTATTTCGTATATACCACCGCCCAATTCTTTATAAGAAATAGCATCGTCAAAGTCTTTGGCATCGAACGGGTCTATCGTCATTGTGACCGTGTCTCGCATGTCTCTTCTGTTTTTGAACTCCGCCTCAGCTGTCTGTTTGTATGTCGATAAAATATTTTGAGCTTCTCGTTCAACAGCTTCTGGAAACTCAATTCTAAAACCCCTTTCCAAAATAATAGATTCCATCTCGGTGTTGTTCTCACCTTTTTTACCAATGACTTTCACTATTTTACTCTGGAGCGTATCCCAGTTCATTACTTTAACTAAAACTTTATTTCCTATCTCAGCCTTTTCTTCTGGAAGTAGGGGAATATCAACATACAAACGTTTATCGTCAGGTACAACGACAGTTTTTTCTCCATTTTTCTGAACTACACCAACAAACTCATCTTTTGCTCTTTGTATTATCTTTAATACTTTACCTTGTTCTCTGTTTTTTATTTTTTCACCAGTCAGAGATATTTCTACAGTGTCTCCATGTAGTGCTCGGTTTATATTTTCTGGTTGAATTTCAATGTTGTTTGAACGATCCTTGTCTTCTGGGTTTGGATCAAAAAATCCAACCCCTTTTGTGTTGATGCTGATAGGTCCTTTGAGAGTGCTAGGGGCGATGTCTTTCTTCATGCGACTTATATTAGCAAGTTTTTAGGTATTTGACCATTTAAGTTTATTTTGTTACTATAGCCATCATGTTAAAAATACGATTACAGAGAGTAGGAAGAAAGCACGAACCGACATTTCGATTGGTTTTGACTGACTCAAAAAACTCAACTAAAAGTGGAAAATATCTAGAAAATTTGGGTAACTATGACTCTAGAAAAGGTGAGAAGTCTGAATTCAAAAAAGACAGAATCAGTTACTGGATGACCAAAGGAGCTCAGGTTTCTGGAACAGTGCACAACTTGTTGATTGATAAAAAACTTGTAGATGGAAAAAAAGTTAACGTTCTTCCTCTGAAGAAAGCTATAGTTAAAGAAGTAGAAAAAGTAGAAGAAAAAAATGAAGTAAAACCAGTAGTAGAAGCTCCAGTAGAAACTGTAACAGAAGCTCCAGTTGTTGCAGAGGAAAAAGTAGAAGAACCTACTGCTTAAGTTGGTTGACCCGTTATTGTATTCGTTGTTATAATATTTCTGTACGCTATTAGCATTAACTGATTGACTATATGGAATTAGATGTAAAATTTTTGGATTTTGTTGTCAAATCCCTCGTTGAAAAGCCAGAAGATGTAAAGATAGTTAGAACTGTAGACGAGATGGGTGTTCTCATGACTTTGGATGTTAACCCTGCCGATATGGGCAAGATAATAGGACGAGAGGGTAATACAGCAAAGGCTATACGAACACTACTTAGAGTTGTTGGAATGAAAAACAATGCTCGAGTAAACCTAAAGATAAACGAACCAGCTGGTGGTGAAAGGGAAGTTAAAACTTCTGTCACAAAAAGTCTGGACGAAGCTATGTCAGACCTAAAGCTATAACATAAAAACCACCCTCGGGTGGTTTTTATGTTATGTACAAAATTTCAAATTTGTGTTATAAGTTTGTAATGAATTTTCATATAGTTACATTATTTCCAACCAGCTTCGATTCATATCTAAATGAGTCTATTATTTCGCGGGCAATAGAGGACAAGAAAATAAAAGTATTTTTCTACAATCCAAGAGATTTTTCAGATGATAAGTGGAAAAGAGTTGATCAGAAGCCATATGCTGGTGGTCCAGGAATGGTTATACAAGCACTTCCTACCGTGAAGGCAATAGAGAAAGCCTTGAAAAAAATCGCCTCTTCGGCGATCCGCCGAAGAGGCGGAAAGGCCAAAACAAAAATAATTTTCTTTTCTCCTGGAGGAAAACAGTTCGACACTGCTTATGCAAAAAATACTGCAAAAAAATATACAGACATAGTTTTTGTTTGTGGAAGATATGAGGGTATTGATGCTCGTGTAAAAAAAGTTTTCAAAATGGATGAACTATCTATCGGAGATTATGTTCTAACTGGCGGTGAACTCCCAGCTATGGTTGTTTTGGATTGTGTAGCGAGACAGGTAGAAGGTGTTCTGGGTAATTTTGACTCACTAGAAGAATCTAGAATTTCTAGTCATGATGTGTACACTCGTCCAGAAATTTTTGAATATAAAAAGAAAAAATATAGAGTACCAAAAGTTTTATTATCTGGAGATCATAAAAAAATAGAAGAGTGGAAGAGTGGGTCTAAATAGAACTACAGAAACTTATGTTTTGAGAAAAGCCTTTCGCAGGAGTTTAGAAAATAAAGGAGGTATTCCGACTATTATTTTCTTGAGCGACGAGAAGTTCGCTAGCTCACCAGAGCTAGACAGATTGCTTTTCGAAGAATATAAGTTTGTGTAGTTTGTTTTGTTATTCAAGTTGGTGTTGGTACAATAGCTAGATGTTACAATCCGAAGCTCTAGATATTTTGAAGATGGGTAAGAATGTTTTTATTACTGGTCCGGCTGGGAGCGGTAAAACTCATGTTGTAAATTCTTACGTAAACTATTTAAAACAACATGGAGTTGATGTTGCTGTAACTGCATCTACTGGTATAGCCGCAACTCATATAGGTGGCATGACTATACATTCATGGTCTGGTCTAGGCGTTCGAGATACTTTGACCGACTATGATATCGAAGATTTGATGGAGAGACAGTATTTGTATAAAAGATTTGAACGCACAAAAGTTCTAATAATAGATGAGGTTTCCATGCTCCACCACTATAGGTTGGATATGATCGAATGGATCTGTCGCCAGATGAAGAGAAACGAAAAACCTTTTGGTGGTATGCAAGTCATACTTTGCGGAGACTTTTTTCAACTTCCACCTGTTACCAGAGGTGATGTTGTTGAGTCAGAGTTTGCATACAAAGCAGAGTCGTGGCTAGCTTCCAAGTTCACTATTTGTTATTTATCTGAACAACATAGACAAAAAGATAACATATACCTTTCTATACTTAATCAGATTAGAGAAAACAAAGTCTCAGAAAAGACTATAGAACTTTTAAAAACTCGTTTTAACAAAGACCCAGAGTATGGCAAGGAATTTACTAGATTGTACACTCACAACATAGATGTTGATGTTATAAACAAAAAACATTTGGGACTTTTAGATGGTGAAGCAAAGAGTTATAAAATGGTTAGCAAAGGTTCAAATAATCTAGCCGAGACACTAAAAAAAAGTTGTTTGTCACCGGATGTTTTGGAGTTAAAGGTTGGTGCAAGAGTTATGTTTACAAAGAATCATCTGGAGGGTGGTTATGTAAACGGAACTTTGGGGATAGTCAAAGAGTTCAATTCATTTGGTGATCCTATCGTTGAAACAAACGGCGGGATGACTTTCAATGTTGTTTCTCAATCTTGGAAAATAGAAGAAGAAGGTAAAGTAAAAGCGGAGATAGTACAAATTCCTCTCCGTCTTGCTTGGGCAATAACCGTGCACAAAAGTCAGGGGATGTCTCTTGATGCTATGGAGCTCGATCTATCCAAATCATTTGTAAAAGGTATGGGCTATGTTGCACTGTCTCGTGTCAGAACACTTGGAGGTATGAAACTTCTGGGTTTTAACGATATGTCTCTAGAAGTTGACAGGGAAGTTCTAGAGATGGATCAGGTTTTTAGAGACAAATCTATTGATGCAGTAAATGATTTAAAGGAGTTGAGCAGAGAGGAATTGTTGGAAATGCAAAATGCTTGGATGAAAAAAATAGAACCAGAAGAGAAAGTAAAAATAAAAAAACAGGAAAAAGAATTAAAAATTTCTACTCATGAAATAACCAAAGGAATGTTGGAACAAGAACTTTCTTTGAAAGAAATAGCGGAAGTTAGGGGTCTAAAAGAAGAAACGGTTGTTGCTCATATTGAAGATTTGATTTTAGAGAAAAAATGTCCAGATATAACATATCTAAAAAGGGAATTAAAACGTAGCGAACTAGAAGATATTCTCAAAGCTTTTGAAAAAACAGGATCTACTACATTGTCGCCGGTTTATAATTTACTAACGAAACAAAAAAAGAAGCCGAGCTATTTGAAAATCCGCATCGCCAGACTCTTTCTATAGTCAGTGGTATAATTCCTACATGAAAACCATAACTGTTAGTGACAAGATGCAGAGGAACTATAAATATGTTTTAACAGCTCCTGTTGGTAAAAAATTTTCTCCGATATTTAAACCTCAACTTACTCCGAAACAGATGTTGGAAATCGGTGTTTTCGGAGGAGTTTATATGAGAGACTGTACAAAAGAGTTTCCAAAAGAGTGGTTTAAAAAAGCAAAATTTTCTAAAGCAAAAAGAGATAAAGAAATAAATTATTTCGGCGTAAATGCCAGCCAGCCACTTTCTATTTGGAAGAAAAAAGGTTGGATTTACAAAGATGATCCACGAGGTTGGTTTCAGTGGTATTGCAGGTATTACATGGGGCGCAGGATTGAAGATGAGGATGAAAGACAAATAAAAAGATGGATTAAGATGAGGCGTCACGTGGGACAAATAGTCCACAACTGTAGACCCGGGGATTTTTTGTGTCGACCACGTCAACGACAGGCTCTTCTACACTGGTCTTATGACTCGAGGAAAATCTAAATCATATTTTATAAAAAGAATTTCTTTCCTAGCGATTCTTTTGGTCGCAGTGTCTTTCCTGTTTTTTAACAGAACTATTGACCCTTATTTTGGTTTACCTGAAATTTTCAATCATAAACATTTTTCAGTAGTAAATTTTGGAGATGTTATGTTTGATAGAGGTGTTCGAAATATTATTGATAACAGAGGTAGAGACCCTTTTGAATATATAAAAAAAGATATAAATTTATTGAACGACTATGATTTTTTTGTGGTCAACTTGGAAGGTCCGATAGTTGAAATGGACAGACTATCGTGTCAGCAGAAAGCTTATAATTTTCAGTTTCCATATAAAACTACAGATAGGTTGAAAGA
>CAZKFS010000011.1:0-17593 GCA_964552275.1 uncultured Candidatus Saccharibacteria bacterium | reverse complement strand
GAGCACATCATTTGCAATGATGGGGTGGCAGGTTCGAGTCCTGTCGGGTCCACCAAATCTGTTTATTTTCGAACTATTTTATAATTATCATGTCAGACCAAGAAAAAGCACAACTACTAACAGAATACATCCAAAAAACCCATCCAGAGTGGACTTATGAAAAATCATTGCACACTATTATTGATGCAAAGGGATGGGTAGAATGGACAACGGGACCAGATCCCGCAATAAAAATAATGGGTGAAACTATTTTGGTAGGAGGTAAGGACATAACTGGTAATTTAGGTAGTAAAACAACTACCGGTGATTATAGTCCTATAGTGGAAAATAATGGGGGCACGTTTAATAACGGCCCCACCCAAGAGTCACATTGGTTTTCAATGAATAATCCTTTTGTCTACGTTTTTGTATTTATAGTATTGGCTTTCATCACATATTGGGGATCTAAGCTTAAATGGCCTTTAAGATTTGGTTCCAATTCAGACTGATGTAGTCCACAGAGTTGACACATATTGTTTTACATTATATTATCCTGAGGAGGAGGTGGTCAGATGAACCTCGATATTTTCGAAGGGTCCTCAAGTGGAAAATGGATAGGCCTATTCAGCTGGCAAGAACCAGAGCCGCCAAAAAAGGGTGAAGTGGTAAATACCCATTTTGGTCGGTGGCGAGTTAAGGAGTGCACACAACAAAAGCACAACAGAAGACCAGTCAACAGCTACCGTGTGATAGCTGAACGTGTGTGAACATTTCATCACCAAGCACAACTCTCAACAGACTCCGCGTCTCACACAACGCGGAGGTCTTTTTTTTATAAAAATTTCAGTAACTCAAAACTTTCAAACCCACAACCCTCCATCTCGTGCCTAGAAATTTCTGACCTAGTTTAGCGCTTCCAAAATTGTTCCAATTTATCCTCAGTAATTTCTTTTTTTATTTTCAAGAGGATGTGTTGTTTAAGTTCTCCGTCTGGCATATCTCTAAGAGACGCTTGGGTGCGTCACTTTTCATTTTTTATGTATTCTCTAACCTTTTCCTTAGAATCTGTGAATTCATTAAAATCAACATATATAAGTTTATTTATGTGTTATATTGGTGTTTATGGACGATTACTCGAAATTTAAAATCAAAGATTATAATTACTGGACTCTGTATATCAACGAAAATCAGAGTTATTTAGGAAGATGTTATGTGTGGTGTAAACGAGAAGACGCTCTTGATCTGCCTGATGCAACACTAGAAGAAAGAGAGGAACTATTTGCAATTCTGAAAGAAATAGAAAGAGTCATAAAAAAAGCATTTAAAGCTGACATGCTCAACTATGCTTTTCTAGGTAACATTACTCACCATCTACACGGTCACATAATCCCTCGATACTCAAGCTCCGTGGAGTTTGATGGTGTCACTTTCAAAGATGATCGCTGGGGGGAAAATTATAGAACAAATCATGATTTCAAAATATCAGAGGAAACCCTAGAAAAAATCAAAAATGAAATAGTTTTGGAAATAAATTAATAAAATCCCCACTTAAACGGCTCAGGGGGTGAGCCGTTGAGAATTTAAAAAAATTATACAAAAGAAGGCGGACCGTGAGGTCCGCCTGCGTCGTGCATCGTCTGGGGTGAGAAGTCAGCGGGAATTCTTCTTCCCGCGAACCACCTTGGGTTTCTGTGGCTTCGGAGTTGGAGCGATCATCTTCTCCCAGAGCTCCTCCAGAGCCCCGGTCCCTTGATACGACGTATTGGAGACCAACGCGAGAATCCTTTGCAAGGCATCTCCGGCATCGACGAGGCGCCTGAGATCCTCGACCTCCTTCAAAGCAGCCTTGAGTTCGCTGTGATACCTCGAGGTTGCCTGTCGCAACTTCTTTGGAGGCAAATGTGCCAGCTTCAGCCTCCCTTTCCTCTTCTTGCGCGATCGCATCGCTTTCGCTTTTACAACCTTCGCCTTTTTCGCCACTATCAACCCTCCTTGATGGACGATTATGTCCCAAAATAATATGCATTTTTTAATAACTTTTGTCAATACTATTTGACTACTCACATAAAAAAACTAAACTTTAGTAACTATGACCTCCACAAACGAATATGAGTTTTATGCCTTTGCTCCGGAGACTTGGAGTTCCATGCTCGAGGCAATAAGAGGATCAAAAGAGTCCATCGATCTCGAACAATATATTTTTTGTATTGATAAAATCGGACTTGAGTTTATTGAACTTTTAAGACAGAAAAATAGAGATGGGGTGAAAGTTCGTATCCTTTTAGACACTGTAGGAAGTTGGGGTTTCTACAACTCCACCGTTGTAAACGATCTCACAAAAGAAGGAATTCAAATCAGATTTTTTAATCCCATAAGTCCTTGGAGAATACACACTTTCACTTCATGGATTTTCAGAGACCATAGAAAAAATCTAATCATCGACAAAAGAATAGCTTTCGTTGGTGGACTAGGGATAGGGTCTCATATGGAAAACTGGAGAGACACAACTGTTAGAGTAACTGGACTCGGCGCTCTAGAAATAGACAACTCCTTTTCTGAATACTGGAACATAACAAAAAACAGAAGCCTCCGAGAAAGAATACGAAAAATAAAAGCCAATATCAGAACAAGATATTTTGTCACCAGTGCACCATATTTCAAAAAAAGATTTTTGTATTACACACTGATTGAGGCTATTCGAAATGCAAAAAGTAGTATCATGATCACCACTCCGTATTTTGTACCAGATATAAGACTTTCTAGAGTTCTACGCCTTGCGACAAAAAGAAACGTTAGAGTAACAATCATTCTTCCAAAAGAGATAGACGTCCCCATAGTACAAAAAGCCTCTGAGAATATATACAGTCATATGTTAAAAAGAGGTATAAAAATATATGAATACCCAGAAAACTTCCATCACGGAAAAGTTGTGATAGTAGACGAGGACTGGGCAACAACTGGAAGTCTAAACATGGATAATTTGAGTTTGAGGTATAACTTTGAGGCCAACATAGTAAGTACAGAGAAAAATTTTGTTAAACCACTAGTTGAACAGTTCGGTAAGGATCTGCAGAAATCCAAAGAAATTGTTTACTCAGACTGGAAAAACAGACCTTTTACAAACAAGGTAAGGGAATTTCTGGCGGGTCTGGTGAGTGAGTTCCTTTAATAAAAACTTCATGAGCTTTTCATTTAGTAATATTTTTAATATACTAAATGTGAAAAAATGAAATTTAAAAATAAAAAAGGTTTCACGCTGATTGAACTACTTGTGGTTATCGCGATAATAGGAATACTCTCATCAGTCGTTTTGTCTAGCCTAAACTCAGCAAGAGAAAAAGCTAGAATCGGCGCTGCAAAAAGTCAACTAAAAAACATCCAGGCTGGTATTATACTTTTAGAATCTGACGTAGAAAAATCTATAAAAGGATGCTCCATAAGTTCCCATGCTGTAGGCAATGAATTTAGTCTTACAGACCCGCAATCTGGATTAACACAAGCACCAACAGACTTTGCCAACCACGGTGGTTGTCGTTGGGAAGCCTCAGATGTACCAAAGTGGAAAGGCCCTTATATTCGAACTCCACTAGATCCTTGGGGTAACCCTTATTGGTACGATGAAGACTATCACCCATTACTGAACCATGGAGGACTATGTGTTGATACTTATGCAGGAGACCCGACCTTTCCAGTGATTGTTTCTGGTGGCCCAAACGGATCTAACGGAGCAGAAACATATGTATACGATTGTGATGATATCTTTATAATAATAGGTGAGCAAAATCCTTAGTTGTGTGCCAAACCTATAACGTGGTGTAGAAACTCTACCGGAGAAACACCAACTGGATCTAGAGCTTTTGTTGCCAGAGATTTTTCTGTAAATTTTGGATGAGTATCAACTTCCAGAAAATAAACTCCCCTCTTTGGTGCGACAATAAAATCTGATTGTGAGTAGTGTGATAGACCGAGTATGTCATGAACCTTTTTGGCCATATCCTCTACTGTCTTTGTCTCATTCAATAACAACTGCGAAGACGGTGGAAAAGCATAAGTTTTTTGATCACGAAAATCATTTGTAACCAGACATGATACAGAAATACCTGGAATAAATTCTTCTACGATAATAGTATCGTGATTTTTCAACAACTGCTCTGTGGCACCAAAAAGGTCTGAGAAATTTTCTACAACCGCAAACCCCATAGCTGAACCACCTTTCGCTGGTTTTATAGCTAGCGGATGAACCATTGAATTCCAAATATCTTTTACCTTATCGATCAAAGAATCCGAGTGTCGAATTATTTTATAAATTGGAGTTTTTATTCCAGAAGAAGAAACCAGATCTTTTGTTCTCCATCTGTTCATAGCTATAGCAGAAGAAAATTTATCAGAGCCAACGTATTTTACTCCGTGGTTACTCAAAATATTTTGGATTTTGCCATCTTCGCCGTATGTTCCGTGCATAGAGTTAAATACAACATCAACATGGTTTAGAATTCTCTCTGGCGATCTCTCGATACCTCTGTATGCCATTTGCCATCACGAGATATAAAAATATCTATCGGTTTATGTGTTTCAGATAATTGTTTTAAAATATAAGCACCTGTTTTTAGAGAAATATCATAATCACTCGATGGGCCACCACGTATTACACCTATATGTAGTGAAGATGGAAGTTTTTGCATTAATATATTATACACGAAAATTTTTTTATATAAAAAAGGAGCGGGCCACCGAAGTGATCCCGCTCGCGATAGGTGTCCTCGACGAGTGTCCTCGACTAGGCAAAAGCTGGTGATGAGCGCAGACTCGAGTAGATTTCCTCTGCAGGAAGACTTCCGTCGATGTGCACCACGCTGTTCGGATATAGAGCGTTGAGACGCTTTACGATCGGATCGATGGTCTTGAAATGGTCGTCCAAACGATCAGTGAAGACCTTTTCCTTGTCACCATCGAGCCTTCCTTCTCGATCAGAGGAGACCCCCCTCCGACGTCTACATTCTGACATCGGAACCTCGAGTACAAAGAAGGTGGGGTTCAGAATTCGCCATGCCTCCCTCATACGATCAGGGAGCCCAGCCCCCAAGTACTCCACCTGCCGTAGAGTTCTCGGAAACCCCCCCAGAAAGACCTCAGCGTCTAGAACAGTCTCGAGCCAGGAGCCGACAAGCTCGTTGACAATAATGTCGTCAACGGGCTTCCCCTGCTCCATGACACTCTGAGCACAACGGCTCGCCCGAGCCCCTTCTCGTTTCTTTATCCATACGGTGATGAGATGTGATGTGTCGACGTACGACACACCAGATTCCGAGAGAAGACGACCTTGTGTGGTCTTGCCCCCACAGGGAGGGCTCAACACAAAACTCACTTTCATTGTTCTCAATCTTCTATTCACTCGAACGCCCCCTATGGGAAAGCTGTGATTGTTCAGTCCATCAGAAAGTCTAAGACAAAAAACGCATATGGTCAAAGGATAAATCGTCTACACTATCTTCCCTCTCAGTTTTTTGTGGAAACCGATAGCAAACCTGTGTGCTTCAGAGTTAGACAGTATTATTTCTTTTTCGTATTTTAACCATTTTTTGTCACCCAATATTTCTCTAGGTCTATGTCTTTCATCTTTCACCACAGAAACTACAGGAATGTTTTGATTATTTTCTTTCAGGATTTTAGAAATCGCATTTTTTTGAGCCACTCCACCATCTACAACAATAAGGTTCGGTATTTTCCACTCTATGTGAGCAAGTCTCCTTTCCAAAACTTCTCTCAACGCTTTAGTATCGTTTACACCATTGTCTTCTTTCACCTTAAACTTCCTATAATCAGATTTTTTTACTTCTCCATCTTCTACTACCGTCATAACACCCACAACATTTTTCCCGCTCATATGGGCTATGTCATAACTTTCGATTCTAAAAGACTCACTACTTATTTTCACATCTTCTTTTATTAGAGAAATATCTTGTATATGATTCAAGGTAAAAATAGTTTTTTTGATTTTGTTTGCTTTCTCAAATTCTTTTTTATCGGCAAAATCCTGCATCTGGTTTTCTAGACTTTTTATCAAATTCTTCTTATCTCCTTCAAAAAACAGGATGATGTTTTCTATCACTTCTCCATATTCTTTTTCTGTTATTTCTCCGGTACATACCCCAGGGCAAAGACCTATCTGTCTGTTGAAACAAGGCTTCTTCGAATTTGGTTCACACTTATCTCTATATGGAAAAAGTTTTCTAACTATCTTCAAAGCTGACTTGAGCTGACCTCCGTCGGGAAAAGGTCCAAAAGAATACGCAATATCATATGGATTGTTTATTAAAAGTTCTCGCGAACGCACAGTTAAAACGCGCGGGAATTGTTCTTTGGTAATCACAACAAAGTTAAAACTCCTGTTATCTTTTTCTTTTATATTGGCCTCCGGCTGATATTTTTTTATGAAATTGGCTTCCAAAACTAGGGCTTCCAATACCGAATCTGTTTTTATGTGGTCTATGGCATCAAACTGGCTTAACATTTTTGAAACGAGCGGAGATCTAGTCGCAACTATATCTGGTCTGAAATAACTCCTGACTCTATCTTTTAGAGATGTTGCCTTGCCGATGTATAAAATATCCTTTCCTTTCATGAACAAATACACCCCAGGTGAGTCTGGAAGACTGGAGAATATTTTTTTTACATCTTGATTTTTCATAAGTGAAATATGCCCAATAGAGGATGGATGGTCTTAAAAAAGATACTTGCGATAAAGAAATTTTATTTCCTATACGCCCTATACTGCTTCAATGCTTTTTTCAAATATCTACCAGTGTGGCTCTTTTCGTTGTTTGCCACTTCCTCTGGTGTTCCCTTTGCTATTAGTTGTCCACCACCTTCCCCACCTTCTGGACCGATGTCTAGAAGATAGTCCGCAGATTTAACAATATCCATATTGTGCTCTATCACAACAACAGTGTTACCTTTGTTTACAAGTTTTTGCAATATTTCGATGAGTTTTCTAACATCTTCGTAGTGAAGACCTATGGTTGGCTCATCTAAAAGATAAATTGTTTTTTGGACGTGTGGTCTATAAAGCTCTGAAGATATTTTAACACGTTGTGCCTCTCCACCAGAAAGAGTTGTAGCAGACTGACCCAGCTCCAAGTATCCCAGACCAACTTCTTCTAGTGTCTTTAGTCTATCTGCGATAGCAGGAATATCCTCAAAGAATTTTAGAGCCTCTTCTACTGTCATTTTCAAAACATCATGAATATTTTTCTTTTTGTAGTGAACCTCCAGAGTTTCTTTCATAAACCTTTTACCCTTACAGACATCACAAGGAACATAAACTGTAGGTAGAAAATGCATTTCAACTTCTATCATGCCGTTACCTTGGCAAGTCTCGCAACGACCACCTTTTACGTTAAAAGAAAATCTGTTGGCTTTCCAACCACGAGCGCGAGCTTCAGAAGTTTCCGCAAATAAATCTCGAACAAAAGACCATGCTCCTGTGTATGTTGCTGGGTTAGAACGAGGAGTTCTACCTATCGGGGACTGATCTATCAAAATAGCACGACCCAAATATTCGGTCCCTGTAAAAGTTTTACAGTTATATATTTCTGCACTTCTGTATTTTCTTTCAAACCGAGCTTGTAGATTTTTGTGTAGAATTTCATAAACGAAAGATGATTTTCCAGAGCCTGATACTCCAGTTACACAAACAAACCTACCTAGAGGAATGTCTACGTTTAAGTTTTTTATATTAAATATTTTTCCTCCACGTATTTGTATCTCACCTTTAGGATCATCTCTTCTTTTCTCTGGAACTTCTACAACTCTATCTCCACGAAGATAATCCAGAGTTATAGACTCAGAAGTATTTTTCTTTGCAGTAAGTAGAGGTTCTAGATAATCCGCAACCACAACAGAACCTCCGTGTATTCCCGCCCCTGGTCCAATATCTACAATATAGTCTGACGCAAAAATAGTATCCTCATCATGCTCCACAACCAAAATAGTATTGCCTAGATCTCGCAACTCAAGCAGGGTTTGGATCAACCTATCATTATCTCTTGAATGCAAACCAATAGTTGGCTCATCCAAAACATATAGAGCACCAACAAGACCTGAGCCCAGCTGACTTGCAAGACGAATTCTTTGAGCTTCTCCTCCAGAAAGTGTGTGCGCTCTTCTGTTAAGTGTTAGATAATCAATACCCACGTTTAACATAAACAAAAGTCTAGCGCCTATTTCTCGCATTATAACCTTAGAAATATTCTTTTCTCTTTCTGTCATTTTTATACTATCGAAAAAGTCATAAGCATCTTTTATAGACATCGAAACAAGTTCAACAATATTTTTACCTCCTATTGTTACATGCAAAGCTTCTTCTCGAAGACGAGCTCCCTTACACTTTGGACAGACCTCGTTACCAAAGAAGTGTCTTGTACCTAGACCGTTACATTCAGGACATGCTCCGTATGGAGAGTTGAAAGAAAAAAGCCTTGGTTCTACTTCTGGATATGAGTAACCATCCTTTGGACAAGAAAGTTTTGAAGACATGAAAAATTCTTCTGGAACATAATCTGTCGTAGCTGACGCCTTGTCTTTATTGCTCTCGCTTCGCTCCAGCGACACGTCTCGAAACATTATTTTCACTTGGCCGTCTGATTCATTCAAAGCTTTTTCCAAATCCTCAGAAAGTCTTTCCTCTGCTCCTTTACTGTCTGTTTTGAAATCCAAAATAGAAATACTATCAACCAAAACATCTATAGTGTGTCTAGAAGTTTTTGAAAGCTCTATTCTGTCTCGAAGGTTTTTTCTCACACCATCTACTAAAACTGTGGAATACCCCTTGCCTAAAAGATCGTATAAAAGCTGGTAATACTCTCCCTTTCTACCCTTTACCACTGGAGCAAATATTTCTACATAAAGTGGTAACTGTATTTTTTTTGTATTAGAAAGAAATAATTTCTTTTTAACTTCCACCTTTTCAAGCACAAAGTTTTTTATTTCATCATTTGAAAGTTTTGTTATTTCATCTCCGCAAACAAGACAATGTGGGTGTCCCACACGAGAATAAAGTATACGCAGATAGTCGTATATTTCTGTGATAGTAGCCACAGTTGAACGTGGATTGTTGGATCTACTTTTTTGATCTATAGAAATAGCTGGAGAAAGTCCTACTATTTCATCCACATCTGGTTTCTGCATCTGACGAAGAAACTGTCTAGCGTATGAAGACAGAGACTCTACATATCTTCTTTGTCCCTCAGCAAATATAGTATCGAAAGCCAAGGAAGACTTCCCAGAACCCGAGAGACCAGTAAAAACCACCATTTTGTTTCGTGGCATTTCTACAGTTATATTTTTAAGATTATGGGTTCTTGCCCCTTTTACAATAATCTTATCTCCTGTCCCCCCAGATATCTCTTTTTGTGATTTATTTTTCATATACGAATAAATAGACCCTCGGTTGGTCTATAGTAAATACATGCGCATAATACCATATTAGCCCAAACTTCGCACATCAAATTTATATAAAAAGTGGCGGGCCTCACTGGCCCGCCCTAGAAGTTCCCGCGTTCAGCTCAAGTCTGATCCTCGTCCCTCTTCAGGAACAGGAAAGCCCCGTTCTCTCATCCACCTAGGAGACATGGGGACCACCCCGGCGGCCTTGTAGATGGCCTTCGTTCTCATGGTCCTCCTGATCTGCAGTATTGATCTGACAATCAAGAACACAGAGAAGATTGCGAGGGTGATGAGTAGCGCCTTCCCAGCGAGTAACAACACTAGCGCACCTCCCTTTGCGGCGAAGCCCAGTTCGCGAGAGCCCCAACGAGGAGACCCTCCACGAGGATAATGACGAGTACTAACAACAGAATACCAAACACAGAACCTCCAGTGAGACTCGATAGAGCCTCAGATTTCCTAAAAAAATATAAATCTTTTTAACAAAAATGTCAAATACTAGCTCAGCAGGTCTTTGTTTCGTGAATTTTTTGCCTTCGCGACCTTGGCTTTTTCTTTATTATCTCGACTTGTTTTTGATAGTAGCATTTTTTGGAGCTCCAATATCTCATCTCGGAGTATTGCAGCTGTTTCAAAGTCTAATATTTTTACACTTCCCTCCATTTGTTTTTCTTTTTGTTTTATTAGTTTCTGTGGATCTTTTTCAAAAAATTTTTTGTCTATAGTCAAAAGCTTATCTACTGTTTTTGAGTGTTCTGTTTTCATCTGATCTGTAATGTCCTGAATTTTTTTGATGATAGTTTTTGGAGTAATACCATGTTTTTTGTTGTACTCCATTTGAATATTTCTTCTTCTGTCTGTTTCGGATATTGCATACTGCATTGAGTTGGTCATATGGTCAGCATACAAAATAACTTTTCCATCTACGTTTCTAGCGGCACGACCAATAATCTGTATCAGCGAAGTATCACTTCGCAAAAAACCTTCTTTGTCAGCATCCAAAATACCTATCAGAGTTACTTCTGGCAGGTCCAAACCTTCTCGGAGCAAATTCACACCTACCAAAATATCAAACTCTCCCCGACGAAAAGCGGTTAATCTCTCTATTCTCTCGATAGTTTTTATATCACTATGCAAATACTCTGATTTAATATTTTTCTCTTTCAGATATTCGGACAAGTCTTCTGCCATTTTTTTCGTTAGTGTGGTAGCAATAACTCGGCCACCTTTTTTTATAGCTTTTTCAGCCTCCTGTATAAGATCTTTTATTTGACCAGCATATTTACCTTTTTCCACGATAGGTCTCACTTCTATAACAGGATCTATAAGTCCGGTTGGTCGTATAACTTGCTCGACAACCTGTTCTGAGTGTTCTTTTTCGTATTTGCTTGGAGTTGCCGATGTATATATAGTCTGCCCAACTCTCTCCTCGAATTCGTTAAACTTCAAAGGTCTGTTGTCCTTTGCACTCGGCAATCTGAAACCATAATCGACTAGTGCTTGTTTTCTGGAAGCATCTCCGGCATACATAGCTCCTATCTGAGGAACAGAAACATGCGATTCATCTATAATAGTGAGAAAATCCGGAGGAAAATACGAAAGTAGAGTATCTGGAGCTTCACCTGCCTTTTTACCAGAAAAATGTCTAGAATAGTTTTCTATTCCGTTGCAATACCCCATTTCTTTTATCAGAGCTAGATCGTATGTAGTTCTTCTTTTCAGTCTCTCTGCTTCTAGTAGTTTCCCTTCTTTTTCCAACTCCTTTAACCTCTGAGCTAGCTCGGCTTTTATAGTTTTGAAAGCTTGAGCGCTTTGTTCTGGTGTAGAAATAAAATGTTTTGCTGGAAACAAAAAGAAAACTTCGATAGTTTCTAATATCTCTCTTGTTATGGCATCTATTTTTATTATCTCTTTTATTTTACTCTCCTCTATTTCCAGTCTATAGATAACCTTCTCTGACACGGGCATGATTTCGATCATATTACCTATTGCTCTAAACTGGCCTGGCGATAGATCTGCTGTAGTCCTCTCAAAATGCACATCAACTAGATTACGAATAAAATCTGCTCGAGATATTTTTTCACCAGAACTTATTTTTAAATTTACTTTTTCATACTCAACAGGAGAACCCAAACCATAAATACATGATACCGAAGCCACCACAATAACGTCTTTGCGTGTAAGTAGTGCCTGAGTAGACGCATGTCGCAATCTCTCTATTTCTTCGTTTATCATTGCCTCCTTCTCTATATATGTGTCAGATACTGGCATATATGCCTCTGGTTGATAGTAGTCATAATAAGAAACGAAATAATGAACAGCGTTGTTTGGGAAAAATTCTTTGTATTCTTGTGCTAGTTGAGCAGCAAGTGTTTTGTTGTGAGCAATAATCAGAGTAGGTTTCTGAATCTCCTGTATCACATTTGCCACTGTATAGGTTTTACCAGATCCTGTCACACCCAAAAGAGTCTGATGTTTCAGACCTTTTTTGACACCATCTACCAGAGATTTAATAGCTTTTGGCTGGTCTCCAGCTGGTGGGAATTCTCTGTTGATTTCGAATTTCATCTAAAACACTATACAACAGTTTCAAATATAGAAAAAGGTCCCGGATAAGACTACTTGTTTGAAAGAATCTTGCTTATTTCATCTATAATATCATCCAGAGTTACGGAAGCTTTTATGAGATACTTCTTTGCACCTAGTTCTACAGCCTTGTTTTTATCAGTATCTTCTCCTAGGTTCGACAACATGATTATCGGTATATTTTTACTTTTTTCATCTTCTTTTATTTTTTTTAGAATATCATAACCATTCATTCCTGGTAGGACTACATCCAACATAACAATATCAGGATTTTGTTCAGATATAATTTTCAGAGCTTCCTCGCCAGATGCAGTATGAAAAAACTGACATTTTATAGAGGTTAATTTTCTTGCGATAATATCATTTAAAAATTTGTCATCTTCTACCCAAAGTATTTTTTTACCCTCTAGATTTTTATCATAAAAAACCACGTTTTTAGCATCATCCTTTTTCGCCTCTTCGTTTCTTAATTGAGCTCTAACTTTGACCATAACCTCTTCTGGATCAAACTGAGCCTTGACTAAGTAATCTTTTATTCCGAGAGAAAGCACTCTGTTTATTTCAACGGGCTGGCCAGAGTTAGAAATAACAATAACTGGAATATCCTTTATACTACTATCTTTGAATTTCTCCTCGAGAATCTCATAACCGTTCATTGTTGGCAATATTATATCCAAGAGAATTAGGTCTGGTTTCCAATCTCTTATTTTTTGTAGGCCCGCAAGACCATCCACAAAAAGCACAGCCTCCAAGCCATCATTTTTTATTTTTTGCACCAAAACATCCCCTAAAAATTTATCATCTTCTATTATTAGTATTTTTTATTCATCTTTATTGTTTGTAACAGTTATTTAGCGATTGGAATTGTAAAAAAGAAGGTTGTGCCTTTATTTTCCTGACTTTCAAACCACATTTCTCCACCGTTTTTTTCAATTATTGTTTGTGCTATGTTGAGACCTAACCCTGAGCCGTCTGTTTCTAGCTTGACTGCATTTGTAGCCCTGAAAAACTTGCTGAAGATATTTTTCTTCTGATTCTCTGGAATACCTATCCCGTTATCAGTTACAGAAACCTGGAGTTTCTCTTCTTGTTTAACCAAACCTATAGAAACTTTACCACCATCCATTGTATATTTAATAGCATTTTCTAGCAAATTCTGCATGACAGCCCTTATGGTGTCTGGATCTACAAGAACATTGGGTATATTATCCAACCTATCTTTGTATTCAATCGATATATTCTTCTTTTGTGCCGCAGGATTTAATTCAAATAATATGTTGTCTATTAAATTAATAATGCTTATACTTCTAAACTCATAACGGACTTTACCAGACTGAACCCTGTCAGCAGCAAGCATGTCGTTTACAAGGTTTATCATTCTATTATTACTCTCATAACTCTTCATTAAAAATGTTTTTTGATCATTATTGAGTTCACCCATGTCACCACCAATAAGCATACTCAACGTCCACTTAACACCAGAAAGGGGTGTTCGAAGTTGGTGTGCTACAACAGATATAAAACCAGATTTTGCCTCATCCAAATCTTTTAGTTTGTCATTGGCTCTGTTTAGCTCGAGATCTCTTCTGATAAGCAGTTTGGTTCCAGCGTCGTAACTTTTTGCATCCTGTTCCATTTTTTTAATCTTATTATTCAGAATTTTTATTTCAGGAAAAACAAAAATTTGAAAAATAGCTAAAACAAAAAATACAAAGACTAGAGAAACAACCAAACTTGGCAAGATATCAAAATCTAGTAAGTAAAGACTAAACAAAAAAAGCACAAATAAAAAAGTCCCCAGCAGAACATGCTTGTAAACAAGCCGAGTATTTTTATCATCTATTTTATCTATATTCAATTTTTTGTTTAATTAATCAGCCAAGACACATATAACAACAGTCTCATTGTGAAATGCGGGGTTACATTTTTCAATATTTTTCACCTCCCCACCGAGTGGAGCCTGCTCTCCATAAGTATAAAAACCAATAAGTGGGACGTCTTTTCCTAATGCTTCTTGAATTGCATTTATTTCATCACCTGATCTTTCTCCAAAAAGTTTATTTCTTGCAATACAGTTGAATATAATAATCGCTTTGGGTTTACTCCCATCAAGTTGTTCTAGAGCATTTTCTGCAGCTTTTTTTGCTACTTTGACTGCCTCTTCTTTGCTACCAATCATTAATCTGATGTCAGCACCTTCTGGTATCTCGGCCGCACAAGTGATAGAACCATTTTCGTCTACTGTGAGCGGATCACGGATCAGTAGTTCATCACTACCCTCAACTCTCATACCCAAAGGATAAGTGATGGCTAATTTTGCAAGAGTTTCTGATTTTAAAACCTCAGCTTCCTTTTCTCCAAAGTAACTTTCGTAAATACTTATAGCAGGTTTTCCGTCTATTTCGTGCACTACTGAACCACTAGATTTTGTAACTTTTGAAGACTCGCCGACTGGAATCCATCCATGCTTTACACCAATACCCATTTTAAACTGCCCCGTAAGACCAAGCCCCACCACTGCTCCAGAATAAACTTTATCGTTAACGTATTGGTAAGTTTTTTTAAAGGCAAAATCATCCCCAGACGCACCACCAACAACTGGAAAATGTTCACCCAATGAATCCAAAACTCCTCGAACGATCTCGGCCCCATTTCCAACCAGCACATCTGGTAACATTATAAAACTTTTTAGATCATTTCCTGATTGTTTTTTAACTTCTTCAGCTGCTTTCTTTCCTGCTTCTCTTGGTCCATTCCCAATATTTTCACCAACACCGACAAAATACTTTATGTCTGGGGATTTTATAGCCATTACTGCAACAGATTTTTCTTTAAGAGGACCCTGAGTAACTATCTCACCAGAGGTAGACGAACCAACAACCAAAGCACTCCCAGCAACAGACCTTACACCGTCTAACATTTTTTGTTGATCATATTTGACTGAAGAAAAAACAAAAACCATGTCTGGATTAGGCTCTCCTAGATGATCTATCGCATCCTGAATTGCATTCGCCCCCACTATGTATGAGTCTTCACCATCACCAAACCCAACACCTGCTTTTAAATTCATAAAGTGTGTAAAGTGTTAATTTATAGACACACAAATTATACCATTAAATTAATCTTGAAAAAACAACTACTTTAATAGTTTAGTTATTATAGTATTTTAAGATAAAATCCTTTTTATAACTTTCAAAATCCCCAGAAAGCATAGTTTCTCTCATTTTTCTGACCATTTGAGCAATGAAATATAAGTTGTGTATTGAAGTTAGAGTGTATCCCAAAATCTCTTTGGATCTATGGAGATGAGCTATGTAGCTTTTTGTAAAATTCTTACATGTATAACAAAGGCAACCAGAATCTAGAGGTGAATCATCTGTCCTAAAAATCTCATTGAGCAAGTTTATCCTTCCATTCTTTGTATAGACTCCACCATTGCGAGCAATCCTGGTTGGTGCTACACAATCAAACAGATCACAACCTTTTTCCACTGCCATAAAAAGATCCGCTGGTTCTCCAATTCCCAGAAGATGTCTCGGTTTTTCTTTGGGTAGGATAGAATTCACCCACTCTACTGCTTTCTCCATATCTTCTTTTTCAAAAGATCCGCCGATTCCAAAACCATCAAAATCTAGACCTCCTATGTAGGTAGCGGATTCTTTTCTTAGTTTTTCATTTCTACCACCTTGGACTATGCCGAACAGCGCTTGGTACTCTGAGTTTGGTTTACTTTTGTGATACTCTAAACTATTTTTGGCCCATCTATGAGTCCTATCCAGAGCCTCGGCTTGGTAGTGATCACTTTCGTTTGGAGCTGTACACTCATCAAAAGCAAAAATAATATCTGCTCCAAGATTATGCTGTATTTCTATAGATTTTTCTGGTGTAAAATAGTGCGCGTCGCCACTCAAATGATCCCTAAACATCACTCCTCCTGGATCAATTTTTGCAATTTTTGGTAGATTATCTTCAGAAGTGTTGTCTGAAAGTAAAAGCTCTTCATCTTTCTTGTGAGAAACTTTGCTTATACCTTTTCCATATGCCGCCCCCAAAGAGAAAACTTGAAAACCCCCGGAATCCGTCAAAAGTGGTCTGTTCCAGTTCATAGCCTTATGCAAACCACCCATTTCTTTTATTCTTTGCGGATTTGGATCCAGATATAGATGATAGGTGTTCGCAATAATAGTTTGCACCCCAGTTTCGAAAACTTGCTCTGGAGTTAGAGACTTAACAGTGCCTTTTGTTCCGACCGCGACAAAAGCCGGAGTTTCTATATCTCCGTGTGGTGTGTGTATTGTTCCAACTCTTCCCAAACTCCCCTCTAGCTCTTTATGTATTTCAAAAGAAAATTTTTGCATTAACTAGAGACTACCATTTTAAAATAAAAAATAAAACTCTCGTTTAGAGAGCTTCATTTTTTTATTTTTCTACTTTTAGTAGTTCAACCTCAAAGATGAGCGTAGATCCTCCAGGTATTGGACCGTAGTCGTTTGGTCCGTATCCGAAAGCAGAAGGAACAATAAGTATTCTTTTACCTCCAACCTTCATCCCAGCAACACCAATATCCCAACCTTTTATGACTTGTTCTGCACCCAAAACAAATTGAAAAGGTTCACCTCGAGTAACTGAACTGTCAAAAACAGTTCCATCTACAAACTTGCCAGTATAGTGAACAGTAACACGATCACCAACTCCAGCTGTCTCTCCAGTACCAACCACTGCATCTTCAGATGTAACTTGTGTCTGTTCTACCATGTTTGTTCCTTGTAAATTATTACCTGTAAATAAATCAACCAAAGTTTGTCCAAAGACAAAGAAAAATCCAACAACAAAAACTGCGACCGCAACCGCAACCCACTCTTTTGTATCTAATGTTTTCATAAAATTTAAAATAAATTCACTATCTTTGTTATTGCTATAGTATATACTGTATAGTTACAAAAGCAAAACAACTTATTATGAGAAAAAACAAAACTACTAACAAAACTATTGCCCCAAAAGAGACCTATCCTATGAGAATAAACAAATATCTCGCTCATAAAGGTGTTGCCACAAGAACTGGAGTAGATGATTTGATAAAAAGTAAAAAAGTTTTAATAAACGGCAAAACAGCTGTGCTCGGAGACAAAGTCTCGGAGACAGACAAAGTCGAAGTTCGAGGGGTTCACACGAAAAAGAAATACATCTATTTGGCTTACAATAAACCAAAAGGCGTTGTTAGTACAAACGCTCAAAACAACGAAAAAGATATCATGCAGAGTGTATCTATAAAAAACAAAGAAGGAATATTCCCTGTCGGAAGAATAGATAAAGAATCTTCTGGTTTAATGATACTCACAAACGATGGAAGAATTACGGATAGACTTTTGAATCCTGTCTATGAACATGAAAAAGAATATTTGGTAGAGGTTGATCGAAAATTTACTCCAGGTTTTGTAAGAAACATGCAAGAAGGTGTGGACATAGGAGATGCTGTGACAAAGCCAGCAAAGGTTAATAAAGTTGATGATAATGTTTTCAACATAGTTCTAACTGAAGGAAAAAACAGACAAATAAGAAGAATGACAGAGAAACTAGGTTATAC
>CAZKFS010000010.1:0-18298 GCA_964552275.1 uncultured Candidatus Saccharibacteria bacterium | reverse complement strand
GGATGTTTGTTGGGTTACGGAGGGCTACGAAGTTACGGACGTAGGCGACGAGGTCGCGGTCGGTGTCTCTTTTTATTTCATCTACCGATGAGTTGAATTCAATCCAGAACTTGTCTATCGAATTAGTGTTAGTTTTTACTGATATAGGCAATCTATCATACATCTGTACAGGATTATTGTTCTCGTCTCCTACCCATGCAGATATATAGTCATAGTCGTTTGCACGCTGTTCTATGAGGTACCAAAAGCGAACCCATGTGTTTGGTTTATATACAAATGTATTCAATTGTGGTTCAAGAGGTTCTTTGTTTGTGACCCCTGGACCTGCAACACTACCATTGGTTAAAGACCAGTTAGGATCACCCCCGGGGTTTTGGTACGATCTTGTTTGAAAAGCTCCCACCATTGTTGCTGGATTAAAACCTGTAATTTTCGCTCCATACATACCTCCAGGGTGATTATTTGGTTCTAGAAACAAAGAATCTCCACCACTTGAAAACTGAAAAGCTTTTATAGGCACACCCAAAACAGTACTGTTAAGATACGACCCAGTCCAATAAGTATCCCAGGTGAATAGATATGTGTTACCGTCTGCTGTTCCAAGAGGAAGTCTAACTTGGTTTGGAAGACTGTTAACAGAAAGGCGAGCTTCTGCTCCCGCTGAATGAGCTTGAGGTGAAGTCCCGAACTGACCTCTTTCGACATACATAATACCAGTTGTGGTATCAAAAATCTTCAGAGGCCCTGCTCCATCTGGGTCATACCCCTTCATTACTTCATTACCGACTTTTATCTGTCTTCTTGAATTATAGTTAGTTCCTCCTCCAACTAAGATAATAAAATTATCTGTTGGTGATACATTTGCTACCAAAGTCGATGGATTACTAGCCCACATTGGCACTACCACCTTTGCGGCATCCTGTTTATTTGGATCCGTATCCCCTGCTGGATTGTATGTAACCCATAGGCCTGTTGTTTCAGCATTTGAGCTCGCATACCCTCCAAACTTTGGGTAGTTTAGTTGTGCTGGGTCTCTCAGACTAAAACCCTTCCAGAAATCAGAACGAGAAATAAGTGAGTTATAATAGTCGTGATCTCCAGCAGCTTGTAATTTATTAAATGTTAAAGGAAACAAAAGAACAAATAAAATTACCGACAATAAACTATATTTATGGATTCTATTCATATGGTTATAATATTATAACAAATACTAGAAGAAAATTACTGTATTTATCAGACTCAAGAAATCCTTCCTTATCTTGTCCTCGGAGGAATCATACGTTCCTATGATGATATAAATGCGACCATTATTTTCTATAACCAGAATATCGTTCTGATATAGATCAAAACTTGAATATCTAACACCGTTGGCACCACCAACCGAAACTTCGTTGGTAAAAATAGTTGGATTATAGTTTGCCACCTGTTGATGTTTTTTAATCCATTCTAGAGAATTTAGATTTTCTGTATTTTTAAATATCATAAAATAAATAGCTGGCGGAACTTCTTGAGATACTGCTGGATTATTCAGCTCTTGATTTTCTTTAGTACTTATTAAAATATATGCTTTTTCTAAAGCCTTACCAGGGGTTTGTTCTATATTTTCTTCTATAAATTCATATCCATCTGGAGACAGTAGATAGTCAAAACTTATACCCAAATCAGCACTCCTGAAACGTTTCATTTTATTATTACCATTCATGTAGACACCAAGCCCATCTCCTTCCAGAACCTCCCAACCAGCCGGAACATCACACGGTGTTCCAAAATCTTTTATTTCCCCTGTTTTTGGGTTTCTCGCACTAGTGACTACTTGTATACAAACTTCACCATTTGTATTTTTATCAACCTCAAACCAAAACATAGAAAATAAAACCAGACCTACTATAAACAAAGAGGAGAAAACTATTACAATATTTTTATTATTCATATTTTTATTTTAAAGATAGAAAATCTTCTAAGCTTTAAATAATTATATCAGTAGAAAAAATATTTTCAAAACTTTATTCCCCTTGTTGTCTCCACAAAGCATGATAGAGTCCATCTGTTTTAACTAACTCTTCGTGAGTTCCCTCTTCCACCAGTTTCCCCTTCTCTAAAACAAATATTTTATCACTATGAAGAATCGTTGAAAGTCTGTGGGCGATCATGACAGTAATCAGATTTGGTCTGATTTTTGTAATATCTTTTATTGTTTCTGTTATTTCTTTTTCTGTCATTGAATCCAGGCTTGACGTGGCTTCGTCAAAAATAATCAGGTCAGGATCTCGGAGAAGAGCTCTAGCGATAGCTAGACGCTGTCTCTCTCCTCCAGAGATCTTAATGCCACCCTCACCTATTTTAGTATCTAAACCACCCCCGTTACGTTCTATTATTTTTATAGCTGAAGAATGTTTCAAAGCCTCCAAACATTTCTCGTCCGAAGCATCAGGCTTCACGAAAAGTAAATTCTCACGAATAGTGCCAGCAAAAAGCTGTGTCTCCTGTGATACATATCCAACCCTCCTCCTTAACAAATCATAATCAACGTTGTTTGATGTTTGATTATTTAACAATATTTGTCCACCAGTTGGTTTATAAAGACCGAGTAAAAGTTTTATCATTGTTGTTTTACCGGCACCAGAAGGACCAACAAAGGCCACTGTTTCCCCTTTGTTTATAATTAAATTTATATCTTGGACAGAAGCTACTCCTGTTTCGTTATAAGTAAAACTAACATTTTTATATTTTATTTCTTCCAAAGAATCTATAACTGTAGGATTATTTGGTTTTTCCTCAGACTTCATATCCAAAACCACTTGTAGTTTTTCCATGCTAGCTTTGGTCTCTTGATATGTGTTGGCGATCGTCCCCAACATGTTCAATGGTTCAATAATATAGAATTGATAAATAAACAGAGTGAAAAATTCACCAAAAGTGATTGACCCTCTAAAGATAAGCCACATCATCATGAGTTGAATAGACATGCGTACAGCATTTAGGAAAGTGCCTTGAATAAAACTCAGATAACGAATCAGTTTTATTTTTTTGAGCTCAAGATCAAGAATTTTTTGATTAACATTATTTAACCTTTTGGTTTCCTGATCCTCGAGACCTAAACTTTTTACCAACTCAACATTACGAAGTGTTTCTGTTGTTGAACCAGCTAGTTGTGCTGTCTCTGTTATGATTTGTTTCTGAGCATTCTTTATTTTTCTAGAAAGAAAAAACTGGGTGAAACCAACAATAGGTATAATAGAAAGATAGACTAGACCTATAAGCCAATATACGTAAAAACCATACACGATAACAAAAACCATACTAACCAAAGTCAAAAATATAATACCCACAAAACTAGTTATGAGAGCCTGAGCGTCGGTTCTAGCTTTCTGAAGTTTTTGTAACAACTCTCCTGATCTTTGATCTTCAAAAGCAGAATACGGTAGAGAAAAAGAATGGGTAATACTGTGTGAGTATAAGTTTGCTCCAACTCTCTGAGTAATAATACTCACATAATAATCCTGAAAATTCTTAGCAACCCTTGAAATCAGAGCAACCAACATTGTAAGTAGTGTAAGCAGTAAAACTCCACGGAAGAACTCACTTGCTGTCATATTTGCTATCTGGGTAGCATAATTATCTACAATCAGACGGAAAATCTGAGGCTCAAGTAATGAAAAAACTTGATTTATAGTTGCGAGCACTAAAGCACCAACTAGAACCTTTTTCTGAGATTTGATGTAACTAAACAATAAATTCATAAGTGAGATAATAGCATATTAGAATAATATTATCTCCTTTGATATAATATTCACATGGATCAAAAAATAATAAGCGACCTCAAACTAATTTTCGAGGGAGATGTTGATAATTCCGAGGAAACTCTAAAAACCTATTCGCGAGATGCAAGTCTATTTAAAATACAACCTCAACTAGTTATATTTCCAAAACACAGCAAGGATGTGCAGGAAGCAGTTAGATGGGTGAAGAAAAATAAAAGAGACAACCCTAATCTTTCCATAACTCCTAGATCCGCAGGGACAGATATGAGTGGTGGTCCACTAAATGAGTCTGTAATTATGGACTTTACTAGATACATGAATAAAGTTCTAGAGGTGGCGTCTGACCATGCAATCGTAGAACCTGGTTGTTTTTATAGAGATTTTGACAAAGAGACTCGCAAAAAAGATGTCATGATGCCAGCATATACAGCTTCAAGAGAAATCTGTGCTGTTGGGGGTATGCTCGCAAACAATGCTGGTGGTGAAAAAAGTGTTAAATATGGAAAAGTTGAAAACTATGTAAAACATTTGAAAGTAATATTCTCTGACGGGAACGAGTATATGGTAAAACCAATGACGGTCTGGGAACTCGAACAAAAGATATCAAAGGGTAACTTTGAATCTGACTTATATAAAAAAATTTTTGATTTAATAAAAGAAAATTATGAAGAAATAATATCTGCCAAACCAGATGTATCCAAAAACTCTTCTGGATACTACCTCTGGAATGTATACGATAAAGAAAAACAAACTTTTGACTTGTGTAAACTGATAACTGGATCCCAAGGAACTTTAGGAATCGTAACTGAAATAAATTTTGGATTGGTCCCTGTACCAAAATATTCGAACTTATTGGTTGTGTTTCTGCCATCCCTGGATCATGTTAGTGATTTGGTAAATAAAATACTCCCATATAAACCAGAGAGTCTAGAAACGTATGATGACAAGAGTATGATACTGGCGGTTAGATTCTTTTTTGACTTCTTTAAACAACTTGGATTTTGGGGAGCCATAAAGTTGGGTTTGCAGTTTATTCCAGAAACATTCATGATCCTTACGGGAGGTGTTCCAAAACTAATACTCATGATTGAATTTACAGGTCAAAATGCAGAAGAGGTAAAAACAAAACTTGTTGATATTAGAAACAATATAAAAGATTTCCGATTTAAGATGCATATTACTAGAAACAGTGGTGAGGCAGAAAAATACTGGGACATAAGACACGAGAGTTTCAACTTGCTTAGAAAACACGTTCACGGAAAACGTACAGCACCGTTTATAGACGACATAATAGTAAAACCAGAATACCTTCCAAATTTTTTACCAAAAATAAGAGCGGTGATAGATGAGTACCATCTTGATTACACTATTCAGGGTCACTTGGGCAACGGTAATTTCCATATAATCCCCCTCATGGATCTGAACTCTCCTTTTTCTAGTGACACAATCCTTGAACTATCAAAAAAAGTCTACAGTATAGTAAAAGAATTCAAAGGTTCAAATAGTGCAGAACACAACGATGGTATAATAAGAACGCCTTATTTACTTGAACAGTTTGGTCAAAAGATAGTCGATCTATTTAACTCAACAAAAAATATATTCGATCCGGAAAATATTTTTAATCCAAACAAAAAAGTTAACGGAACATTTGATAATATCAAAAAATGGATCGCAAAAAGCAACTCTTAGTAAAAAATAAACCGCGAAAAAAGCGTACTGGTTTATATAGAAAATCTATAGCTTTTTATGCTTTGGGTCTAGCAATTACAGTCACTACTATTTCTTCTCTACTTTTTTACAAAAACAAAGAAGAAGTTGTCGCTCAACGTGCAACTACCAAACAGACTATTTATCCGACTCTATACTCAGATAAACACATAACAGAAAATGCAAAAAAAACTGATAGCAGATTTAAAGGAATAGTTATTTTTGATAAAAAAAGTAATCTAGCTGGGGTTATACATTCCATACCCAAAAAAAATAATCTGCCTAAAGTAACTTCAAAAGAAAATGGTACTTGGCTTTGGACACCGATTATATATCTAACCCCTGAGTATTCGAATAAGATAATAATGGATGCAAAGAAAAGAGGGATTAAAAACATATATTTATCTATAGACTCATACTTGGATGTATATGTTATGCCAAATGGTCCAGAAAAAGATGCGAAGAAAAAAGAATTTGGAGACACAATAGAAAGATTTATATCTATGGCTCGCAAAAACGGAATAACTGTTGATGCTGAGGCTGGTTGGAGGAACTGGGCAGAAAAAGACAATCTATACAAACCATACGCAACACTAAACTATGCTAGTGATTTCAACAGGACTAGAAAAGAAAAATTTAGAGGTTTTCAGTATGATGTGGAACCTTATCTACTAGAAGAATACCAGAAAGACAAAGTCTCAGTTTTAACAAACCTGATAGATATGGTAGATCAGTCAGTGAAAATGATGGAAGATAGTGATATGTTGCTTTCAGTTGTTATACCTGAATTCTATGATGGAACAAACGGAGAAACTCCGGCTTTTTATTACGAAGGAAAACTAGGCTATACGACAAACCACCTACTCAGAGTCCTAGACCAAAGATCAGGAAGCAGTATTATCGTAATGTCATATAGAAATTTTAGTATTGGAGACGACGGATCAATAGAGATATCAGAAGATGAAATAAAAACTGCAAATGAACACGAAACAAGGATCATAATTGCTCAAGAAACCGGCGATGTACTCCCCCCATATATAACTTTCTACAATACGAATCACAAGTACTACAAAAAACAGGTGGACATCCTAGAAAAGACTTTTTCTAAAGAGAAAAGTTTTGGAGGTATAGCCACACACTATGTAAATGCGATGCTAGAACTAAAATAACAAAAAACCACCGAGAAGGTGGTTTCTTGTTATTTTAGTTATAAATTCAATTAAGATAAATGTTTTGAAACAAGTTTAGTCATTTCAAACATGTTAACAACTGACTTACCACCAAAAACTTTTTTCAAAGCTTCGTCGGCATTTATGTTTCTCTTGTTCTTTGGATCTTGAAGATCGTTTTTCTTTATATATACCCAAAGTTTCTTAACCACTTCAGATCTAGGCATTGGGCCTTTACCCACAACTTCTGCCAAATCAGAACTGATGTTCATTGGCTTCATAAACGCAGAATTCTTTTTTTCCATATTATGATATCTTTTTAGTAATAAAAGGTAACTTTCACATTATATAACATATCTATCTATAAAGAAAGCCCTAAAATGAACTTGGGTACCATCCCCATCTTTATGTAATTTTTTTGGATTTTTTTTGGCAAGTCACTAAAACCACCTATGACTCCCCTGCAGTCCTCAGACCCGCAGTTACATTTACATTCCATCTCCCAAATATCGTCATCAGCTATGGTTGTAGAGTAATCAAAAAATATTTCATCGCCTTTATTTATAAATTCTATGGAATACACAAACAAACCACCTTTCTTTTTAACAACTTTTGCATTTGGTTTGCAGGAATGGTTTAAAAAATAAGCTATAGAGTCAGTAGAATCTATGTATTTATTTTTATCAAATCGAAAAGAGTTTGAGACAATATCTTCTGGAACATCGTCACCGATATTTCCCGGAATAAATCGTCCTTTGATTTCAAGTATCTCTGAGTTTGCGGAGATGTTTTTATTAGTAAAAACTCCTTTTCCGTTTCTAGTTTTTTTAACAATTAGGCCCATTTCGGAATATAAAATATTTTAGAAAAATTTAAATTACTATTGACTAGCACCATCTAGGAGTAGTGGCTTGTTTGTATCTGCTACATTATCTGGCCATCCAGTACGATCAAGGTTGTTAGACGGCAGTGATTGCAGATATTCTAGTATAGTTTGAGTTCCTCCGTATTGAGGTGTTGTAGGATAATAATAGTAAACATATGGCTCAGTTACCGGTGTAGATGTTGGAGCTGGAGGTGGTGTTGGAGTAACTGGGGTTGTGCTTGTTGCTGTTTGTTGATTTGCTTCATTTTCTGCCTGATTAACAACCTCTTCCTGATTTTGTATTTGTTCTGGTGTGATTATTGGTGGAGTAGGTGTTGGTGTCGGAGTTGGAGTCAAAACATTAGGAGCATCGTTTGTTGCTATAACTGGGTTATCATTTCCATTGGTACTTCCTGGTTCATATATTTCAGCTATATTATCTTCAATAGTATCTATATTAGAGACTAGTTGTTCTAATTGATTTGCACTAGCTTCTACAACACTTTGATACGAATCTATCTGGGCTTGAGTTATACCAGAAGTTGAGGGATTAAGTCCCCCAACAATATCTTTTAGATCATTTATGTATTGTTGTACGTATTCTATGTCCTCCCTAGCTATAGAAACTATGTCAGATAACGTCGGTATAGTATCTGGAGAAAGTGAATCTAGATCAGACATTTTTTTATCCCAAGATTTAAATATTCTCGTTATCTCAAGACGTCTTCTGTTCATATCACTCTCCACACTCTTATCGTTTGTTTTTAATATGAATTCTGGAGATTCGGAATCAGCATCTTTAAAAAATATATCCGTACTGAAAACCACACTATTTCTCAAAGTATTAAACTGCTCTTCTATCTGAGCTATGGCTGCCATCTCTGCTTTGTGTATAGCATTCATTTCTTTCAGTTTCTCTCTCTCGAGTAGAACTTTTTCTCTTGCTTCCAACGAACGAGTTTCTTTTCTCTTGGAGCTAATACTATAAGAAGCTACGCTAAAAATAATCACAACGACAATACCAACCAAGATTTTAATTATGAGAGGATCTTTTAGTAAATCTTTTATTCCAACATTAGTCTCATTCATAAAATAATTATAACATGAATTTTATTATTACAATTTAAATTTTTATACAAACAACAAATAAATCCTCGGTCAGAAAGTTAAATCTGGATAAAAAGTTCGTTTTTTACAAACAATAAATATATATTGCAAAACGATATGTGCTCTGATACACTTAGAACATTACAAATAAGATATATTTATAGTTAAAAAAGCATCAACTTTTGTGCTGAAGGGGGTTGTAGTGTTCATGGGTCTCGTTGTTATAGCTTTGTGTATTTTTGCACTACCTAGTGGGTTAAAAGGAGCTTCTGCTGAGTTCCCATACGCAGCAAAAGCAGTTTTTCTAATAGTAATAGGTCTATATATAACAACCATACCTTTCTTTATAGGATTGTGGCAGACATTGAAACTCCTCCACTATATTGATAAGAACAAAGCTTTTTCTGACTTGTCTGTAAAAGCTCTGAGAAACATAAATATTGTGCGGGGATAGTTGGAGTTATATATATGGCAGGTGTACCACTTCTCTTCCCTATTGCAGAAGCAGACGATGCTCCAGGTTTACTACTCATAGGTTTCGCTATTGCTTGGGGCCCAATAGTAGTTTCAATTTTTGCTGCAGTTTTAGAGAAACTTTTACAAAGTGCACTAGAAATAAAATCTGAAAACGATCTAACAGTTTAAATAAAATATATGGCAATAATTATAAACATCGATGTAATGTTGGCAAAAAGAAAAATGAGTGTTACAGAACTCTCAGAAAAAGTTGGTATTACCATGGCCAATCTTTCTATTCTAAAAAACGGAAAAGCAAAAGCAGTCCGGTTATCTACTTTGGAATCAATCTGCAAAGCACTGGATTGTCAGCCAGGAGATGTCTTGGAATACAAAAAGAATAATAAATAAATTTATTGTTCTGGATACCAGTTAAGAAGAACTACATCTATATCGAGGTTTCCAGCATCGACTAGCTGTTTAAACTTGTTCACATCAGCGAGACCATCCTGACCCCTATAGTGAAAAGGGTAAACTTCTTTTGGTTTGAAAGCTAAAACTGCATCTGCCGCCTCTTCAACCCCCATAGTAAAAGGAAGGTTCATTGGTACAAATGCCATATCTATATTTTGTAAAGCCCGCATTTCTGGAATTCCAGCAGTGTCTCCAGCAATATAAACTCTGTAACCATCTTTTTCTAAAACATAACCGTTACCTCTACCTTTTGTGTGTCTGTTATCTGCAGACTCTGGGAGGTTGTACATCGGTATAGCAGAAATTTTTATTCCATCTTGATCTATACTTTCACCATTATTCAAAACCTTTACCCTAGACAACAGGGCCTCTGGCAACAAATCTCTTACTGCAGTTGGGACAACTAGAACTGAGTCACCTGTTGCGACTGAACTAAGAGTAGAAGTACTCAAGTGATCACCATGAATATCAGTTACCAAAATAATATCTGCAGGAGCTTTACCCAGAAAAGCCTCTGCTCCACCTGTTGGGTCCGTATAAACAACATCGTCACCCCAAAGCAAAACGGCTGTGGCATGTGAAATCGGTTGGACTTGTACAACAGACTGGCCCAACGGAACATCTCCTTGCTTTTCATTATAAATATACTTATTCAACAAATAAAAACCTAGTAATAAAACTATTAGCACTCCTATAATCCAATATGTTTTTGTCATGTGATTATTATATAAAATTAATTTTGAATTTTTAATGAAGTGTCAGCTACTCTAGCACTGTGACCGAATCAGTCACCGAAAAAATACCTTGTACGTTATATTTTTTCCAATGATCAGTGCTCAGTCTTTCTATAGGAGTTATGACACCAGAAGCAGTAAATCTCTCATTATTTTTTATTTCAACTGGTGCTTGTGACATCAGGTTAAAATCCAGAGCATAATACTCACCAACATCTGTTTTCATACCAATTGCACACTCAAGGGTTTGTGGTCCAGAAGTATCTTTGTGAGGTAAACAAACTTGGACTCCAGTTAGAGTAGCCCGATATGGTTCAAAATTCATACCATCTCCTTGTTTTTCCCTATATATATAGTCATTTAAAGAATAAAAACCAACAATCACACCAACGACAAGCAAAACCACTATAGTCCCGACAGCTTTTCCTACAAAAAAGTTTTTAAGATTCATATTGATTTATTTGATTTTACAATTTTTAAAACCTAAATCCATCTCGTTGTCACGCATTATCAAAGCCTCGTCCCCTTTGTTCCAAAAAACAAAACTCTCGTCGGTATTTGCATACCTAGCTCCAGAACCAGATATTATTGACATCAGAAAGACTTCTGGATCTTCTGGTAATCCGATTCTCACAGCTCTCTCGTAAAAAACTGCATGAATAGATTTGCCTTCATCACACTGAAAAACTGCGTCCTTTATTGACTGTCCTAAAACACTTTTTACCCCCATCTGCCTTCCGAATACAATACCTACAAAAAATACTCCTACAAATAAAACTATAGCTACCAACTGTGACAACCTAGTTACTTTATTCCAAATTATTTTCATATGACTTATATTTAGATTAACTAATAACTACTTTGTTTTCCATCTCTTATTCAAATCAACAAAAGCAACCTTGATCAACTTTTCCAAAACTTTCAGGTCTATATCTTCTAGTTTTTTTATATAAACACATGATCCACCACTCAGTTTGTATTTACCCAGTTTTTTCATTATCTCAGGATAATTTTTTACTCCCATCATTATATATATAGTAATAGCATTTTTTCGAAGTGCAAACCCTGTTGCGGGCCAATCCCCCTCAGTGCTCTTACCAACATAATGATACTGTCCAAAACCAAAAATCTTACCCCACATCACACATTTTTTCTTGGTGACTTTTTCAAATATTTTCACCAATATTTTTGCAGAATCCTTTTCTCCAGTTGAAAAATTCTCTGACTCAAGGAAACTTTTCACTGATACTTTGGTGGCCACTGTTTTGTTTTTATTCTGCTTTTTCATTGATGTAATTATAACATTTTAAAGGCATGTAAATCACTACCCACCAAACTAGTCAATAAAAGCCCGAACCTGTCGGGCTTTTATCATCTATAACTTTCTTTTCTCATTCTGCGCATCTCTTTCTTTTTTTTGAGCCTCTTCTCTTTCTCCGTGAGCCTCATCTTCTTCCGCATCCAAACGATCCCTTTCCTGCTCCCTTTCATCTCTTTGTTTGTCTGCGAGTTGTTGTCTTTCTTCTTCTTGTTCATCCTCTAGAGCAAACAAATCAAAATATTTTTTCAGAAGCACTTGAACTCGTACGAAACCAACATGTGGAAATGTTTGTGACATATTCATAGTGATTGATTAAATTTTAATTTAATAACTATTGAGCTGTTACTCACATACTAGACCTGAGAGAATTTATGACAATTGTTACATAGTGACTAAAGGAGGATGGTCCAAACAATCCAGTTCCAGAAGAAAGACCTGCTGGGACCAAGACCTGTGGAGCATTTGCGTTTTGCCATCTAGTGACAGCACTTGCCGTAGCTGGACCAAAATACATTGTTTCATTTCCCATGGAACCCGCTCCAGCAATAGCTACTGTGTATCCTGCATAATTGAGAAATCTTTGAAGACATCTGACGTCTTCTCCTGTTGACCCCATTCTTAGTGATCTTTGTATCTCACAAAGTGGAATGTTGGACATGGAAGAAATAGGATAGTAGATAGGTGGGGTTCCTGAATTTAGAGCAAACATAGGTGTCATACAAGACTCACCCGTCAAAGAACTAAATCCATTAAAAGAAGAACATCCTGCGAGAAAATTTCCTGTAGTACTCGTGTTTGTCGTCGTGCTCACGGCGTTGTTAACACTTCCAGTTCCATTACACAACTACCCCGTGGTTGTACTATAACCAATTACGTTGTTACTACAACCATCTAGATAATTGCTTGTTTGAGCATTTACTGAAACAGAAAAGAAAAATATAACAAAACCCATGAATGCAAACAAAATAACAATTTTTTCTCTGATTGAATGTTTATTTAGCATATTTTTTTATTAGCTTTTAATAAACCAGCCTTTACCGCATAGTTATATTGTATGTATTTAAACTGAAGAAAATGTGAAGAAATAAAATATGAGGGCATGGAAAAAAATCCAAAAAGGTTTGGATTACATATCAAATCTAGACTGTCTGAATAAAAGAACTAACTAAAAAACATTATTAGGAGAACCAAAATACCACTTGCGACACAATTTAACGTAGATGCTATACCCAGAGAAATAAGTCCTCTGTGAATAGAGTAGACAAACCAAACAACACTGTTAATAAAAATCATCAAAAAAGTGATTATGGATACTCCTTCTATAGAACCACTCATTGCTACTGAATAAACTTGTGGATACAAAGCAAAACCTGATATTATCCCATTGAAAAATGCGAGTCTATCAATAACATGGTTGTGAATTACAAAATCCATAGTGTGTTAAGAAATACTAAAATTCTTAACCCAATTATATCACAAGCGTAATACAAAAATAAAACTCTTTGACTATCTAAGCCTTACCGCAGTTCCATATGCTAGTATTTCCGCTGCACCGTCCATTATTTGAGATGTTGAATATCGCATACATATAACAGCATCCGCTCCGAGAGCAACAGCTTCTGCTATCATACGTTCAGTTGCTTCTCCTCTAGCAAAAGTAACAGCCTTAACATACCCTTTTACTTCTCCGCCCACTATAGTTGTGAGTCCCGCCACGATATGACTCCCTATGTGTCGTGTTTGAACAGTGTTTCCTTTTACAAGACCCAAAATTTGAGCCACTTCCCTACCTGGGATTGATTCTGTTGTTGTCATTATTATATTTTTTTCCATAGTTTTATATTAGTTTAAGTTAAATAAAGATTGGATGAAGTAAACAGATTTTTACTATTCTGTAGTTCCCTCCGCAGCTTCCTTTAGTTTTGCAATATCAAACTTTTTCATCTTCAAAAAAGCCTGAGTGACACGAGCCTTTTTCTCCACGTCAGCACTTCCCATTATTTTATTCATCTCTGTTGGAACAACTTGCCAAGAAACACCAAACTTGTCTTTACACCAGCCACACTGTTCTGCTTCAGGCACGGCAGAAAGTTTTTCCCAGTAGTAGTCAATCTCTTCTTGATTCTCGCAATCTATTATAAAAGAAATACCTTCGTTGAAAGCGAATGCATGCTCACCTCCTCCATCCATCGCTGTAAACCACTGACCTTCTAAAGTAAAATCTGTGAACATAACTGTTCCTTCTTTGTTCGGCTCTTGACCTGGTCCGTATTTTTCAATTATTCCTCTTTTTGCATCTTTGAAAACAGAAAGATAGAACTCTGTTGCTTCTTCTGTTTTGCCATATGAACCTCCAACAAAAAGAAGTGATGGAATGATGCTAGGTCTTGGTTCTCCTTCTGGGCTTGTGAGTATAAGTTGCCAAGAAACACCGAACCTGTCTTCTACAAAACCGTACCTTTCACTGAAAGGATATTTGTCCAAAGGCATCATTATTTTTCCTCCCTCTATTAGTTTGTTCCACACCTCATCTATTTTTGTTTTTGCATCACTATCTTTTGATGGATCAAAATTAACCATAAAAGATACAGATGAATTGATTTTGAAATACGGTCCAGCAGAAATAGACTGGAAGTTGAGTCCCCATAGTGTGAAACTTACAATATCGCAATCACCAGACGGAGTATCTTTTATTACTGAGATATTTTTTATTTTTGAATCTGGAAATACAGAAACATAAAACTCTGCAGCCTGTTTTGCTTCTTTATCAAACCAAAGATGTGGTGTTATTTTTTGCATAGCAGACATTATATCACCATAGAAACAAAAATCTAATGAAGGCTACTCCCCTGCTTCAGCGAGGTTTTTCAAAGACAACAAAGCATCATCCCAAGCCTTGCTCATGTACTCTGCTTCCTTTTCTGTAACATCTTGATCAATAGTTACTTCTGTCCCACCATCTTTTTCTGCGAAAGAATAATTCTCATGTGCTCCAGCCCATGATCCAGTAATTGCACTATCTTCTACCTCAACACCGTTTTTTACTTCTGCTAGATGTAATATAGATATGTATTCGTATGGCTTGTTCACCTCTATTTTACTTGAGATACCGCCCTCTTCACCTGTTTCTGGGTTTGGCCCAAGAAAAACTATCTTTGAACCCTCGTCCCAAGAACCTTTGTAATAAGAACCTGGACAAAAAGCCGCAGTCCATTGTTTGTATGTCTCCTCGCCTAGCATTGTGTCCCAAACTTTCTCCTTTGGTGCATTTATAAAAATTGTTTTTGTTATTTTTTGCATATAAATATTATTACATACCTCCCCAACCACGGCCAGAGGACGAGCCTGTCTCTTTCGGAGAAGATATTATTTCATTAAACTGCTCCTCTGAAATATACTCTGGAACATATTTAGCTCCCCTTGATGCAAGTTGTGATACAAAAGAGCGTAAATGATTTCGAGAACCCCTACTTAGGTTACTATAAACTAGTTTCATGTCCTCATTGTCTGTTGCCAAAATAAACCTTTCCAAATCTGCTATATCTAGGTCTTCTATAAAAGCTCCTACCTTTAGTGCCTCTTCTAGAGAAGTACCACCACGACTAACTAGATCGCTATAAAGTTTTTTAAAAACTTCATCAGCAAAGACTCCTACAGAATCATCTTTGACCGGATCAGGGATACTATACTTATCCAAAAGTGTTCGGACCGCTTCTGTGTGTGTTTGCTCACTTTGAGATATGTTTGAAAATATTTGAACACCCCATCTTTCGTACAAGGTGATATAGACATCACGTGCAAGTTTTTCTTCCTCGCGCATAAATATGAGCCCATTTCTTTCCTCAGTAGATAAACCCTGTGATGGCAAAGAGTCTATAGCTGGTCGGATAGAAACAAAGTCAGAAGAAACTGGGTTCATATCCAATGAAGTATCAGAGCTATTATTTGTAAAAAAATAACCAAACAGAACCAGAACAAGAACTAATATCAAAAAAATTACTGATTTTTGCATATCTATACATTATAGCACCTTAAAAGAATTTCCTATGAAGTGACTATTGTATGTTTTCTATATTTTTGGAGAGAAAATTCCATATTCCGTCTGCGATGCCCTTGGCCACTTTGTCGGGGTTTGAGACTATTATTGCCCTGTCTTTGGAGCTTGTCATAAAACCTGTCTCAACAATCACAGATGGTGTCATCGGGTGAACTGCATGTTCGTATCTCCGCCAGTTGAAAGCATAGTAGGCACTCATACGCCTAGTTATACTCGTATCCTTACCTAACTTTGTTTCTTTTTCATAAGTTTCATCTATTTCTTCCGCTAGCAATGCTGACTTTTTTGAAAAGTCTGTTTGAGGACTTGCCAGTTTGAAACCAGAAACACTGGTGTTGTTGTTTCCGTCTGCATGGATAGAAACAAAAGCGTCGGCGACATAGTCAACTGGAATAGTTGTAGGCAAGAGGTCAACAACAACACCCTTAGCTTCCAAAAGCGCTTTCACTTTCTGAGATATTATTAGAACAGTAGCTGCTTCGTTTTTCCCACCTCCCACCGCACCACTTCCACTTCTTTTTAGACCCTCGAGCTCTTCTGGAACTTCAGAGTTTTTCCAATGTCCTGATTGAATACCAACACGAAAAGGTCCAGGTGGGCGTTTCCAATTTTCATAAATCCTTTTCTCTGCATTCGTAAAATCTCTCCACCAGAAAGCCCAACGAGAGGCTCGAGTAGATGTGCTTGTTAGCATTTCCTCTTCCATGTAAATACTTTCTATAGTTTCAAATTCTGGCTCGATATCGGTAAAACTTTTTTCAACACTATTTGCGTATACAAAATAAACACCTCCCAGAAAAAGTGGTACCAATAAAAATAAGATCTTAGTAAGTGACTTTTTTTTCATTAATTATTTTAAATGTTTTACCTATGAATACATCCAGCCCAACAACAAGGTCTGCGTTTCCCCTCCAACAACTCCTCGCATGTTCTCCGTATTCTACGAGAACGAGTTTCTATTTGCTTTGGTGATACAACCCAACAAATGAACTCATTTCTTGCGAGGGGTGTTATATCTTCCCAAAGCATTTTAACTTTTGCATTCGAGTTAATAGCCTTTTTCAAATCCTCTGGAATTCTATGAACTGTACCTGATGAAGTTTGTTTTTCTGTCATAAATTTTAGACTTTCCTCAATATTTTTTCCATCGGCCGACCTTTAGCCAGCTCGTCTATTAGTTTATCTAGATAACGAACTTCTCGCATCACAGGATCTTTTATATCTTCTACTCGAACACCACAAACAACTCCTTTGACTAGAGACCTGAGCGGGTTTAGCTTTGGAGCTTTTGCAAGAAAAGCTTCTATGTTTGTATTTTTCTTGATCTGTCCTTCCAATCCCTTCTGTCTATACCCTGTCAGCCAACAGATTATTTCGTCCACTTCTTTTTTTGTACGACCCTTTCTCTCCGCCTTAGCGACGTACATAGGATACACACTGGCAAATATCATTTTGCGCACCCGCTCGTTAGATTTTGGATTTTCTTTATTCATTTTCCAAACTAGGTTAAAAGTAATACGTAGATTATACCAAAAATACCCAAAACCTAAACGGCTCACCCCCTGAGCCGTTTAGGTTAAATCTCTTAAAAAAATAGAAAACCTCTAAACCACACCCAAACGTCGGCGGTCGTAAGCAAAAGATATCAGTGTAAGTACAGCAAAGATAATAGGTAGAGAGTATCCAGGAAGATAAACCAGAACGGTATCCCAAAGACTTATCCATTGCACAGAAACTGTTCCTGTCACTGTACCGACATTTTCTAGGAGTGTTTTGTCTTGTGTTTGTACAGCCTTCTTCCAGTCCTCAGCGTATTTAACGCTTGAATCAAAAGAACTCAATTGGTTTTTGTAACTCGTATTTTCATTATCGAGTAGTCTCTTCTGATAAGCCAAGTCGTCAGATATTGTTTTTATCTGTGCCAATATTTGTGCTGTTTCTGTTTGTGAACGTAGAGAAACTAGATCAGCATTCGCTTTGTCTATTTTGGCCTGGAGTGTCGCCACTGTACTGTTGTGACTATTTATAAACTTTTGTCTTTCTGTTTTGTAATCCGCTAGATTTTTGTCCGCTTGTTTTTGTTGCTCCTCAACACTCACTTTTTGTGACAACAAGTTTTGTGAAGAAATATTTACTGTTATAAACTTACTTCCAACAAGACTCTCTAGCTCTGCTCTAAATGCACTGAACTTTTCTTTTGGCATAGCAAAACTAACAGAACCGTATTTTGCAGAACTGGATTGGTTGTCGATACGTCCTTCGTATCCACGAACAACTGTTTCAACTCTGTTTGTGAGTTTCTGCACATTGCGAGTTCTCATGTATGAACTGTAGTATGTTTTCAAAAATTCTCTTGTATCAGAAACTGGAACTTCTGGGTTCGGATATGGGTATGGGTAGATCATTCCCCCACCTCTGTCATAACTAGAGTCATAGTTTGCTTGCATCTCTGGAGTTGCCATCATAGGAGGAGCTGACTCTCGGACAGCATAGTCCACCGCACCACCACCCATCGTACCCATTGGAGTTATTACATAGTCGTAACCATTTTTATTATAAATCGCAAAAAATGTAACAACAGTTAGAATCGCTAAAATAATTGTTAACCACGAAAAACGCTTCGGCCAAAAACTTTTATGATTTGTTT
>CAZKFS010000009.1:0-18961 GCA_964552275.1 uncultured Candidatus Saccharibacteria bacterium | reverse complement strand
TTGTGAACAAAGAAGGTTTGCCAACTTATGAAGCAAAAGAGTTGGGTCTAGCAAAGCTAAAATATGATACATATTCATATGACACATCAATTGTTATAACAGGAAATGAAATAAACGAATATTTCAAGGTTTTACTAAAGGCAATGTCAATAGTTTTTCCTGAGCTTGCAGAAAAAACAAAACACATCTCACATGGAATGTTAAAACTTCCTGAAGGTAAGATGTCCTCAAGAACAGGTAATATTATTACAGCTACCAGTTTGATTAACCAAGTAACCGAAAAAGTTCTTGAAAAAATGAAAGATGGTGATACATCAGAGAGTGAGAGAGGAGTAATTGCTGAAATAATAGGACTTGGAGCAATAAAGTACACTATTCTTCGACAGGCGATTGGTGGAGATATTATTTTTGATTTTGATAAGTCGATTTCTTTTGAAGGGGATTCTGGTCCTTATCTTCAGTATTCTGCAGTTAGGGCGAGCTCTATCTTGAAAAAGGCAGAAGGAGTTGTGGAGCCCGACTCAAAACTTCCAGATGGTTGGAAAACTACAAACTTGGAAAAGTTGCTCGAGAGATTTCAGGTTGTGGTGGAAAAAGCTGGAAAAGAATATGCCCCACATCACATAGTGACTTATTTAACAGAAATATCTTCTGAATTTAATTCATTTTACGCATCTGGAAAAATCATAGATACTGAAGATAAAACTTCTCCGTATCGTTTGGTTATAACAAAAGCTTTTGTAGATGTAATGACAAGTGGGTTAAACCTACTAGCAATCAAAGTTCCAGAAAGAATGTAGTTTTTGAAAAAAACTATAAAAATGCTAGTATGTTTCTTATGACAGAAAAAGGAGAAGATAAATCCTTAAAAAGCTCTATAGCCCAAAAGGAAGAAGAAACATTAAAATTTTGGATAGAAAACAGAATTTTTGAGCAAAGTCTTGAAAAAGAATCACCAAAAGGTGAGTTTGTTTTCTATGAAGGACCTCCAACAGCAAACGGAAAACCTGGAATACATCACATAGAGGCCAGGTCTTTCAAAGACGTTGTAACTCGATACAAAACAATGCAAGGTTATCATGTGCGAAGAAAGGGCGGTTGGGATACACATGGTCTTCCTGTTGAGCTTCAAGTGGAAAAAGCTCTTGGACTAAAATCTAAAAAAGAAATAGAAAGTTTCGGAATAGAAGAGTTTAATAAAAAATGTAAAGAAAGTGTTTGGGAGTATGTTGATCTGTGGAGCAAGTTTACAGACAGAATAGGATATTGGGTTGATCAAGAAAATCCATATGTTACATATCACAACTCATATATAGAGTCTGTTTGGAATGTTTTAAAAACTGTAGATGATAAAAAACTTTTGTACAAAGATTACAAAGTTCTACCTTGGTGTCCTAGATGCGGAACAGCTCTTTCTTCACATGAGTTGGCTCAGGGTTATCAAGACGATAAAGATTTATCTGTCACAGCTAAATTTAAAATAAAAGGTTTTCCAAATGCATATTTTTTGGCTTGGACAACGACACCCTGGACTCTACCTGGAAACGTCGCTTTGGCTGTGGGAGAAAATATAACTTATGTAGAAGCAAAAGTTGCCAAAGAAAATGGTAGCGAGATATTGGTTTTGGCCAAAGAAAGGCTTTCCGTAATAACCGAACCCTATGAAATAATAGCCGAACATAAAGGAAGTGAATGCGTGGGGATGGAATACGAACCACTTTATCCTTTTATGAAAGAAAAGTTCGCGGATAAAAACACAGAAGCTTTTGAAAAGGCTTACAAAATTTATTCTGCTGATTTTGTTAATACAGAAGATGGAACAGGAATAGTTCATACGGCGGTTATGTACGGTCAGGATGACTTTGTTTTGGGAACACAGATGGGTCTTCCAAAATTCCATTTGGTAAAAGAAGACGGGAATTATTTGGAAGATATGGATTTCCTATCTTCTAGATTTGTTAAAGACGAAGAAGTTGCGATCGATATAATAAAAGATCTGGCTCACAGAGGACTTTTGTTTAAGAAAGAAAAATATGAACACTCCTACCCGCATTGCTGGAGATGTAAAACTCCACTCATCTACTACGCAAGAGATTCTTGGTATATAAAAATGTCTGCTTTGAAAGACAAGCTTGTGTCAGAGAATGAAAATATAAACTGGGAACCTTCATATATAAAAGAGGGGCGTTTTGGTGAATGGCTCCGTGAAATAAAAGATTGGGCAATAAGTAGAGAGAGATACTGGGGTACACCTCTTCCTGTCTGGTTGGATAAAGAGGGTAACCATATGGTAGTTTCGGGGATCTCTGATTTAAAGAAACATACAAAGAAATCCGGAAACAAATATTTCGTAATGCGACACGGACAAACTGAGGGCAACGTTAAGCAGGTTTGGAATGTTGATGTAAAAAAAGAAGACAAACTTACAGAAGATGGTACAAGGATGGTAAAAGAAGCCGGAGAATTTTTGAGTGATAAAAACATAGATATAATATTTGTTTCCCCTTATTCTAGAACAGAAGAGACGGCTGAAATTGTAGCTGAGAAAGCAAATATTCCTTTTGATGAAGTGCTTGTTGATGAGCGTTTGGGTGAATGGAATGTCGGCACAGAGTTCGATGGTAGGTCTATCGAAGATTATTTCTCAGAGAGAAATAAAAATTCTGATAGATATGGATTCAAAGTTGACGGAGGAGAGTCGTATAAAGACGTGCTGAAAAGAGCGGGGGATTTCTTCTATGATATTGAAAGTAAATATAGTAATAAAAATGTTCTCATAATATCTCATGGTGCAACTACAAGAGCTCTGAGTTTAGTTGCTTCAGGTTTTTCTTACGAAACTCTTTTCAAAGATACTCGTAGTTTTAGGAATTTTGATAATGCAGAAGTCAGGGAAATTGATTTTTCTCCGCTTCCACACAACGAAAATTATGAGTTAGATCTACACAGACCTTTTATAGACCAGATTGAGCTCGTTGATAAAGACGGAAATGCTTTAACTAGAGTAAAAGAAGTTATGGACGTGTGGTTTGATTCTGGAGCGATGCCTTTTGCACAAGACAATTATCCTTTTGCAAATAAGGATGTAGCTTTTCCTGCAGATTATATTTCTGAGGCTATAGATCAGACACGAGGATGGTTCTACACCCTTCACGCTATTGGAGTTTTGATGGACAGAGGAAATGCTTATAAAAATGTGATTTGTCTGGGTCACATATTGGATGCGCAGGGTAAGAAAATGTCTAAGTCAGTTGGAAATGTTGTTGACCCTTGGGAGATGATTAACAAGTATGGTGTAGATGCTTTGCGTCTGTGGATGTATTCTGTTAACCAGCCAGGAGACAGCAAGAACTTTGATGAAAAAACTGTAGACGAGATAGTCAAAAAAGTTTTCAATCCTTTGGAAAATGTTCTTGCTCTTTATGATTTGTATAAAAGCGAAAATGTTAAGGATGATCATAAAAGCAAAAATGTTTTAGATAAATGGGTGCTTTCTAGATTCAACGAGTTTGTAAAATCTGGAACAGAAAGTATGGACAAGTTTAGAGTTTTTGAGCCAACAAGAGATATAAGGGATTTTGTTTCTGATTTTTCTACTTGGTACATAAGGAGATCAAGAGACAGATTTAAGTCAGATGATCAAAAAGAAAAAATGGATGCTCTCTCTACTACGAAGTACATATTGATCAACCTCATGAAATACATGGCACCGTTTACTCCGTTCTTTTCAGATAGGATTTACGGCAAGTTAAGAAGCGAGGCTTATCCAGAAAGCGTTCATTTGGATAGTTGGCCAGAGTCTGGAGACGTAGATACAAATCTCCTAGAAAATATGGAAAAAGTTAGGGAAATTGTTACAAAAGCCCTAGAACTTCGTCAAAAATCTGGAATAAAAGTCAGACAGCCACTCAGTAGTTTAAAAATTAAAGGTGTGGAGCTGGAAGAAGATATGCTCGAGATAATAAAAGAAGAAGTTAATGTTAAAAGTATCGACATTGATAACAATATAGAAAAAGACGTTGTGTTAGATACTACTCTAACTACAGAGTTAAAAAATGAAGGTATAGCTCGAGATATTATTCGTGGTATTCAAGATGCGAGAAAATCAGAAAATTTGAATCCAAGCGAAAATATAAAACTGATAGTTTGCACGACTCCAGAAGTAAAGAATATTTTTGTCGAGTTTTCTTCAATGATTAAAACACCAACTCAAACAACAGAAGTTTCTTATTCAGATGATGAGCAAAAGTATAAAGTAGATATTCCAGATCATTCAACATCTTTATCTATTGTTAAATAATGGGTTACCACATATATACCACAGAGGGTATTGTTTTAAAGAGAGTTGCTTTTGGTGAAGCAAACATTCTTTTGCATATTCTGACTTCTGATCTAGGCTTAATCATTGGCTCTGCAAAATCAGCCAGGTTGTCTGTGTCCAAACTTCGGCCGGCTTTGCAAGAATACTCATACGTATTGGTCTCCTGTATAAAAGGCAAAAATGGTTGGAAAATAACAAATGTGGCTGAAAAATCCAATTTCTTTTTTGGTTATCCGACTTATTCTCACAAAGTACTGACTCAAGTATCCAACACAGTTCTAAAGATGATTACAGGGGAGTCTCCACATAGAGAAATCTTTGAGATATTAAAATCTGGTTTTGTTTTCCTAAAGGAGGTAGATGAGAAAAAAATACACAATTTTGAAATTTTGATTGTGCTTAGGATACTTTTTGAACTTGGCTATGTCGATAAAAACGAGTCTACAGATAAATTTTTGGACAATACTTTATTTTGGGATGACGAAGTTTTGGATAATGTTGGTGAGGAAAAAGTCGCTCTGGTTTCTGTGATAAACAAAGCCCTAAGAGAGAGTCAGTTGTAACAGAAAATTAAAATTATGATATAATTTCCTGATGGATTTCGAAAAAAGCAAGATTGAAAATCTGAAAAGATCTCTTTATTCTAGAAATGCTCCACCTTTAGAAATGGAAGAGCATACTGCTATTCCTAAGCACGAAGTAGATGTAGCCACTAGTTGGGGTGCCCCAAAATCTTTCGATTTTTCACCTGAAGTTATGAAGAAGAAAAATAACTCTTTTTTTAATAAATTTTTTATCGGTTCAGTTGTCTTTTTTCTGCTTTCTCTGGGAGTAGCACTTTTTGTATTTTTTGGTGGAATCAACATGATTTCTTCCAGTAATGTAGATATAAATATTGTTGCACCAACATCTGTATCTTCGGGAGAAGCTTTGGATATTGGTCTTTCTATACTAAATAGCAATAGAACAAATATTGATGAAGTGAATTTGTTTATAAACTACCCAGCAGGTACAAAGAAAGTTGGCGGTAACAATGAAAACCTAACATATGAACAAGTAGATCTCGGCACTATAGTGAATAGTGGTACTTCGGATCACACCGTCAGAGCACTTCTTTTTGGTGAAAAAGATTCTATAAAAACCTTTACTTTTAGACTAGAGTATAAAGTGAAAGGTTCAAACGCTACTTTTTCAAAAGAAAAAACTTATGATGTGTATATAGGATCTTCACCACTTCTTTTGAATATCGAATACCCAAAAGAAATAAATTCTGGACAAGAGGTAAAGATAGTAATTGATCTAACTTCAAACTCGAGTGTTGTCGTCAAAGACTCTTTGGTAAAGATAGAATATCCATATGGTTTTACATACAAAAGTTCTAGTTTGAAACCTTTGCGTGATAATTCTGTATGGTTGGTTGGTGACTTAAAAAATGGAGACAAAAAAACTCTAACAGTTTCAGGTGTTCTTATTGGACAAAACATGGAAGACAGATCTTTCAGAGTCTTTGTTGGGACAAATAGCTCCGACTCGTCAAATGACATAGATACTCCTTTGGTAGAGTCTGATATAACTATTGGTATAAGAAAGTCATTTTTCGGTTTGGAGGTTGCACCATCACTTGGTTTAGTTGCACAGGCAGGACAAAGTATCCAATACAGTATTAATTGGCAGAATACTTTGCCTGATAAAATATTAAATTCGACTATTGAAGCAACTCTATCTGGTAATGTTTTTAATAGGGAAACAGTTGTTCCTGGTAGCGGAGGATTTTTCAGATCTACTGATAATACTGTTTTTTGGGACAAAAATACTACACCAGTTTTAGCTGACATATCACCTGGTGAGAGTGGAAGGTTTAGTTTGTCTGCAGCTTCCATAGGAGACATGAATACAATCAGATCTATCAAAAATCCTCATGTGGATATGCGTGTTCTTATGAAAGGGGATCGTTCTGGACTGGACTCAGGACAGATCTCATCTGTTGTAGAGGTGGTTGTAAAAATAGTTTCTCAAGTTGCTTTGACAGCTAGATCCTATAGGAGTGTTGGACCTTTTAGTAATATAGGGCCGATACCTCCAAAGGCTGATGCTGAATCTACATACACAATAAACTGGGTTTTGACTAATGCTAATAACGATCTAAAGAATGCTGTAGTAACTGCCGAGTTGCCAACAGGAGTTTCTTGGAAGGGCGAAGTTTCTCCTTCATCAGAGAATATAACTTATGATGTGGACACCAGGTTAGTTACATGGGAAATCGGCAATGTCTCTTATGGAGCTGGTTTCGCTTATTCTCCGAAGTCAGTTTATTTTAAAGTTGGAATTATTCCTAGTGTTAACCAAACTGGAACTACACCAATTATAGTTTCTGAGGTAAATGCATCTGCAGTTGATACATATACAAATACTGAGATAAAAAAGACTCTTTCTGGAGTAACTACAGAGTATTCTGATCCTAGTTATAAAAACGGTGATAGTGTTATTGTAAAGTAGGCAGTCTTTGCTAATTTCGCAAGTCAATGTAGTATAGACCTATATGGCAGAAGAAAAGAAACAAGATTTGATGGAAAAAATAGTCTCTCTTTGTAAGAGGCGAGGTTTTATATTTCAGGGCTCTGAAATATACGGGGGTATGGCTGGTCTTTATGATTTTGGTCCTAATGGGGTAGAACTTTTGAACAATCTAAAAAGTGAATGGTGGAAGGCTCATGTATATTTGAGAGATGATTATGTTGGAATTGATTCAGCAATGTTTAAGGATCCTAGGGTTTGGGAAGCCTCTGGGCATACCAGTGGTTTTTCTGATCCATTGTCTGAATGTAGGAAATGCAATACTCGTATTAGAGTTGATAAAGAATTAAATAATATTGGAGTTTCAGCAGATGAGAAGATGTCGGAAACAACATTGAGCAATCTTTTTGAAGAAAACAAAAATAAAATTTCTTGTCCGAAATGCGGCTCGCATGATTTTACACCAGTTCGTTCATTTAATTTGCTTGTAAAATCAAATTTAGGTGACTTCACTGCTGAGGGTAAAACACCAGTGTATCTTCCTGGAGAGGCTTGTCAGGGTATTTATTTAAATTTCAAAAATGTTATCAATTCAACACGCATGCAAGTTCCTTTTGGTATAGTTCAAATAGGAAAAGCTTTTCGTAATGAAATATCTCCAAGAAACTTTTTATTTAGGACGCGTGAATTGGAACAAGCAGATAGTCAGTATTTTGTTAAACCTAATGAAAATAAAGAAGAATATGAGAAAATAAAGAAGAATCGTTTTGATTGGTATGTTGATCTTGGTATAAAACCTGAAAATCTAAGATTTGTACAACACAAAAATCTAGTTTTTTATGCTAAAGACGCTTGGGATATTGAATACAATTTTCCAACAGGTTTTGATGAGCTTGAGGGTATTCATGATCGTTCTGATTATGATTTAAATCAACATATGGAATATTCTGGCACTGACCTTAATTACACTGATCCTCATACTGGAGAAAAATATATTCCATGGATTTTGGAAACATCAGTTGGCATGGGAAGAATGTTTCTTGCGTTTCTATCAGATTCATATTATGAAGAGGAGATTGAAGGAGAAATACGTGTTGTTCTTAAACTTTCTCCAAAAATCGCTCCAGTCAAAATTGCAGTTTTTCCACTCCTTAAAAACAAACCAGAGTTGGTTGAAAAAGCTCGCGAGATATACAAGCAATTGAAAAAAGAATTTGGCGCAGTTGTTTTTGACGATAACGGAAATATTGGTAAAAGATACAGAAGACAAGATGAAATAGGTACCCCATGGTGTGTTACTGTTGATTTTGAAACTATTGAACAAGACGCTGGAGTTACCGTGCGTGATCGAGATACAGGTGAACAGAAAAGAATGGGAGTTTCGGATCTAGTTTCTTACGTCAGATCTCAGCTATAGTTTTACTACAATAAAATGAATTTTAAAAAACAAACTTTAGAAAATGGTTTGACTCTTATAACTATTCCTATGAAGGATAACCTCTCAGTCACTGCACTCGTGGTTGTTTCTGCTGGGTCAAAATATGAAACAAGAAATCAAAATGGCATCTCGCATTTTTTGGAACACATGTGTTTTAAAGGAACAATAAAAAGACCTCGTTCAATAGATATTTCACTAGAACTAGATAGTATAGGTTCACAGAGTAACGCTTTTACTTCTCAAGAATTTACTGGCTATTATGCAAAGTCACACCCAAACCATCTAGATAAAATTTTGGATGTTGTTTCTGATATATATAAAAATTCAACTTTTGATCAAAAAGAAATAGATAAAGAAAAAGGTGTAATAATCGAAGAAATAAATATGTATGAAGATATTCCACAACACGTGGTTCACGAGTTATTTATGAATCTCCTTTATGGAGACACACCTTCTGGTTGGAGTGTTGCTGGAACAAAAGAAAATATAACTAAGATGACTCAGAAAGATTTTGTGGAATATAGATCAAAACATTATGTAGCTAATGCAACTACAATCATAATTTCAGGAAACTTTGATGAATCAACCATAACCTCCAAAATAGACAAATTCTTTAAAGACATACCACAATCCTCAAAGGATCAAAAAGTAACTGTTGTAGAGAGTCAAACAAAACCATCTGTTAAAGTAAAATACAAAGAATCAGACCAGACCCACATGATTTTGGGTGTTAGAACTTTTGGAGCAAGCGATGAAAGGAATAGGGTCCTGAGAATTTTGAACACCATTCTGGGAAGCGGTATGAGTTCACGTTTGTTCCAGAGAATTAGAGAAGATATGGGGGCTGGTTATTATATAAACTCTGGCGTGGACAAATATACTGATCATGGTTATCTAGCTGTTTCTACGGGGACTGATATAAAAAGGGTAGAAGAAGTCATCCAAGCTATTCTACAAGAATTGAAACGTTTTTGTCTTGAGTTGGTTCCTGAGTCGGAATTAAAAAAGGCAAAGGACTATTTGATCGGAAATATCTATCTAGGTCTGGAAACATCGGATTCTCTGGCAGAGTACTATGCAACTCAAGAAGTTTTATCAAAAGAAATTTTGTCTCCAGAGCAACTAATAAACAAAATACAGTCTGTTACAAGCGAAGAAATAAAGACTTTGGCAAACGAGATTTTTGTAGACAAGTCGCTAAATCTTGCAATTGTTGGGGGATTGAAAGAATCTGAGTCCATCGAGAAAGTTTTTCACTTCTAGTTGTATTTGTGCTACCATGTGGTTTATATGGAACACAGAGATCATGTCGTAAGCATAAGTGCTGGCACTATAGCCAAAGCTATAATTATCGGTCTTTTGTTCTTTCTACTTTTTATTTTGAAAGATATAGTCTTGGTGGTTTTAATGTCTATAGTCATTGCTTCGGCGGTGGAACCAGGAGCACAGTGGTTTGTTAGGAGAGGTGTACCAAGACTTTTTTCGGTTATTTTAATATATCTATCTATAGCCCTGTGTATTGTTGGTGCAGTTTTCTTTCTTTTACTTCCTTTGCTCTCTGACTCGATGGTTTTTTTACAAAACTCATCACAGTATTTTAACGCAAATGTCCTCTCTAGCTCGATTGCTAATAACGGGTTCCTGTCTTCTCAGCCTTTCGTCAGTGGCCTAAATTTGAATGAAATCATAGGACAAATAAATTCTGTTATTAACAGTATATCTTCAAATACATTTGGTACTGTTGCGAGTATATTCGGTGGCATAATGTCATTCTTTTTGATTGCTATTCTATCTTTTTATTTGTCTGTAGAAGAGGACGGTGTGGGAAAATTCCTGAAAGCTATCACACCAATAAAACATGAAAAATATGTGGTTTCTCTGTGGATGAGATCTCAGAAAAAAATAGGTCTATGGATGCAGGGTCAACTGGTTCTGGCCATAATAATCGGCATGTTGGTTTATCTTGGCCTCCTTATAATCAATGTTCCTAACGCATTACTTTTGGCTGTGCTCGCTGCTGCATTTGAGATTATTCCTTTGTTTGGACCTATCTTAGCTTCTATACCAGCAACACTCATAGCTTTTTCTAGTGGGGGTTTACCCCTAGCACTTATCGTTGTTGGTTTGTATATAATTGTTCACCAATTCGAAAATCAGTTGATATATCCACTAGTGGTAAAGAAAGTTGTGGGTGTTTCTCCTGTTGTTTCTATTTTGGCTTTGGCGATAGGCTGGCAGTTAGCGGGATTTATTGGACTAGTTTTGTCAGTTCCTATAGCAGCAGTTATAATGGAATTTTTTGATGATTTTGAAAGAGACAAGATTGAGAGGATTGAAAAGATGTTGAATGCACAGAAATAAGTTTAATTTTACTTTCTAACGGGATGAAAAAATCTTTTTATATTACAACTACGCTACCTTACGTTAACTCGGATCCCCATATCGGTTTTGCTATGGAGATGATTCGGGCAGATGTTATTGCTCGCTCCAAAAAACTTCAAGGTTATGATGTGTTTTTTAATACTGGCACAGACGAGCATGGTCAGAAACTTTTTACTGGAGCTTTGGAGGAGGGAAAAGATGTTAAAGAGTATGTAGATAAATATGCAGAGACTTTTAAACTTTTGCCAAAAGCTTTGGGTGTGTCGGAAGACATAAATTTTATTAGAACTACAGATGAGCATCATATAAAGGCTGCTCAAGAGTTTTGGAAAAGATGTAAGGATAATGGTTATATTTATAAAAAACCATACAAGATAAAATACTGTGTTGGTTGTGAGCTAGAAAAAACAGACTCCGAGCTGGTTGATGGAAAATGTCCACTTCACCCAAACAGAGAGGTAGAAACAATAGAAGAAGAAAATTACTTTTTTAAATTTTCAGATTTCAAAGACAAGTTACTCAAGTTCTATGAAGAAAATCCTGATTTTGTTGTTCCTAGTTTTAGATATAACGAAATAAAATCTTTTGTAGAAAGGGGACTAGAGGATTTCTCTATATCTAGACTTAAAGAGAAAATGTCTTGGGGGGTTCCTGTTCCGGATGACGAGGATCATGTGATGTATGTTTGGTTTGATGCTTTGGTTAACTATATTTCTGCTTTGGGTTGGCCAGAGGATAAAGAAAAATTTGATAAATTCTGGAGAGATGGTGAGACTGTGCAATACTGTGGAAAGGACAATCTCCGTCAACAGTCAGCAATGTGGCAAGCGATGCTCATGGCTTGTGATTTACCAAACACGAAACAAATAATTATAAATGGTTTCGTGACTGCAGAAGGTGGGACAAAGATGAGTAAGTCTTTGGGAAACACAGTTAACCCTTTTGATTTGGTAAATGAGTATGGCGCTGACGCTGTGAGGTATTTTCTTTTAGCGGAGATGTCTTCTTTTGAAGATACACCGTTTACTTTGGAACGTTTTAAATCTGCATACAATGCAAAACTAGCAAATGGTTTGGGTAATCTAGTATCAAGGGTTATGAAAATGGCCAGTCAATATTTTGATGATCAACCAGAAATCTTATGGAAAGATCCCAACAATATCGAGAGTTTCTCGGGAACCGCGAAGAATGTTCTGAAATCACTTAATTCTTTCGAAATAAATGATGCAACTGTCTCAATTTGGTCGTGGATGACTTGGTTAGATGTTCTAATACAGGAGCAAAAACCATTTATTGTTTTTAAAAATGATAAAATAGCAGCACAAAAGCAACTGACGTATCTACTTAATAATCTAGCGGAGATCGCAGTGTTGCTTGAGCCAATTCTTCCTGAAACATCAGAAAAAATAATTGATCTTATAAAAGAAAACAAATCTCCGGGAACTCCACTATTCTTAAGAAAAGACTAAAATGAAATTAGAATACTTTGATGCGCATTCCCATCTATACTTTCCAGACTTTGATAAAGATAGGGAGGAAGAGATAGAAAAAATAAAGAAAGCAAAAATAGGAACTATAACCATAGGGACTGATTTTGAGTCGTCAAACAAAGCTATTTTGCTTGCAAAAGATCATGAGAATTTGTTTGCTTGTATTGGACAACATCCCGGAGACGTGGACACGAATTCTACTTTTGATACACGCCTTGAGTCTCTACTCGACAATAAAAAAGTTGTGGCAATAGGCGAGTGTGGTCTGGACTACTTTAGGATGGACAGTGACAATCAGGAATTAAAGAAGATACAGAAAACAATATTTGAATATCATATAGATCTAGCTTTATCTCATGATCTACCGCTCATGCTCCATATTCGATCTAGCAAGGGGACTCAAGATGCCTACAACGATGCTCTCAGTATACTCGAACATCATGTAAAAATTTCTGGAGATAAAGTCAGGGGGAATGCACATTTCTTTGCTGGAGATACAGATGTATTAAGGAGGTTTCTGGCTATTGGATTTACAGTTTCATTTACTGGAGTTATCACCTTTACCCATGACTACGACGAGTTGGTAAAGTATACTCCGCTGGATATGATGATGTCTGAGACGGATGCGCCGTTTGTGGCGCCCGTTCCACACCGTGGTAAAAGGTGCTCTCCGCTCTATGTTCCAGAGGTTGTAAAAAGGCTGGCAGAGCTTAAAAATGAGCCTTTGGAGGTGGTCAGAATGGCTATTTTGGACAATGTGAGGCGGTCTTTTCCTTCTATTGCGTAGGGGGCTATATTGTGATAGTGTTTGCCTTATGGAAATAGAAAAAACACAAGAAAAGGGTGATACAGGGGCAATTTATGAGGTCTCTTATTTACTACTTCCGTCCCTTGCTGTTGAGCAAGTTCCTGCTAAAGCTTCAGCTCTAAAAGAGATGTTGACTTCTGCAGGCGGTGCAGTGATTTCAGATGAGAATCCAGTTCTTATCGATCTAGCATACTCAATGACAAAGGTTGTTCAAACATCCAGATACAAGTGTGATACAGCATACTTTGGTTGGATAAAGTTTGAAATGCCAAAAGACCTGCCACAAGCAGGAGGGATTGAAGCAGTAAAGAAGTCTCTAGATGCCAATGTAGATGTCCTACGTTACATTATTATTAAGACAGTTAGAGAGAACACACTTCTTAACGGAAAGATGAAACTTCAAAGAGAAGATAAGTCAAAACGAGAAGAGGAAGTTCCTTCAGAGGTTGTTGATGAGGTTTTGGAAGAAAAAGAAGTTGTTTCAAAGGAGGTTGATAAGGAGATAGATGAGCTGGTTGTCGCTTAATAGACTAACATAAAATTATGTATCTAAACAAAGCAATGGTAATCGGAAACCTTACTCGAGATCCAGAGATAAAGGCTCTTCCATCAGGTATTAAAGTTGCGAGTTTCTCTGTTGCCACAAATCGAGTTTGGAAAGACAAGAATGGGGCAAAGCAAGAAAATGTTGATTATCACAATATTGTTGTCTTTGGAAAACAAGCAGAGATAGTTGGACAATATATGAGAAAGGGAAGTTCTATTCTAGTAGAGGGCAGAATGCAGACTAGATCTTGGGATGATGCTGGTGGTGTTAAGAAATACCGAACAGAGATCATCGCTGATCGAATCCAGTTTGGTCCTAGAAAAGAGGGTGGAGCTCCATACTCACCATCTGTTGAGACTCCTGCTCATGACGATAACAAAAAAGCACTAGACACCATCGAATACCCGGAAGAAGAAATTAACCCTGAGGATATACCGTTCTAAAATTAAAATTATAAAAAATTATGAATTCTAATAAAAAGTGTTACTTCACTGAGAATAATATAAAATACATAGACTACAAGGATGTGGATCTTTTGAAAAAGTTCCTCAATCCTCATGCGAGAATCATTTCTCGAAAGAGAACAGGTGTAACAGCAAAGCACCAGAGAAATTTGGCGAATGCTGTGAAGAGAGCTCGCTTTATGGGGCTACTACCATTTGTTTCTAGATAAATAAAAAAACCTCCGATTGGAGGTTTTTTAGAATAATGTATAATCAAAATATGAATCTAGTTTATTCTCAAGAACAACCAGAAGATGTTGGTTCAGGAAGCATTTTTTTAGCAGGTCCAAGTCCGAGGCAAGATGGCGGATTTAATTGGAGACCAGATGCAATAGAGTTATTAGAAAAGCAGGGTTTTAATGGTAGTGTATTTATACCATTACCAAGGGATGGCAACTGGCCTAGAGACTATGACAAGCAAGTAGATTGGGAATTAAAATATCTAAACTATTCAACGGTTATTATTTTCTGGATACCACGAGACGTGTATCTTCCAGGTTTTACGACGAATGTTGAGTTTGGTATGTTCTTGAAAACAGGGAAGATTGTTCTGGGCTATCCAGAAAACGCAGAAAAGATGAAATACTTGGATTATGTTGCCAGATTGAACAATATCCCAATTTCAAATGATTTAGAGGGAACTATAAAAAATAGTTTAGATAAATTAAAAAACCTTGTTTAAAATCCAGAAGATGCTCGTTCTGTATACTCACCAGTTTCTGTATTTACTCGGATAATCTCTCCTTCTTTTATAAACATAGGAACTTGTATCTCAGCACCAGTTTCTAGTTTTACAGTTTTTGTTCCTCCTTGAGCAGTATTTCCTTTGACTGCAGGATGAGCTTCGATAACTTTTAACTCAGCTTTGATTGGCATTTTTACTCCAATATTTTTGTCTTCAAAAGAAAGAACCTGTATAACAGAATCCTTTTTTAAAAATTTGCTCTGTATTCCGATAGTTTCTTCTTTTATTTGAAATCTATCACTTGGGTCCTTTGGGTCACAGAACCAAAACTCTCCACGATTTTCATATAGAAACTTTGCGTCTTTTTGATCAATCTCTGCTTCTTCTACTTTTTCTGATACGTGGAAAGACTGTTCTGTCACCTTGCCAGTAATAAGATTCTTCAGTTTTGTGGCATTAACAGGTTTTCTTTGTTGTTTTCTGAAAACATGAGAGGTGAGTACTTCCCAAGGTTCGCCGTTAAATACGATGTATTTTCTTTCTGTTATTTCACTATAATCTAACATTGCCATATAAGTTTAAGTTAAGGTAACAGGGGAAATAATAGCCTATTTAGGCCACAAAATATAGACTTGACTTTACACCATTTTGGGTGTATAATACAAAGAGGTGGAGGGTTCATGGTATACGTCTGGATTCAGGATACGTTCGGGATTGTCTCGCTGTTGAGGTTGCCGAACGGTAATCTCGGGATGCCTTTTGGGGCCAAGAATGACTCGGAGTCTGGTGCTTCGGCTGCGATTCGCATCGCACTCCTGAAGACCGGAGTTCTTCTCAATGATCCCGTCGATACGCACGAAGGTGTGCTGTATTCCGAGATCGATGTGGTTCGAGAGCCCACAATGGAAGGAGTCGTAACGATCTCAATGTGCGATATTGGGGAACGCCATGACATCGACCCAGTACACCGTAATATCATGGAGAAAGCTTACATGATCTAATGCCGGCCAGGAGCCGAGACGCAGGAGCCGTCTCACTCTCGAGCCGGTTTTCTGCTATTAAAAAACTGACAAAGGAATGAATAATTAATTTTTCTGAACATTCGCAGACTTTTGTTAGAAACAAAAATAATTTTCTCTAGTCGTAAGCGCAACACACCGGAGGTGCGACCAAAGGAAGTCCGCGGAAGACAGAGAAAATTATTTTATTGTTTCTCAAAAGGCGAGGACGTGAAGAAAAAATAATTATGAATGATTTTTATTCCTCAGAACTAGAAGATTCACCGGTACTTGCAACCACAGATCCACCATTTTTAGAAAGTCCTGCGCGGATTTCTTTCAGTATTGTATCGGCTATTTTTTTATTTGCTTTATCTTTCAAAAACTGGCGAGTGGCATCGTATCCACGACCCAGCTTTTCTTCACCAAATGAATATGATGTTCCGGATTTTGTAATAATTCCCATTTTCTCACCCAAGGCGATAAGCTCACCTTCGCGAGAAATACCTTCGTTATACATAAGGTCAAACTCTGTTTGTTTGAACGGAGCAGCGACTTTGTTTTTTACAACCTTTACTCTGATACGTCCTCCCATGATTTCCTCACCTTTTTTTATTTGGGCAATACGTCGGATATCTATACGAACAGAAGTGTAGAATTTTAGAGCTTTTCCACCTGGAGTTGTTTCTGGGTTTCCGAACATAACACCGATCTGCATACGGATCTGGTTTATGAAAATAACAATAGTTTTAGATTTGGCTACGATAGCTGTTAGTTTTCTGAGTGCTTGGGACATAAGGCGAGCCTGTTTACCCACGTGGTGAGCTCCCATATCTCCCTCTATTTCATCTCGTGGTGTCAGCGCTGCTACAGAGTCGATAACGATAACGTCTAGTTTTCCAGAGCGTACCAGAGACTCTACTATTTCTAGTGCTTGTTCACCGTTGTCTGGTTGGGAGATGAGTAGTTGGTTTATGTTTACACCCAGTCTTTGGGCGTATTCAGGGTCCATGGCATGTTCAGCATCGATGAATGCACAGACACCACCTTTCTTTTGTGCCTCAGCAATAACATGTAGAGACAGGGTAGTTTTACCAGAAGACTCTGGTCCAAATATTTCTATTATTCTGCCACGAGGAAGTCCACCGACTCCGAGTGCTGCATCTAGTCCTATAGATCCTGTAGAAATAGAGTTTACATCTACATGAGGCTTGTCACCAAGCATCATAATAGAATCATCACCGAACTTTGTTCTGATTTCTCTCAGAGTGTTTTCTACGTTTACTGTTCCAACTTGTTCCTTGTCTGGTTTCGGTGTTTTTTTCTTTTGCATAATTTTTTTATAACGAATCTCTTTTTCTAAAATATTTTTAGAAACCGCATAAACTCTGGTGAGTTTTGCTTGTCTCGGTGATCTAAGAAAACAATCTTCCTCACTCCAGAGCCTTCCCGCAAACTCGCTTTGCTCAAACAGTGCTCCAGTCTTCTTCTCGTTCGTCGTTGTTTTCTAAATCACCTGCGAGAGTTTCTAAAAATATTTTCTCAAAGAGATTTGTTAAAGTTATTAGTATTCTTTTAATATCAGCTCCAATCTTTTTTCTCTATAAGTTTTGAACTTATCTTTTGCATCTAGCTTAATTATATTATAGCCAGGGGATAGGAGCAATTTCTCTTTAAAGTAGCCGTCTTTGTCAGTAAATATGGCTTTGTCGTTCAGGTTCAAATAGGAGATATTCCTAGCCCTTCCTTCTATTTCTATGAGAGTTTGGCTATAAGTAGCCCCATTTTCTGGGGTGTATATCTCTATAATAGGACCTCTGAGGAGTTTTTGGGCCTGAAATAGGGAATATCCGATGATAATTAGTCCAAGGATGGACAATAGGATGGTTTTTAGTATGGATTTGGCGTTTCTGTTCATTTAGGATTCACTCGGCGGGTTATTTTCAACATCACTTTGTCCGCCAGCTAGAACTTCTCGAGGTTTAGCCCCAGATCCAGGACCTATAACTCCACGTTCCTCGAGCATGTCTATGAGACGTGCAGCTCTAGCATAACCAATACCGAGTTTTCGCTGGAGATATGAAGTAGAGGCTTTGCCTGCTTCCATAACTGTTTGTTTTGCATCTTCATATAGATCGTCTTCATTTTCTATTTTTTCATCTTCCAAAGTTGCTTCAAATATGTTGTTTTTGCCGGATGATCCGTTGGTGTCTCCAGATAGGTTTATTTCACTCGGGACTTCATTTGCGTAACTATCCACTAGGTATTTCACGACAGATTTTACTTCACCTTCTGATATATACGCAGACTGTATACGTTGAGGCTGAGACATTTCTCCAGATAGGTAAAGCATATCTCCAGCTCCGAGGAGTTTTTCAGCTCCACTCATATCTAGGATTGTTCGTGAGTCTATTTGAGACGCTACCTGGAGAGCGATACGTGAAGGGATGTTGGCTTTGATAAGTCCTGTAATAACGTTTACCGAAGGTCTTTGGGTTGAGAGTATGAGGTGGATACCAACAGCACGAGACATCTGGGCTAGACGAACGATACCAGCTTCTAGTTCTCTCGGGTATGCTTGCATTATATCTGCCAACTCATCGATGACTATTACTATATATGGCATTGTCTCCACGGATTTATCCTCAGGGTCCGCTTTTTTGTTTTTAAGCCTTTTTATTTCTGGTTCGACTATGTTTTTGTGGTAAGAAGAAATATTTTGTAATCCTTCTTTTTGTAATATATCGTATCTCCTATCCATTTCTTTTGCAGCCCATTTCAAAGCCAGTATGGTTTTCTTTGCTTCAGTTATAACAGGAGTCAGGAGGTGAGGTATTTTGTTATAAAGAGTTAACTCCACACGTTTAGGATCTATCATTATAAACTTTAGGTTATCAGGAGAGTTGCGATACAGAAGGGATGTTATAACTGTATGTATCGTTACTGACTTACCAGATCCAGTTGAACCAGCGATAAGCAGGTGAGGAGCTTTGGCCAAGTTTCCAAAGTAGGACATTCCAGAGATACCTTTACCAAGACACATCATGAGAGGTTTGTCGGAATTTTGGAAGTCAGGAGAGGCGAGGAGTGTACCGAGACCAACTGTTGTTTTGGTGCTGTTTGGGATTTCAATACCAACAAGTGATTTTCCGGGAATTGGCGCTTCAATACGTATTGGGTGTGCAGCCAGAGCGAGAGCCAAGTCGTTTTGAAGGCCAACAATTCTAGACAGTTTAACTCCCTCCGCTGGTTTCAATGCGTATCTTGTTATAGAT
>CAZKFS010000008.1:0-19487 GCA_964552275.1 uncultured Candidatus Saccharibacteria bacterium | reverse complement strand
TCCAGAAAAAGTATAGTTGAGTAAGAGTTGAGGATCCAGAGCCTTAGATTAACTTCAGAGTAGATATGATCTGAGTGAATTCTGTTTGAGACATATTACCAGCTGGTCCGTATGCATCGAGAAGGTTTTTATTGTATCCACTTGTAGCTCCGTCTACGAATATATCAAAGTTTGTGCCTTTGATTATGGCATAGTTTGATTTCTTGCCGTCTTTATCACAAGAAGCAACTCTTATATCGAGGTTTGTATTTTCTATAACACCTTTGGAACAGTAATCCTTTGGAGACTCTAGTCTACTAGCATAGTTCCAATACACATTGAACTTTGTTGTGGCTAGTTTTCTTAGTTCAGCACTATCTGCTTTGATAAAAATGAGTGGACCAACAGATGTTCCTGGAACAGTTTTCTGACCTGCACCAAGTATAGAATTTGCAACAACAGAACTAACAGTGTCAGAGAATTTTGACGGATGACTTACTTGGAAACCATAACCTTCATCTCGATACGTTTTCCAGCCAATAGTTTGAGTTTGTGTCAAGATTCTACTAATTTTCTTGTTGAATTCTGGGTAAACATAGTCATATCCCCATGATTCGTTGGCGTTGGCCCAAATAAAATACCCCATTGTTGCACTTATGGCTGCGATGATGATCATCGCTACCCACGGAGTTACATGATGATGGGGGTTAATGTATTTTTTAGGCATATTGGTCTTGATTAATATTAATTTAATAAGTCTAATCATTATCTCACTTGTTTATGCATCTGGTCAATGAAAACTGTGTATATTCCTATTTATTACTGGGTATTACTTGCAATTCATAGGCTTTTTTTGTAGTATAGTGGAACTATGGAATTCGCAGTCATATCTACAGGGGGAAAACAATACAAAGTCTCAAAGGGAGACGTTGTTAAGATTGAGAAAATAAAGGGTGATTTTAAGGCTGGAGACAAGGTAGTTTTCGATAAAGTCATGCTAGTTGATGACGGCAAAAACGCTACTATCGGCACACCTTTTATAGAAAAAGCATCTGTAGAGGCTACTCTAAAAGAAGTTGGAAGAAACAAGACAGTTGAAGTTATAAAATACAAACAAAAGTCTAGATATTTCAAAAAGAACGGACACCGACAACCTTGGTTCAAAGTAGAGATCACTGGAATCAAATAAAACTCTAATCAAATAAACGGCTCACCTGGGTGAGCCGTTTATTTGATTTAAAATATCTCCCAAACTCTTACTCAACCATACTTTTTCTGGACACAGAATATTTGCCTGCTGGCAAATTTCTTCCTGCTCACTCTTTCACAGGTTCCGCAGAGTTCCAGAAAAAGTATAGTTTCGACGAGTTTTGGAGAATCTTCATGTCTAATATAAAAAATTAACGCCCGACCTCCAGAGGAGATCGGACGTTGTTTGGGCGGACGGGGAGTCCGCAACGGATGCTTCTTGGGTGAAGCAGTGAAGAACAATATTGCCCGCGTGGCCAAGATTATATGGTGGTCTTGGATGGTGTGATAAACTACACCTCCCACCAAAGCTATCCCTGAACAAAATCTCAGACCGACACTTGCACTTGCGTTAGACAGCTAGACTTTAGACCGATACGGCCCTATCTGTCATTACCTGACCACGCGAATTAGTTAACAAAACTTGCAAACTAATTCTCGTGGTCAAGCTCTAACATAATAATACACCCCTATTGTCTATTCTTCAAGGCGTTCTTTATGGTGTCACTGTCAGAGTATTCTAGCTCTGTACCTGTGGATAACCCTCGTCCTAGAGTCGAGATTTTTATGTTGTTTTTGTTCACCAAAGGCTCAAGAATCTGGACTAGATAGTTCAGGGTATTTTCTCCTTCGGGGTTGTAGTTCATGGCTATTATTATTTCTTTCAAACCTTCTTTTATTTTTCTTTCTAGGGTATTGAACAGCTCGCCCTGTCGTATTTTTCTTTCTGGGTTTTTATCCAGTATGGGTATTGTTCCACCGAGAATAAAATAGTAGCCGTTATAAAAATGTGTTTTTTCTATATTTTCGAAATCTACATCATTTGAGACCAACATGATATGAGTCTTGTCTCTACTAGAATCCAAACAAACAGAACAGGATGAGTTTTTGTTGTTCGGAAAAAATCTGAAACAAGTATCACAAGAGTGAACTGTGGATCTAACATCTTTGATGAGACCAGCGAGATCGTTTGCGTATGCAGAGTTCCTGTTGAGCAAAAAATATACAAACCTTTTGGCTTGTCTCGGACCGATTCCAGGGAATTCCTTGAATAGTTCTATGAGTTTCTGTGTATTGTCCATGATTTTTAATTATAACAAATAACCACTGAATTAGAACTTTCAAATTTAGATGAAATTCGAGGCGAAAATGTAAAAAGGCGAGGAGGCTTACATGTCGTAAGATGACGAGGATTTTTACATTTTCAACGAAGGAGTTCGCTAAATTTGGAAGTTTCTAGAAGTCACTAAATTCTTTCTCGGCACCGCCGTACTGCGACTTATCCATATTCTGGAAAGTAGCTTTTTTCTCATTGAAGAACAGGTCAACTTTACCAGTTTCGCCGTTTCGGTGTTTTTCTATGAGAATTTCGGCAATGTTGGTTCTTTCTGCTTCATCTTTGTATTTGTCTTCTCGGTGAATAAACATAACAACATCCGCATCTTGTTCGATAGATCCTGAATCTCGAAGATCTGATAGTCTAGGTCTACCACCACGTTGTTCTACGGCACGGGATAGCTGTGAAAGAGCGAGAACTGGAACATCTAGTTCACGAGCAAGGTTTTTAAGTGAGCGAGATATTTCTGTAACTTGTTGAACAACGTTATCGTTCTTTGTTTGAGTTGGGACCATTAGTTGCAAGTAGTCTACTACTATGAGACCCAATCCTTTTTCACTTTTCAATCTTCTGGCGATGGAACGCATTTTCAAGATGTTGTTTCCTGGTTGATCGTCTATGTATAGAGGAGCTTTGTTTAGTTTGTCGAGAGATCCACGTATCGCTTCAAAGTCGTCTTGTCTAGAAAGTTTACCTGTACGGAGTTTCCATGCGTCCACGTTTGACTGTGCAGCGAGCATTCTATCCACTAGTTGTTGGCTACTCATTTCTAGAGAGAATATTCCGACCGGAACATCATGGTTTACCGCAGCTTGGCGAGCTATATCGAGAGCCAAAGAAGTTTTACCCATACTCGGTCTAGCTGCGAGTATGATGAGATCTGATTTTTGGAAACCAGAAAGTTTGTTATCTATATCGGCAAAACCAGTAGGGATTCCTCGCATACCGTTTCCATCAGTGTGTAGTCTATCTAGACGTTCCCATGCTTCTGCCAGTTCGTCTTTGATCGGGACGAATTTGTGTGAAGTGTTAAAGTTCGTAACATCAAAAAGTTTTTTCTCGGCATGATCCAGCATCTCTTCCAACTCTTTGTTTTCGTCATAACCGATTTGGGATATGTGATCAGAGGCTTCGATGAGTCGTCTCATCATGTACTTCTTTTGTACGATGAGCGCATAGTAGCCAATGTTCGCTGAAGAAGGGACGACGTTAACTATTTCTGTTAGATATGTGTTACCACCTATTTGATCCAACCAACCTTTTTCTTTGAGTCTCGCGGAAACGGATAGGAGGTCGATAGGTGAGCGTTTGTTAAAAAGCTCCATCATCGTTTCGAAAATAATTCGATGCTTTTCAGAATAGAAAGAATCGAGAGTTATGATATCTGCTATATCAAACAATGCTTCTGGTCTCAGCATTACAGAACCCAAAAGAGCCATCTCTGCTTCTAGGTTTTGAGGAGGTATGCGTAGTCTGTTCGGAACTGTTTGAACGATGATGTTATTTTTTTGGAATTTCTCAGCCATAAGAACATTCTATCATGCAAAAAAAACATCCCCCTAATTCACAATGGGGGCAATGTGTGGGAAAACTGTGGTTAACGGGGAGTTACAAGAGCACCTTCTGAGCTGTCTTTAACATTAAAGCCAAGTTGCTCTATTTTTTCTCTAATTTCGTCACTTTTTGCAAAATCCTTGTTTTCACGAGCTTTATTTCTTTCTTCCAACAAGGTCTTAACTTCCTCTGGTATTTCAAAGTTTTCTACTCTGTCCAATTCCAATCCGAGAACTCTATCAAAATCAAGAATAGTTGCTTTTTTGTCCGCATCACTTATTTTTTCATCTTTTATGATATCCCAGACGAGAGCCAACACTTTTGGTGTGTCCAAATCATCATTTATAAAACTATTAAATTCTGTTTCTATAATATTTCCACCATCTGGTAGAGATTGGATTTTTGACCGTAACCTTTTTAGTGCAGTTTGTGCTCCTTCTAATGCATCCCATGTAAAATTTAATATTGTTGAGTAGTGTCCACCTAAAACAAAATATCTGTATGCAATAGGGTCTATGTTTTTATTTTTTATATCCTGTAGTGTAAAAATATTTCCTAGTGACTTGGACATTTTTTTACCATCTATTGTTATAAATCCACCATGAACCCAGTAGTTAACAAAAGTTTTTCCTGTTACTGCTTCTGATTGGGCAATCTCGTTTGTATGGTGGGGGAATATCAAGTCAGATCCTCCAGTATGAACGTCGATGTTTTCTCCAAGGCTACTCATAGACATGGCAGAGCATTCTATGTGCCAGCCAGGTCTGCCTTTTCCAAACGGCGCTTCGTAACCAACATCTCCATCCTCTTCTGAGTAAAACTTCCACAGAGAAAAGTCTCTAGGATTTGCTTTGTCGTATTCATCATTTGCAATACGTTCTTTGGTTGTGTTTTCTAAATTCAAATTTGCTAAAGCACCATATCCTTTTGATTTTGTGATATCAAAGTAAACACCATCAGAACTTTTATAAGCAGTTCCTTTCTCAAGCATTTTTTCTATAAGTGAAATCATATCCGCAATACTTTCTGTTGCCCGAGGATTTTTTCTATTTGCTCTGTTTACGTTGAGACTTTCAAGGTCAGAGAAAAATAAATCTTCATACTTGTGTGTTAGCTCGTGTAAACTTACTCCTTCATCACGACTTCGTCTTATTGTTTTATCATCGACATCAGTTATGTTCATCACACTATCAACCTCATAACTATTGTATTCAAACATGCGTCTTAGAACATCCGAAAGTATAAAAGTTCGAAAATTTCCTATATGAGCATAGTCATACACTGTGGGTCCACAGTTATACATAGAAACCTGACCTTCTTTTATAGGTTTAAATATCTTTTTTTCTCCGGAAAGTGTGTCTTGTAGTTTTATATCCATTCCTTATGTTTAGCGTATATAAAGGTCAGTAAAGCATATACTAACATCAATGTAATAACGATCCAAAAACCGTTCGGGTTGTCTTCTAAGGGCACTCCTCCAGTTCTCATGGCAAACACCCATGACAGGAGGTTCATCGGTAGCAGTGTGGCACCGAGCACTGTGAGTTGTTTTACCGTCTCATTTTGTTTTGTGGTGAGCATGGAGTTGTTTGTGTCTCTTAATTCGTGAAGAACTTCTAGGTTGGATTTTATCGTGGTGTTTATTTTTAGGTAATCCAATATTATGGATTCCATTTCTTGTGAAAACTTATCTCCAAATATTTCTTTTCCTCGATGTGAGAGTGATTCTAGTATTTCACGATGCAAATCGGTAACTCTCTTGAAGTGTAGAAGAGTTCTAGTGACTTCTGATATTTTTACCACCATCTCTTTTTCTTTTCCTTTGAATATTTTGTTGGTTATGTTTTCTGTTGTGTCATCGATATATTCCAACTCTTCGAACAAACCGTTATACAAAGATCTGAGCATATTCATAAATATGCGATGTGAATGTTTTGGAACTGCATCTCCACTTTTATCCAAAATCTCATCAACTTCGAGATCTTTTGCAAATTTGTGTAGAGAGTCTATCGTGTCATAGCGTGCTGTTATCAGTGCATCTTTGCCGATTATAAAATCCACTTCCTGGTCTTTGTCTCCCTCGATGTGTGTGTGTTTCCAAACAGGGAAGTGGAGTATGCAATATATGTATTCATCATGGAACTCTACTCGGGGTTTCGGAGTTGCAGATGTCATCTCTTTTGCTACGAATGGGTGAATATCATAAGTATCCATCAGTTGGTGTATTTCCTCAGTAGTTCCATGATCTATATCGATCCAAGTTTCACCTCTATGTTTGTATGTATTTATCATGAGTTAATTATATATTGTTATTCAAATATTTTAAAATCTCTCGCTCACACATCTTTTTGGAAGACCCCGCAGACCTCTAGCATGGTTCTGTCAACGACTCGAGTGAAAAGAGAGCTCATTGACAGATAGAGGTCGAGGACCAAGTGAGCTTTCCGCTGGAAAAGCGAACGGTCTGGAGAAAAGATGTGTGAGTGAGAGATATGAGGAGAAAGAGATTTTAAAATCTGCAACATAAATTTGACCGCAATATAATTTGTTGAGATAATTGTTTAACAAATGAATGATTTTTTTAAAAATAGGAACAACACGATAATAGTCCTCCTGATTGCTGGGGGAATATTTTTTTCAGGATTTGTTTTTGGTAAGCACGATCAGAAAGAGGAAAACAAAGTTGCTTCTATCGTAAACAAAACTGGTTCATCAACTCCTGCAGATGTAGACTTTGGACCTTTTTGGAAAGCTTGGGATGTTATAAATGAAAAATATGTATCTTCTACAGCAACAACTAGTGAGCCTATAGATGATGAGGCACGAGTTTATGGTGCTATAGGTGGTATGGTTGCTTCTTTGGGTGATCCATACACTACATTTTTCCCACCAGTTGAGGCAAAAGCTTTTAACGAGGAGATCGGTGGTCAGATAGAGGGAGTTGGTATGGAAGTGGATATTCGAGACGGGGTTTTGACCGTTGTTGCTCCAGTTAAGGGAACTCCTGCATATAGAGCTGGTATTAAAACTGGGGATAAAATAATAAAAATAGACGAAACATTATCTTTGGGGCTGAGCACGGAACAAGCAGTAAAACTCATAAGAGGAAAGAGGGGTACTTCTGTAAAACTTAGTATAATAAGAGATGGTTCAAAAGACCCCATCGAGCTCAATATCGTCAGAGATTTTATAAATCTTCCAACTGTTGATACAGAGACAAAAGGTGACGTGTTCATTATCCGACTTTATAGCTTCTCAGCCATTTCTCCAGATTTGTTTAGACAAGGACTCAGAGAATTTTATGAATCTGGCAAAAATAAACTGATCATAGATCTGCGTGGTAATCCAGGAGGGTATCTGGAGGCGGCCATAGATATGGCATCGTGGTTTTTGCCAACTGGTAAGGTGGTGGTGAAAGAAGATTTTAGATACGAGGAAGACACAAAAATCTTCAGAAGTAAGGGTTATAATATTTTTAACGATGAACTAAAACTAGTTGTTCTTATAGATGGTGGGTCTGCTTCTGCTTCCGAAATTTTGGCTGGTGCTTTGAGTGAACATGGAGTGGCAACACTCGTTGGTACCACATCTTTTGGTAAGGGTTCGGTTCAGGAATTGATAGACATAACATCAGACACTTCTCTCAAAATAACTATTGCAAAGTGGCTCACTCCAAATGGCAACTCGATTTCTCATCAGGGTATAAAACCAGATGTAGAAGTTGAGCTCGATGAGGAGGCTTACAAGAAAGATAAGACAGACACTCAACTAAACAAAGCTCTAGAAATTCTCTCAAAATAATTCCAAACAATCTGACTCGCGCCTAGGATATAAGCTTATTTTGGGATAATTTCGTAAATTGTATTTTTGTGATAACCTAAAAGCATGAAAATAATATTACTTAAAGATGTTCCGAAAGTTGGTAGAAAATACGATATAAAAGATGTAGCAGATGGCTATGCTCTAAACATGCTTATTCCGAAAAATTTGGCTAAAGTCGCGACAAAGGATTCCATCGCCAAAGTGGAGGCTATAAAAGCCAACGATCTAACAAACAAAAAGATCCAAGAAGAATTGTTGTTAAAGAATCTGGAGATAATAAAGAAAACAGTGATCACTTTGAAAGGCAAAGCTAACGACAAAGGCCACCTATTTGCTGGTATAACAAAAGAAATGTTGGTTTCTGAAATATTAAAATCGACAAGATTAAATATTGATCCAGATTCTATTATTCTCGCAAAGCCTATAAAAGAAACTGGTGAACACAAAATCACAATAGAAGCTCTGGGCAAAAAAGCTGAACTTACAGTAAATATTGTAGCAGGGTAAAACAAAAAAACTCCCAATTGGGAGTTTTTTTGTTTTAGACTACGTGAACTATTTTTTTTACGTGAACTGTGTTGTCGAAATGCATTTTTCTTTTTGTTCCAAACTTTACTGTTCCAGGAGTTAGGGCAAAAAGAGTGTGGTCTTTACCCATACTTACGTTTTTGCCAGGAAGAACGTCTGTTCCTCTCTGTCTTATGATTATAGATCCAGCTTGAGCTTTATCACCTTCAGTGATTTTAACCCCAAGGTATTTTGGATTCGAATCGCGACCGTTTTTGGTTGTTCCTGCGGACTTTTTATGTGCCATAATGTGTTAAAATTAAGTTATATGAGTATAAAGGAAAGTCTGGAAAAAATCAAGCCTTTTTACCTGCTGTTTATACTACTAGCCATAACCTCTATCGTTTTTGCTGTGGGGAGGCTGTCAGTTGTAGAGGATAGACATAAACCTATCAGAATAGAGTATCCAACTAGTGGGCAGTCAGCTTCTGTGGTCTCAAGTACTATTTCCAGCCAATCTGGTGCTGTAATCGGCTCAAAGTCAGGTAAAAAATACTATTTTCCATGGTGTGGGACAGTGAAACGTATCAAACCGGAGAACCAAGTCCATTTTGAATCGATAGAGCAGGCTAAAAAGGCGGGTTTTACACCAGGAGGGAATTGTAAGGGACTAAAGTAAAACATCTAAATTTTGAAAAAACCATATTTTGTAGTATCATTTGACCAATGTTAGCTTCTCGCGCTAGAAAAATAAAAAATTTCTTTACTTCAATCAAACTAGGTTTTTTCCTAGCCTATAGGCAAGTAAAGGGCAGTAGTATAGGAACAACAGCACTTATCGTGTTTATCATGATGCTTACTTTTCTAAACCTCGTTGTTGTTCGAGGTGTTTTGGTGGGTCTTATCCAGAGTTCCACGGATTTGTTTAAAGAAAAATATGCGGGAGATATTATCATCTCAACTCTACCTAAAAAAAGTTATATAGAGAACAGTACAAACACTATAGAGGTTGTAAAAAACTTACCTTGGACACGAGTTTATTCTGCTAGATATGTTGAAAGTGGAACTATCGAGGGTACATATAAAGAGAGAGTGGATTTTACAGAAGATGCAAACATTGCTAACGGGGTTTTTACTGGTATAGATCCTATAAAAGAAGAAGAAACCACAAACTTGTCTTCCATGATAATAGCTGGTTCTATGTTAACTCCAGAAGATACGGATAGTGTCCTAGTTGGAGCGAATCTTTTGAAAAAATATCTACCTATCGAGGCTCCTGGACTTTTGCTTTTGGAAAATGTAGATGTTGGTGACACAGTTAGAATAAAAGTAAACGGAAATATAAAAGAAGTTACAATAAAAGGAATAATAAAAGGCAAAGGAGCTTTCGATGATCGTGTTATTATATTGGACTCCGTTTTGCGACCTCTCATAGGAAGGACAGACTACAACGTAGATGAGATTGCTTTAAAAATAAAACCTGGAGCAGATGCTCTGGTTGTTAAGCAGGCTTTGATAGCTTCTGGAGTATCTGAAACAGCCAGAGTTCAGACGGTAGAAGAGGCTTTGCCCAAATTCCTAAAAGATATTCAAGATACTTTTGCCGTTTTGGGTAACGCTATTGGTTCTATCGGTCTAGTCGTTGCATCTATAACTATATTTATTGTTGTGTATATCAACGCCATAACTCGAAGAAAATTTATCGGTATTATGAAGGGTATAGGGATAGACTCCCTGGCTATAGAACTGTCTTACATACTACAGTCTATATTGTATGCGACTATGGGTGTGGTTTTGGGACTAGCTATTTTATATGGACTTTTGGTTCCATATATAGATGCCAATCCTATCAACTTCCCATTTAGTGATGGAATACTAGTAGCGGAATATTCAAACACATTCCTAAGAGCGGGACTTCTTCTTCTTGCTACTATATTTGCTGGATATATACCTGCTAGGATTGTTGTTAAACAAAATACGCTAGATGCGATATTAGGAAGATAAAACATATGAGCATAATTTCTGTAAAAAATTTAATAAAATCTTTTAAAAGTGGTGACTCAGAACTAGTTGTTTTGAAAGGTTTGGATATAGAAATTTCCGAAGGAGAGTTTATTTCTATCACCGGAAAGTCTGGTTCTGGTAAATCAACTCTTTTGTATCAACTCGGTCTTTTGGACAAACCAAATTCTGGAAAAATATTTATAGATGGTAGTGATATTTCAGATCTAGATAATGGTGAGAGAACAAAGTTCAGACTAAACAAACTAGGTTACGTTTTTCAAGACTATGCTCTTATTCCAGAACTCACCGCTCTAGAAAACGTCATGATTCCTCTAATGCAACAAGGAATGTCTACTCTTTCTGCAAAACAAAGAGCAACTGAGTCTCTAGAAAAAATAGGTCTAGGTCATAGGGTTAACAACACTCCAAACAAACTATCTGGAGGTGAACAACAAAGAGTTTCTATTGCGAGGGCCATAGCTCACAGTCCAAAAATAATTTTTGCTGATGAGCCAACAGCGAACTTGGATACTGAAACTTCTAGAACAGTTTTGGATGCTTTCCTCGATCTGCATAAACAGGGTCAAACTATAGTTATGGTTACCCACGAACCGGAATATGCTGAAATGACGGACAGGATAGTCGTACTTTCTGACGGAAAGATAGTGGGAGATAGAAAGGGGAAAAAATAATTTCAAATTTTAAAAAATAACAAAATCGTGGTATAGTCAAACATATGAGAAAACACGCAAACACAGCAATCGATTTCATAAAAAATCATAAAATCATATCAATACTAGGAGTGTTGATCCTTGTTTTTGTGCTTTATAAAATATTTTTCTCCGCTGGAGAAACTATAAACAAGATCTCTGTCAAAAGAGGTGATGTTATTCAAAAAGTTATAGTAAACGGAAACACAAAACCTGTTGATTCTGTAGATCTTGGTTTCCAAGTAAACGGAACAGTGAGTAGAGTTTACGTAGATGTTGGAACTAGAGTTTCTCTCGGGCAACCATTGGTCGCTCTAGACAGTAGTGAGCTCTATGCTCAGTCTATGAAAGCCGAGGCAAATGTCGCATCTGAGAAAGCGAGACTGGCTGAACTAAAAAATGGAGCAAGACCAGAGGAGATAGCGGTATCAGAAACTGAAGTTGAAAATGCAAAGATAAATCTAAGTGATGCCCAGAGAAATCTGAGAGATAAAGTTGTAGATGTTATTGGCAAGATAGATCAGTTGTTCAGTAATCCTAACTCATCCAGTCCACAAATAAACCTGACTCTTTCCGATTCTCAACTCAAAAGTGATATAAACAATGGTAGATCTATAGTAGGAGGTCTTATAAATACTTGGAATTTGGCAAATGGGGAGAATAATCTTACAGCCATAAATACTTTTATAGATAATGTATCAAAGGCCGTAAATACTCAATCAGCCACTCCATCACTTTCTCAGACAACTATAGATGGGTACAAAGCAGATGTGTCTTCTGCAAAAAGCACTATCATTACTTATAGAGATGCTTTAACTTCCGCCAAGTCTTCGCTGGTTCTGGCTGAGAAAAATCTTTCTCTAAAGAAAAGCGGAAATTCTCCAGAGGCTATTGCTTCACAAGAAGCAAAAGTTTTACAAACAGAAGCTGAACTTCGAAACATAAATGCTCAGCTGGCCAAGACAACAATAAAATCACCACAGAGCGGGGTTGTAACAAAACAAGATGCAAAAGTGGGAGAGATAACAACTCCAGGTAAAAATGTTGTGACTATTATATCTGATAACAACCTAGAAATAGAGTCCAATGTTTCAGAAGTAAGTATAGGAAAAGTTTCTCTAGATAATCCAGTAGATATTGTTTTTGATGCTTTCCCAGGGCAAGTTTTCAAAGGTAAAGTTACATACATAGAACCAGGAGAGACTATAGTAGATGGTGTTGTTAACTATAAAGTCACTGTAGCTTTTCTAGAGAAATATCCAGAAATAAAATCAGGTCTAACTTCTAAACTAGACATAATAACTGGTATAAAAAGCGACGTTCTAAATATTCCAGCATACACAGTAAAAACTAGAGATGGTAAAAAGTTTGTAGATAAAATAATAGATGAAAAAAATACACAAGAAGTTGAAGTAACAGTAGGTCTATTAGGACAAGACGGTTCAATAGAAATACTTTCTGGAGTAAACGAAGGCGAGGTTATTAAGTTCTAACTTAACTTGTTTACAATAATTTAATAGGAATTGAAAAAGCATAAAAGTATGTTAATATTTCGATAAATATGGACTATCAGATTTTACTTTTCTATAAATACGTACACATAGAAGACCCGAAAAAACTCATGCAGGAGCAGAAGTCTTTGTGCGAAAAACTAGGCCTAAAAGGTAGAATTCTTATTGCAGAAGAGGGAATAAACGCGACAGTGGAAGGCACAACAGAAAACACAGAAAAATATCTCAAAGAATATTTAGCAGATCCTAGATTTTCAGATACACACATAAAGAAAAGCAAAGGCACAGGAGACTCTTTTCCTAAACTTTCTGTAAAAGTTCGTAAAGAAATAGTGACACTTGGTCTAGAAGAAGATATAAATCCAAACGAGTTAACTGGTGTTCATTTAAAACCAGAAGAGTTAAAGAAATGGTACGAATCTGGAAAAGAATTTTACATCATAGACATGAGAAATGATTATGAGTTCAAGGTAGGGCATTTTAAAGATTCAGTTTTGATGCCGGTTCAGAATTTTCGTGATATACCGAAAGCTCTTTCGTATATAGAACATTTAAAAGATAAGACAGTTGTACCAGTCTGTACTGGAGGAGTGAGGTGTGAGAAAGCCTCAGGTTTTTTGCTTAGAGAAGGTTTCAAAGACGTGTATCAGTTAGATGGTGGCATGGTTACATACATGGAAAAGTTCCCAGCCGAAGAGTTCGAAGGATCTCTGTATGTTTTTGATAAAAGAATCACAATGACTTTTGACCCAGCTGATAAACACAAAGTCATAGGAAAGTGCGACAAATGCGAAACTCATTCCGAAAGGTATGTTAACTGCAAATACCCTATGTGTAACAAGCATATTATATGCTGCGAAAACTGTAGCGAGGAAGACGGAAGGAGTTTCTGTTCGATAGAGTGCCGTGAAAAGGTTTTGGAAAAGATATCCTAGTCTTTTTGTAATAATCTTAAAACTCAGTCGTCTTCATAGAAGTATAATAAACTTTTAATATAATATATACATATGAATCAAAAAAATATTTTACTTGGGATAGTGTTAGTAGTAGCCCTATTGGTGGTTGGTCAGTTTTTCTTCTTTAATAAGGAAAATAACCTAATAGAGAATAATACTAACAACGAAAACAGCACCTCAACTGTTCAAGGAAAGCTTGATATAAACGTGATCTGTGAAGGTGCTCTTGCTTATATGACTTTTCCTGATGGAGCAAGTGCAGACAGGTTTGTGGCTGAATGTAAAGAAGGTAAACATCCAGAAGTTATAGAAAGATATAAATCAGATATGAACCTTGGTGACGGAGCCACTATCTAGTCTTAGTCCTTGTTTATATTTTCTCCAGCAACAAATCCAGTAGTCCAACATAACTGCAAACTGTAGCCTCCACTCGGTCGGTCTATATCTAACAAGTCACCCACGATATACAGATTTGGAAAAAGTTTTGATTGCATTGTTTTAAAGTTTATTTCATCCAGAGATACTCCTCCGGAAGTTACTATGGATTTATCTTCTCCTAGTAAACCAGTCACGGTGACAGTCAGGTTTTTGATTGTATCTATGAGAGACAGTCTTTCTTCTCTCGTTGTGCTATGACTAGGTGTTTCACCATTTATTTTTGATAGTTCTATAACTATGGGAACCACGGCACTTGGGAGTATTTCATCCAAACAGTTTTTTAGCTTTTTGTTGCTTTTGTCTTTGAAAATTTCTTGGAGCTTGGAGTTCAGTTGTCCATGATCTAGGCTCGGTAATAAATCTAAAGACAAAGTTACTTCATCGTATTTCAAAAGTTCTCCTATGTCATGGCTCAGGTTCAGTATTGTTGGTCCAGATAATCCAAAATGCGTAAAAAGTATTTTCCCTTTCTTTATGTTTTGTTTTTCTGCATTTTGTAAAACAGTTATTTTCACTTCAGGTAGACTGACTCCTTGAAGTTTTTTCACCCATTCTTCTTTTGTTGCTATGGGCACTAGGGAAGCTTCGGGTTCTTCTACTGTGTGTCCTAAATCAGATAACCACTTGAACCCGTCTCCAGTCGATCCAGTTTCTGGGTGAGATTTTCCTCCAGTTGCCAACACAAAACTTTTGGCAAAAATCTGGCCATTTTTCTTTGTTTTGATTGATTGTATTATACCTTCATTTTTCACTATTTCAGTCACTATCGTGTTCGACAGTATTGTAACTTTATTTTGTTTCAAGTATTCAAAAAGTGTATTCCAAACGGATTGGCTGTTGTTGGAGAGGGGAAAGACTCGGCCTAGAGCCTCGACCTTTGTTTCCATGCCATGTTCGTGAAAGAAATTCAAAGTATCTTTTGAATCAAATTGTGAAAACGCAGAGAAGAGGAATTTATCCGAGTCTTTAAAATTGGAAAGAAATTTCCTTGTATCAAACTCTGCGTTGGTTAGGTTGCATCTACCACCGCCAGTTATTAGAAGTTTTTTACCCAAGTTGTCGTTCTTTTCTATCAGCAAAACTTTTTTTCCGAGAGATGCCGACTTTCCAGCAGTCATCATACCTGCTGGGCCACCACCTATAACAACTACATCCCATATCTGTTGTCCGTCTTTGTGCATAAGTTTATCCTAACACATAATTATCTTGATATAATGTAAAGTATAAAAATCTAAATAAAATAATATGCAATCAATAAATCAGTTTTTGTTTGCCGATAAAAGACTTTCTTGGTTTTGGTTGATCGTTCGTGTTTACCTCGGTTGGGCATGGTTACATGCTGGTTATGAAAAAATGATAAATCCAGTTTGGGTTGGGGAGAAAGCTGGTGTTGCGATACAGGGTTTTGTAAACGGCGCTTTGGCAAAGACTGTCGGGTTGCATCCAGATGTTTCTAATTGGTATGCAACATTTTTAAAAACTTGTGTTTTGCCATACGCAAAAATCTGGTCTTACGCAGTGACCTATGGAGAGGTGCTTGTTGGTTTAGGTTTGATATTGGGAGCCCTGACTTTCCTAGCTGCTTTTTTCGGTTTCTTTATGAATATAAACTATCTTCTTGCTGGTACTGTGAGTACAAATCCACAGCTTTTGGTTCTCGCTCTTTTGGTAATGCTTGCTCACAAAGTTGCTGGACATATAGGTTTGGATCGTTACGTTCATGACGCTCACAAATCCTGGGCACTTTTTAGGTTTAGATAATAGGAGACGAAACTTTTTCTCTACCTATAATTATAGCATTTTATAGTATAAAAGTCAAGCACTGATTTGACAAAATAATTGGCTTGGTATATAGTGTCTGCATTGAGTCTTCTCTACTTTATTATTAACTTGAGATGAGGACTATGAACGGCCCTCTCTACGAGAGCTGTACACCTTTCGCATTTGATTACAAAAGCTCAAGGTCTTGCGAAGTGAAAACATCACTTCTCACTCAATTAATTAAATGACATATACACAAAGAGGTTCGCAATCGCGAACATTTAGACGACCTGCTTTTGGGCGACCAACTGGAGGAGTTAGAAGAGGTGGAAACAGAGGTGGTGGAAAAACTACAGCTATTCATCCATCCAAATTTATAAGCAAAGCAGTTATTACAGAAACTGTAGAACATTTTGTACCCGAACATCAGTTCGTTGATTTTCTGGTAGATGAGAGATTGAAAGAAAATATCATAACAAAAGGTTATGTGACTCCAACTCCTATCCAGGACAAAGCTATTCCTCATGTTTTAAAGGGACAAGATTTGGTTGGTATCGCAAATACTGGTACAGGTAAAACTGCAGCTTTTCTCATACCGCTCATCCACAAAGTTTTGAGTAATCCAAAAGAAAATATTTTGATTGTTGTTCCAACTCGTGAACTAGCATTACAGATCCAAGATGAACTAAAAGGTTTTATCGGTGGAATGAAACTTTATTCTACAGTTTGTGTAGGTGGCGCATCCATAGGTACTCAGATAAGAGATCTACGTTATCGTAACGAGTTCGTTATTGGTACACCAGGAAGAATAAAAGATTTGATAGAAAGAAAAGTTTTAAATCTTTCTTTCTTTAAAACTGTTGTTTTGGACGAAGCTGACAGAATGCTGGATATGGGTTTCATAAACGATATGAAGTTTATGATGTCTCTAATGCCAAAAGACAGACATACTCTTTTCTTTTCAGCGACACTTTCTTTTGAAATAGAGAAACTGATAAAGGATTTTCTAAAAGATCCTGTGATGATTTCTGTTAAAACTGGAGATACATCGAAAAATGTGGATCAGGATGTTGTGAGAATAAACAGAGGTGAAAACAAACTCGACATACTACATAGTATGTTACTCCAACCTGACTTTAGTAAAGTTTTGATTTTCGGTAGAACAAAACATGGCGTAGAAAAGCTTACTGGCTTACTCGTAGGCAGAGGTTTTAAGGCGGAGTCTATTCATGGTGATAAAAACCAAGCTGGAAGACAAAGAGCTTTGAAGAATTTTAAAGATGACAAAGCTCAGGTTTTGGTTGCTACAGATGTTGCGGCCAGAGGCCTAGATATCAGTGGTGTATCTCATGTTATAAACTTTGATATTCCTGCGACTTATGAGGATTATGTTCACCGTATAGGTAGAACTGGAAGAGGTGGCAAGAAAGGTAAAGCCTTTACTTTCGTAGAATAATCCAAAGATTCGACGAGTTTTAGAATTCAAAGTACAATACTCTAGTATGAGTCAACTAGAAATCATTTCGGTTAGCCAATATTTAGACAAGTTAAATTCGAGTCTAAAGGGACAGAGGGCTAGGATAGTGGGGGAATTGTCTGGACTCCAGATGTATGAAGGGCGATCTTATTTGTATTTTTCTATAAAAGACAGCAAAGATCAGAGCACTGTTAAATGTTTTATGTGGAAAAGGGATTTTGCTATTTCCGGAGTTACACTTCGAGATGGTTTGGAAGTTATCATAACGGCTTATCCAAACATATATAAACCAAACGGCGGTCTAACAATGCAGGTTGAAGTTGTTGAGCTGGTAGGTGAGGGTGCACTTCAAATAGCCTACGAAAAACTAAAAAACAAACTGGATCTAGAGGGTTTGTTTGCAGAAAGTAAAAAGAGGGCAATCCCAGACTATCCTCACAGAGTAGGAGTGATAACATCAAAGAGTGGTGCTGTTATAAATGATTTCCTAACAAACATAGGCAAGTTCGGTTACGAGATATTTTTTGTTGATTCAAAAGTTGAGGGTCAAGATTCTATAAAAGATTTACTATCAGCGATAGAGACACTCAAAAATAAAGATCTGGATGTTTTGGTCATAATGCGCGGAGGAGGATCTCTAGAGTCTTTCCAGGCTTTTAACAACGAAGTTTTGGTGAGAGCGGTGGCGAGTTTCCCAGTACCTGTTTTAACCGGTATTGGTCACGATAAAGACCTGCCTCTAGTTTCTATGGTTTCAGACAAAAATGTTTCTACTCCAACAGCAGTTGCCAACCTTTTAAACAAAACTTGGGATGAAGCGTTGTCTCTGGTGAATTTGGGAGAACAGAAAATTATTTCAAAATTTGATTCTCTCCTGCGCGACAAAATGTTTTTTATTGAAAATTCAGTCATAAGAATGGAAAGCGGTATAAAAATGGTTGGGGATAATATAAAATACATGAACGAAGCAATAGCGAGAGGGTTCAGTGATTTGTTGGTTCGAAGTACAAATTTTCTTGATCAGGCAAACAAAACTCTCACCATGCTTGATCCAAAGAGGCAACTTGCTCAGGGGTACAGTATAGTAAAGTTGAACGGTAAGGTCTTAAAAAATAAGAAAGATGCCAAAAAAGGTGAAACCTTGGATATAATGCTTTCTGACGGTATAATAAATTCACAAATAATATGACACCAAAAAAACAAAAAGAAGAAGGAAATCTAAGTGATAATCTAAAGAAACTATCTCAAATAGTTTCTTGGTTTGAATCTCAGTCTGAGCTTGATGTAGAAAAGGGTTTGGAGTATGTAAAATCCGGTGCTGATCTCATAAAGTCCTCTAGAGAGAGACTTTCAGAGATAGAAAACGAATTCAAAGAAATAAAAAAGGATATAAGTAAGTAGTTTCTAGACCTATAGAACTATATCTTTTTTCTCTATTATTAGTCCGTGTTTCTCTAGTTCTCTATGGGTGAAATTAATCCCGTTTCTAACTGGAGCTGTGCGGATGATGTCTACTACTTCTTCTTCACTATCGGTGATTTTATAAAGATGTACATCTTCAGGACTTATAGTTCCTCTATCTAGGAGTTGTTTTTTCATAAAATCTGCCAGAGGATTCCAAAAATCACTACCGAACATTATGATAGGTATTTTTTCTATTTTACCTGTTTGGATTAGTGTAATGATTTCAAAAAATTCATCCAAGGTTCCATATCCTCCCGGGAAAAATATGTATGCTTCTGCAGAGAAAGACATACACACTTTACGACTGAAGAAATAATAAAAATCTAAACTATCAGTGAGATACTGGTTTTGTTCTTGCTTTTTATGTAGGTCTATCGTAAGCCCCAAAGATTCTCCTCCAGCTTCATAAGCACCACGATTTGCTGCTTCCATAATCCCTGGACCACCTCCTGTGAAAACTGCGTAGTTTAACTCATCTACTATCTTGCGAGTAACGGAGACTGCCTTTGTGTAGTAAAAATCTTCTTCTGTAAAGTTTGTCCCACCAAAAACTGTTACTGATTTTGGATATTTTCCCAGGAAATTAAAACCGTCTGTGAATTCTTGTGATATCAGGTGAACTCTTTCTTTTGCTGTGTTGAGTAGTTCTTGTTTTGTTAAAATTTTTACCTTATGGTTTTTTTCCTTCGATTGATCTTCATTCATGATTTATATATTGTACTTTGAGTTTTAAAGTGATGCAAGATTTTTTAATTATCAACATACCCAAAACTCTTACTCAACTACACTTTTTTATTTTAACTTGTCAAACCAATACTCTCCAAAAATTCTTTTAATTCATCACCATTTATTTCTCTATAAGAATTTACTGGTATTTTTTCCAGTTTTATATTTTGTACACGGATTCTTTGCAAGTTTCTCACGGTATAACCTAGTTTC
>CAZKFS010000007.1:0-21445 GCA_964552275.1 uncultured Candidatus Saccharibacteria bacterium | reverse complement strand
CTCATATCCCTCGAAAAGCAATCTGTCTAGCTCTGGTGAGCTAGCGAACTTCTCGAAACTCAAGAAAATAATGTTGGATTACCTCGTTATTTTCTAAGTTTCTGCGAAAGGCCTTTCTCAAGACATGAGTCGACAAGATTAATTTAACAAAAATATGACACAAGTAGTACCAGCCATAATCCCACATACAAAAGATCAGATAGAAGAAGAGATAAGAAAAGTCTCTGGTTTTGCTGAACTAGTCCAAATAGATATTTCTGATGGTATTTTTGTCCCAACAAAAACTTGGCCGTACAACGGACGTGATGCAGAATATTTTGAAAAATTGAAGACAGAAGAGTTGGGTTGGCCAAAATGGGAAGATTTGGAGTTCGAAGTTCATCTCATGGTCAAATCTCCAGAGGATGTTGTGACTGATTGGATTCATACAGGTGCTAGTGCGGTTATAGCTCATGTAGAAGCAACAGATAATTTTCAAAAATTTATTGACTTGTGTAGAGAAGGAGGCGTTTCTGTTGGCGTTGCTATAAAACCATCTTCGGATATTGATCTGCTGAAACCTTTTGTGTCACAAGTAGATTTTATTCAAGTTATGGGCAGTGATATGCTCGGTAAACATGGTGTTGCACTTGATTCTAAAGCAGTTGATCTAATAAAAACATTGCACGCACTTTATCCAGAGCGTATAATTAGTATTGATATTGGTGTTAATACTGAAACCAAGAAAATTCTTACTGAAGCTGGCGCAACAAAGTTGATTTCTGGTGGAGCCATCTTGGACAGTGAAAGTCCAGAAGAGATTTATGAGGAATTAGAGAATTAAAAATCTCTTTCTCATCACAATTTTTTCTAGTACCAGAATAATTTCGTGCTCGAAATTTTCTTTCTGCTCACCTTTTCACAGGTTCCGCAGACACTAGAAAAAGTTGTGACTCGGCGAGATTTTAAAACAAATCATGACAAACAACTTAACAGAGTTTATGCGGTCTCTGGGAAATTGTGATGAGTAAGAAATCTAATTTATTTTTACAATGACAAACAACTTAACAGACGAACAAATAAAGTTTCTCGAGGAAAAAGCAAAAGATATTAGGATATCTATCATAGAGATGCTTGTTTCTGCTGGTTCCGGACATTCTGCAGGGCCTTTGGGCATGGCAGATATTTTTTCTGCTTTATATTTTCATATACTAAAACATGATCCGAAAAAACCAGATTGGGATGAGAGAGATAGACTAGTTTTATCAAACGGTCATATAAACCCAGTTTTGTATGCAACTATGGCACATAGTGGATATTTTCCTGTAGAAGAGCTTGTTACTTTGAGGAAATTTAAATCAAGACTCCAAGGTCATCCACATAGAGAATTTTTACCAATGCTCGAAACTAGTTCCGGTCCTCTAGGAGCAGGTTTGTCTCAAGCTGTCGGTATGGCAATAGCAGATAGGATGGATCATGGTAAAACTTCTAACAAATTTTTCTACTGTATTACTGGAGATGGGGAACTCGATGAAGGACAGAATTGGGAAGCGATAATGCTCGCAAGCAAAGAAAAACTTGGTAACCTAATAACAATAGTTGATAGAAACAATATTCAAATAGATGGATACACAGAAGATGTGATGCCACTTGATTCTCTAGTTCACAAATTTGAAGCTTTTGGTTGGCATGCAGAGGAAGTGGACGGTCACAACTTCAGTTCTATTGTGGAGGCGGTGGGTAGGGCACAAGCGGTTTTTGATGGTCCGAGTGTGATTATCGCTAGAACTATTCCAGGCAAAGGAGTTTCTTTTATGGAGCGTGATTTCAAATGGCATGGCAATCCACCTGGAACAGAACTTGTCGGTGAGCCACCAAAAGACGAACAGGCAAAGATAGCGTTGCATGATATACGAACTTTGTATGGACAAATAACCAGTGAACATGAGTAAAAATATTTTTTAAATTTAGTTTTTGTTTGACCTTTTGTTTTTAATTTAATACAATTTTTGTTGGTCTGTAAGAGCATCCACATTGGAGGTGTGAGGAGTGTCCAAAAAGAATCGACACAAGGATCCCAACAACATTGCCGAGAAGGCGAAGAGGCATGTGGAGAGGCGGTCCCTGAAGAGGACTGGTCAACCTCAACTCATGTCTCAGGTTCGGAAGCCGGTGACTGCCGGACGAAGACCTCGACACTTCTGAGTCGGGCTTTCTAGGGTTCGTGAGGCGGAGGCTATCAACTAGCTCCGTCTCTCTTTTTTTTGTATAATAAATTCATGATAAATAGTTCTCAAAAATTAAATTCAAAAATATTTGATAAAAAAGTAGAACAAGTTCCTATTCGTAAAGGTTTTGGTGATGGTTTACTAGAAGTCGGTGAAAAAAATCCAAAAGTTGTTGGACTCTGTGCGGATCTGACAGAATCAACAAAGATGAATTTGTTTGCGAATAAGTTTCCAGAACGTTTTGTACAAGTCGGGGTTGCAGAACAGAACCTAGCTTCTGTTGCGAGTGGTATGGCTGCCATGGGTAAGATTCCATATATATCTTCTTATGCCATGTTTTCTCCTGGTAGAAACTGGGAACAGATAAGAACAACTATTTGTTACAACGATAGAGCGGTTATTATTGCTGGTTCACATGCTGGAATTTCTGTCGGACCTGACGGAGGAACTCATCAAGCCATCGAAGATATAGCCCTAACTCGTGTGATGCCCAACATGACAGTTATATCACCATGCGATCATATAGAGGCTAGAAAGGCTACTATAAAAGCATCATATCTTGGAAAACCGGTTTATATTCGTTTGGCTCGAGAGAAAACTCCTGTTATCACAACAGACGATTCACCTTTCCAGATCGGTAAAGCACAACTTTTATACGGAGAAACAGAAGAAAAAGCGGATGTGGGGATTGTTGCAACAGGTGCTCTGGTCCATAAAGCTCTAAAAGCTGCAGTTAGTTTAGAAAAAGAGGATGGAGTAAAAGTAAAAGTTTTAAATATTTCTACAATAAAACCTATTGATGCAGAAGCCTTGATTCAGTTAGCTGATACTTGTGGAGCGATAGTTACAGTAGAGGAGCATCAGATTATGGGAGGTTTTGGTTCTGCGGTTGCAGAGATTTTGGTTCAAAATATTCCAGTTCCTATGGAATTTGTTGGAGTCCAAAACAGGTTCGGACAATCAGGAACTCAAGATGAGCTAATAGAATACTATCATATGGGCGAGAAAGAAATTTTCGGAGCTTGTAGAAGGGCTATGGACAGAAAACGTTAGTCCAGTTTCTTCAATTTATAGTTCTCTGGAGCTTTAGCTAAATACTCCTCAAGTTTTTCTCTAGACAACAGTCCTTTTTGTGCACCTACTTGTTGCACAACCGACATAGAGTTTATTGGTGCCCAAGTTAGAGCTTCGCCTAGTGTTTTTCCGAGTATGATTGCTGATATGAGTGTAGAGAAGAAGGAATCTCCAGCTCCCGTTCTCTCAATAGGTGTGTGTGGATATATTGGTATAAACCAAAAATCTTCCGGAGCTTTTGTCTCATAGGCATATGCTCCGTTGAAACCATCTGTTATAACTACAGTTTTTGGTCCTAATTCAGACATTTTTTTAAGTAATACTTTTAGATCTCTAGAAGTCTCACCGAGTATTTTCTGAGCCTCTTCTACGTTACAAGAAAATATTTCAGTATTTTTATAAATCCTGTCTAATATTTCTTTACCCATTTTCATTTGAAAAGTTCCAGGTTGAAAAGCGAGCTTTGTCTCGGGGTGTTTCTCAATAAAATCCATGATCTGCATTTGAAAATCAATAGTGTTTTCACCTAGGGAAGAAAGGTATATCCATTTTGGTGAGTCGTTGCATTCAAAGTTGTAAGTAAAGTGTTCATGTTTTACCAATATAGTCCTATCTACGTCATACCACAAAACATAGTGGTAGTTTGTTTTATTGTTTGGATCTACGTGAACATAGTCTGTGATAACTCCATCTTTCTTTAGAGATTCAATACAGTCTTTTCCGTTTTGGTCATCACCGACATATGCATAGATAGCAGAAGAAAGGCCAAGTCTCGATGCTGACACAGAGGCGTTAGGACTGTTTCCTACAGCTGTACATATTTCTACTGATTTATATGGAACCTTGTCTCCGTATCTAACGCAAAGCTCACAGTCTTCATTATTTAGCTTACAATGTGTTTCTGCATCTTCAAGTCTAATAAAAGCATCCGTAACAATATCGCCAATGGCTAAAAAATCTATTTGTTTCATATATCTAAAATTATAACATACCACTTAGAAACATTGCACAGGAAATTAGAAAACAACGACGAACGAGAAGAAGACTGGAGCACTGTTTGAGCAAAGCGAGTTTGCGGGAAGGCTCTGGAGTGAGGAAGATTGTTTTCTTGATTTCCGAGCATAGCAAAAGTCTAGTAAGACTTTATGCGTGTTTTTAAGTGGTATGTTATAATTATTTTCATGAAAACACTTAAAGAAACAGTATACGAAGCAAGACAGAACAGGGTAGCAGTTGGGCATTTCAATATTTCAAATACAGAAGGTTTGTGGGGCGTGTTCAGGGCAGCACAGTCACTAAACGTTCCAGTTATTATAGGAGTTTCAGAAGGAGAGAGGGATTTTATAGGAGTGAAACAAGTGGCAGCTCTGGTGAAAAGTGTTAGAGAAGAGTTTGGTTATCCTATTTATCTAAATGCTGATCACACATATTCCTTCGATAGAGTAAAAGAGGCCATAGATGCAGGTTTTGATTCAGTTATATTTGACGGGGCAAAACTTTCTTTTGAAGAAAATGTAAAACAAACAAAACAATGTGTAGATTATGCTCGTTCTTGTGGACGGGAGGTTTTGGTTGAAGCAGAACTAGGCTTTATTGGTCAATCTTCAAAAATACTAGATGAAATACCAGAAGGGGTGTTACTCGATGAGAGTTCTCTCACAGATCCAGCAAAAGCCAAGGAGTTTGTCGAGCTAACAGGAATAGATATGCTTGCTCCAGCAATAGGAAACTTTCACGGTATGCTTCGTGGTGGTGTTGATCCGAAACTCAATATAGAAAGAACAAAACAGATATCGGAAATAACTGGAATTCCACTGGTTTTACATGGTGGTTCAGGAAACTCAGAAGATGATTTCAAGCAGGCGATAGCCAATGGAGTAAATATTGTGCACATAAACACAGAGATTCGTGTTGCTTATAGAGATGGCCTAAAGAAATCCCTACAAGAAAACCCAGATGAAGTTGCTCCATATAAAATACTAAAACCGGCTGTCAAAGCAGTGCAGGATGTTGTAGAAAAGAAGTTGAGGTTATTTAATAATTTGTAAGTAATAGAATGAAAAAAATATTTGTCACACAAAGAATACCAGAAATCGGAATAAAAATGCTTCAGGATAAGGGTTATGAGGTAGATGTTAGTCAAAAAGATGGGATTTTAACAAAAGAAGAACTCATCAACACTCTCAAACAAAAACCATACGATGCTGTTCTATGTTTGTTGACAAACAACATAACATCTGAGGTCTTTGACGCTGTTTCTACTGCAAAAATATTTGCTAACTACGCTGTGGGCTATAACAACATAGATATAGTAGAAGCTACTAAATGCGGGGTCGTTATCACAAACACTCCAGGAGCTTTGACTGATGCTGTAGCAGAACATACTGTTGCTCTAGTTCTTTCTGTAACCCTACGGATCGTAGAAGCTGACAAATATTTGCGCGAAGGAAAATATAAAGGCTGGGAACCTATGGGATTTATCGGAGTAGAGCTGAGAGGTAAAACAATAGGTATTTTGGGTGCTGGTCGTATTGGATATAGAGTGGGAGAGATTTTAAACAAAGGCTTCAATATGAATGTCGTTTATTATGATGTTAAGAAAAACGATATGTTTGAAAAAGATTTGGGTGCAAAATATTTTGAAAACCCAGAAGATCTGATGAAAGTTTCTGATGTGGTTAGTGTACATGTTCCACTTCTTGATTCTACAAAACATCTCATAAATGAGGATCGATTGAAAATGATGAAGTCTTCAGCTTATCTAATAAACACTTCACGTGGTCCAGTAGTGGATGAGAACGCTTTGGTACAGGCGTTGCAGAACAAAACAATAGCAGGAGCAGGTCTGGATGTTTTTGAAAACGAACCAAACTTGGCTCCTGGGCTGTCAGATCTTTCAAATGTGGTTATAACACCACATATCGCTTCAGCTACTGTTTTGGCTAGAAATGAGATGGCTACTTTGGCCGCTCAGAATATTATTGATTTTTTGGAAGGTAGGGAACCCCTAAACAAAGTCTGTTAGGTAAAACTTCTAAATTTGGTCAATCTCATCGTCTAAAATAAAAAATATTTCCGTCAATGTACTCTATGTACACCTCCGGAAATATTTTTTATTTTATACGCGACCTTGCCTCAAATTTGAAAGTTTTAGGGGGTATTTCGAAACAAGATTTTTCAGAGACTCTCGCAGACAATTTAGAAAACAACGACGAACAAGAAGAAGACTGGAGCACTGTTTGAGCAAAGCGAGTTTGCGGGAAGGCTCTGGAGTGAGGAAGATTGTTTTCTTAGATTGTCGAGACAAGCAAAACTCACCAGAGTTTATGCGGTCTGTGAAAAAGCTTGTGGAGAAAGACATTTCTCTAACACTACTTGATTTTTGATACTAACTTGGGTATACTAGCGGAATGTTAATTTTAGAAGCACAAAAGAGAGACAAGGCCTCAGATCTAGAGGTTTTGAGAAAAGAGGGCAAAATGCCAGCTGTTTTTTATGGTAAGAAAACAACTTCTACACCTATTAGTGTTGCACACAAGGATTTTATTAAAGCTTGGAGAGAGGCTGGTGAGTCTGGAGTGGTTACAATAAAGAGTCCTGAAGGATCTTTCGACACTCTTATACACGCAGTTGATCTTGACCCTGTTACTGACATTGTTAGACACGCAGATTTCTACGTATTTGAGAAAGGTAAGAAGATTGAGATCGATGTACCTCTTGAATTCACAGGTATTTCTCCTGCAGTAAAAGATCTAGGTGGTATTTTGGTAAAAGCTCTACACGAAATAAAGATATCTTCAGATCCTCAGCACATTCCGCATGAAATAGATGTGGACATAAGTGCTCTAACTACTATGGATAGTGTTATTTTGGCAAAAGATCTAAAAATGCCAGCTGGTGTTGTTTTGATTGAAAAAGAAGAAGAAGTTGTAGCCTCAGTTGCAAAACCTAAAGAAGAAAAAGAGGAGGATTCAGCTCCTGTTGACCTAAGTGCTATAGAGGTAGAGAAGAAAGGTAAGAAAGAGGAAGAAGGAGAAGTCTCAGCTTAACAAAAACGACCCCCCAAGAGGGTCTTTTTTGTAATTATGAGGGGTTACAAACGTCTATTTGTTCGTGTATAATACTTTTATGCCCAAAGGTAATTTTTCATTCCCAAAAATATTTTTCGCGGTGTTTTTCATAGTATTTTCTTTGGTTTTTTATTCAAAAACTTACGCTTTAACCGACCTCGAACAAGAACTACAATGGAGAGCGGAACTAGAACAGACCGAAAAAGATATCGCTAAATGGCAGGGAATATTGGACAGTACCAAAGCAAACACCAAATCTCTTCAACAAGAGGCCGCAGTTTTAAATGCAAAAATCCAACAAGCAAAGGCTCTCATAAAAAAGAAAAACATAGCTATTGCTCAGCTAGAGCAGGATATTACAAAGAAAAACATAAGAATAAAAAGTCTTGAAGAAAAGATAGAGTCTGGACATGAATCCTTGGCTCAGATTATTCGTAAAACAAACGAGATAGATCAGTTCAGTTTACCCGAAGTCATGCTTGGAAATAAAGACATATCTGATTTTTTCAGTGATATAGACACCTTTCAGTCAGTGAACAGATCACTAGCAGATCTTTTTTTGGAGATAAGGGCGACAAAAAATTTAACTGAACAAGAAAAAGCAGCATTAGATAAACAAAAGGTAAAAGAGGCAGATACAAAAGCTGCTGCGGAGGTGGAGAAAAAACAAGTAGAAAAAAATGAAGCAGAAAAGGCGTATCTAATAAAAATTAACAAAACTCAAGAAAAAACATACGAACAAGTCTTGGCTGAAAGACAAAAAAAAGCTGCTCAGATACGTGCGGCATTGTTTAGTCTTCGAGATAGTGCAGCTATTCCATTCGGCGATGCTTTGAAGTATGCTCAAGAGGCTGGTAATAAGTTAGGGGTTCGTCCAGCATTTTTGCTTGCTATATTGACCCAAGAATCTAATCTCGGACAGAATGTTGGGTCTTGTTTGGTTCTCAACCTAGATACAGGAGATGGTGCTGGTAAAAATACAGGTACTGTTTTTGAGCAAGTCATGAAATCTCCTCGCGATACAGTTCCATTCAAAGCTATTGCAGACAGACTTGGTCGTGACTGGAAGACAACTCCGGTTTCTTGTCCTCCAGCTACTAAATACACTTCAGGTAGAGGATTTGGAGGTGGTATGGGACCTTCTCAGTTTATTCCATCAACTTGGGAATTGTTTAAAAACAAAGTTGGAAATCTGGTTGGTGTTCCTGGTAATGAGGTTAACCCTTGGAATCCACAGCACGCGTTTATGGCCACAGCGGTTTATATGTCTGAACTTGGAGCAGATTCTTCATCCTACACAGCAGAGAGAAATGCGGCGTGTAGATACTACTCAGGATCATCTTGTTCTTCGTCTAGAAAACCACCAAACGTTTTCTATGGCGACAGTGTTATGAAAATTGCTCAGAATATACAGACCACTATGATAGACCCGCTAAACTTCTAATCTATGCAACTCGATCATACCAGTATTTGGTTTTATTTTCTGACTATGCCAGTTTTGGTTTTATTCTCAGCTTTTTTTTGGAGAACAATACCTTTTTATAGAAAAGTTTTAAACGAAGAGGATAATGGTAGGTTTGAGTCCCTAGATGGACTTAGGGGTTTTCTTGCTTTAAACGTTTTCTTTCAGCATGCTGTCACGGCATGGTTTTATTTTCAGAGTGGTGTTTGGGAAATAGTTAACATAAGATTTTATAGACATTTGGGTGGGGAAGCGGTTATTTTGTTTTTAATCATGACTAGTTTTTTGTATTGGTCAAAGATGATTGCTCAAAAAGGTGAGGTTGATGAGGGATATCTATATAGGAGTCGTTTTCTCCGTCTTGCACCGATGTATGTTTTTTGTGGTGTTCTCATTGTTTTTTCTGTTCTGATTCAGTCCAATTTTGATATTGATATAAAACAAACATCGAAAGATGTTCTGTCTTGGCTCACTTTAGGTCTTATAACCACAACATCTATAAATAATGTAAATATTTATCCGATTAATGCTGGTGTTCACTGGACATTACATTTCGAATGGTTTTTCTATCTTATGCTTCCTATTTTGGCAGTGTTTCTTAGAAGTAAAAAAATGCTTATTATGGCTCTCCCTCTCGTTTTTTATGCTTTATCATCAGAGGAACGTGGTTATTGGGCAATATTTTTCTTTGGTATTATGTCTGCGCATATTTACAAAGAATATCCTAAGGCAAACTTCTTTAAAAGTAAGATTTCTTCTCTAGTCCCAATAGTTGGTTTGATTATGGTTTATTTTATGAATTATAAACCTTATTCTTTCTCACAATATTTTGTTTCAATGGGAGTGTTTCTTTGTTTTGTATATGGTGCCGATTTATTCGGTCTACTTAAAACATTTGTAGCCAAATTCCTAGGAACCTTAAGCTACAGTATATATTTGATCCACGGAATAGTTTTATTTGGAGTTCTGAATTCTGTAGATTACTTTAGGCCAATCACATCTTTGGACCCAGTTCATTTCTGGGGACTTATTACATTGAGCGGGGTTCTGACGATAATAGTTTCTTCTTTTACATATCAGTACATAGAATATCCTTTTATAAAAATGATAAAAAACGGAAAGAAGGATATAGTAAAAGTTGGAATAACAGATCAAGTTATGTAGAATCTTGCAAAAATACTGCTTTTTTGGTAATCTACTCTGGTAATGAAAAAAGACATACACCCACAAAACTATAGAACAGTACTATTTATCGACAACTCAAATGGCGCTGAATTTTTGATTTCTTCTGCTGTTGCTACGACAGAAAAAGGTAAAGCTAAAGATGGTAAAGAATATCCTCTATACAGACTTGAAATCTCAAGTGCATCACATCCTTTCTATACAGGAAATGAGAAATCTCTAGATACAGCGGGAAGAGCAGAAAAATTCCGAGCGCGAGTTGCTACTGCGAAAGCTAAAAAGACAACAAAATAACCCTGTCTGCGTTGTTGCGGTTCGGGTTTTCTCGTTCAATGTACTAAATGTACACCTCACTCCAAAACCCTCCCGCGCCTAGCATTCAGGGCTATTTTCTTGCTTTTTAAGTGCCAAGTATTTTATTTGGTATATACTTTAAGAGATGGACTTAGAAAAATTTACCCAAAATCCAAAAACCTCATATCTCGCAGATAGTTACAAAAAACTTGAAAGAGATGAGATTTCTACAAAAGATATGATCACAAGTGATCCATCACTTGCTGATTTGGCGCAGTCAGAACTAGAGCAGATCAAAGTCCAAAAAGAAGTTATCTTGAAACAGATGGAGGACATAATAAAAGAGGAAGAAAAGGAGGAGGAGTTTCCTAACGAGATAATTCTCGAAGTTCGAGCCGGAGCAGGTGGGGAAGAAGCCTCGATTTTTGCTGAGGACTTGGCTCATATGTATACTAGGTTTGCAGAGAACCAAGGTTGGGGAGTACAGACTCTAGATGAGTCTAGAAGCGCTGTGGGTGGCTACAAGGAGGCTTCTTTTGAAATCCGAGGCAAGGATGTGTATAAAAAACTCAGATATGAAACAGGAGTGCATCGTGTCCAGAGAATACCGGCCACAGAGAAGATGGGCAGAGTTCATACCTCAACAGCAACGGTCGCAGTTCTTCCAGTTCGCAAGAAAACAAATATTGAAATAAAACCTAGCGATCTAGAAATAGAAACATCTCGATCTGGTGGAGCTGGAGGTCAAAACGTTAACAAGGTTGAAACAGCTGTTCGTATAATCCACAAACCAACAGGCATTGATGTTCGCTCGACTTCCCAAAGAAACCAGTTAAAAAACAAAGAAATGGCTATGAGTATTTTGATAGCCAAATTGCAGGCAAAGAAAGATGAAGAGGAGGCTGCAAAACACTCAGCAGATAGAAAATCCCAGATCGGTACTGCAGATAGGTCGGAAAAGATTAGGACATATAACATTCTCCAGGACCGTATTACTGACCACCGTATAAAGCAATCCTGGCACAACATAGAGAAGATCTTGGCTGGAGGAATAGACCCTATACTAGAATCTATGGCCAACTTTGACGGCACCGCCTTAGTTTCTGAAGATGATTCAGAATAAGGTTGCGTAAAAGTAAGCTTTTTGCTAGACTAGTCCCTACGTATGACAAATGCAAACAACACTTCTGGAGTAGATAACGCCTTGGTTGAAGGCCTTTTTTCTGTAGGGGCACACTTTGGTTTCGTTAAGTCTAGAAGACACCCATCTACAAAGCCATTTATTTATGGAGTAAAAAACAAGATTGAGATTTTTGATCTAGAGAAAACAAGTGAGTCTCTACAAAAAGCTTTGGTTTTCATAGAATCACTTGGAACAAAAAGTGCAAATATCCTTTTCGTTAGTGGAAAAAGTGAAGCAAAATCAGCTGTGACTATGGCAGCAGAGAGTATAAACATGCCTTATGTTGCTGGACGTTTTATCGGAGGAACTTTGACTAACTTTCCAGAAATAAAGAAAAGAGTTGAAAAGCTAGAATCACTTGTTTCTCAAAAAGAGAAGGGTGAGCTTACAAAATACACAAAGAAAGAGAGACTTCTTATTGACCGAGAGATAGACAAACTTCGAGAGTTTTTCTTTGGTTTGTCTGTTATGAAGAGTCTTCCACACGCAGTGTTTATTATAGACAGTAAGAAGGAATCTATTGCGGTTAAAGAGGCGAAAACTATGGGAATACCAGTTGTGGCTCTATGTGGAACAGACTGTAACCTAAACGAAGTAGAGTTTCCTATTCCTGGTAACGATTCATCTCGGGCAAGTATAGAATTTTTCCTTAAAAAGGCTGTAGAGGCTTATAAACAGGGTCAACTAAAAAAGCCTACTACTTCTCCAGCGTTATAGTATAATTATCTAATATATGCAGATTACAACAGAACTTGTTAAAGAGTTGCGTGATAAAACAGGGATTTCAGTAATGCAATGCAAGAAAGCCCTAGAGGAGGTTTCAGGTGATATGCAAAAAGCTATCATGCTTCTTCAGAAGAAGAGTGCCGAAGCAGCTTCAAAAAAAAGTGACAGAACTCTAGGTTCTGGAGTTATTTCTTCATATATACATGCAAATGGTGGTGTTGGAGCAATGATCGAACTTCTTTGCGAAACTGACTTCGTTGCAAATAACGAAGAGTTCAAAAAGTTGGCTAGAGATATTGCTATGCACGTAACAGCCACAAACCCTCAATTTTTAAAGAAAGAAGATATAGATGAGCAAGCTAACGCCATGGCTACAGAAATGTTCCTGAAAGAAGTGGAGGGTAAACCAGAAGATATGAAAGCAAAGATTTTGGAAGGCAAACTAGCTAGTTATTGGGGTGAAAGAGTTTTACTTGATCAGGCCTTTATAAAAGAGCCTGAAGCCACAATAACTAACTTGATTCAAAGAGCTACACAAAAATTTGGTGAGAAGATCGAGCTTTCTCGATTTACTCGGTATTCTATTGTTGGATAATATAAATATTATGATAACTATATTTTTAGTTTCTATGTTCGCTATGTCTTTCCTCATCCTATCAAAGGCAGTTGAGGTAAAGACAGATAGAGCCCATTTTGTCTCAAGTATATTCAAAAAGGGTGATGAGAGGGTTCACGCTCTGATAGATCTTGTTATATTTAAATACAACAGATACAAGAAGATTTCGAATATATTTGTATTTGAATTCCTGCCTTCTTATTTGTATGAAATGCTAGTAAAGTCAAAGGATTATGTATCAAAAAAATACTACAGTGCTGGTAACGAATTTCGAGGCAAAAGAATGCTAAGAAGTAATGGTTCTGTATCTTTCTTTCTAGATAGGTTGTCAGAGGATACATCTGGCATCGATCGACAAAATATTTAGGGTTGAAAAAAGATTGATACAATGTTAGATTAGTTAAGTTGCCACTTTAGCTCAGTTGGCTAGAGCAGCCGTTTTGTAAACGGCAGGTCGTCAGTTCGAATCTGACAAGTGGCTCAAGGAAAAAACTGCCGAAAGGCAGTTTTTTCTTGCCACTTGAGCAAAGCCATTAGTTTGGCTTTGCATTCAGATTCGAAGGTCGGAGACATGTTTTATCAGCAGATAAAACAGTCGAGACGGGGTAGCAGAAATTTCCGAGTGGCGACGAGGGAATTATCTGTGACCGAGCCTGACAAGTGGCTCCTAAAAACTGCCTTTCGGCAGTTTTTAGTTGTTTACTGGACTTGTAGTTGATATAGTAGTTTTTAACTTCTTTAGCTCAGGCACTGATTCTTCCAAGTCTTCCACACTCTGGAAACCATAATAAGTTCTGTCCTTAACTACAATAGCAGGCAACTCATTTTTCACATTGTTTATTGAGATTAGAGTTTTTACTGCAGAAAGATCCGTATTGTAGTCAAAAGAGTATACTCTGAGGTCTGGATAAGTCTCCCTGAGTTTTGTTAGAACATATCCCTCTTTTTCACAATCAGGGCATTTGTCGTCTGAAGAATAGAAGTAAATTATTGAAAGTGGAGTTTTTTTACATTTTTCACTTATTTTCTTCATCAAAAGATAGTCTTTTATCTCAAGTAGGGAGTAGTATCTCTTTAGTGTTTGCACCTCTGGATCGTCATATCCTCTTTGGTTTTCTGTGTAAGTTAATTTTTCTTCCAGGTTTCCTAGTTCTGTAGACAAAGTTCCTGTTCCAACATCTTTACAGGAGTATTCTTCAAGAAGGGAGAATTGTGTTTCTGAAGACAGTATGTCTATAGCAATTTTATCCTGTATTCCTCTTATTTCATCTAGTTTTTTATTTGCAAAATAGTTTGATAAGAATATAGCTGTAGCAAATATGATTGCTGTAATAAAAAATGAGAATAAGTATTTTTTCCAATTAATATTGTTTTGGTCCATTTTAGTTTTTAGCGCCAGGTTGTTTTAACTCCAAATACTGCATTGTATGTAGCTTTTCCAATCCATAACGGAGCAATGAATATATACAATGAAAGGTAATAAATCAAGTCCATACCTATATCAAACTTACCCTCAGACATTTTCTTAGAAACTAGTATCATAAGTATAGTTCCCAAAGAAGCCACTATTCCTACAAGAGCTATTAATTCTGTGTTTATGTAAAACCAATCAAAATTGAAGTTGTGAAAATCAAAAGAAAAGCCAACAGTTTTTATTCGAGTGTATTCTACAAGAATTCTCTGTATAACGTTCAATACTAATATGCCTGAGACAAACAAAACTGACACGATAGATATGCTAGCCATTGGTAGAATAAGCATCCCCACATTTCCGTATTGTCTCTTGAAAAACATATCTCTATAGTCATTGGCGTTTCTGATAAAGCCATGAGACCACCTGATCCTCTGTTTCAATAGTTTTTTTAGTGTAGCAGGTGGAACCGTATATACATGTGCGTTATGAGCGTGGGCTATTTTAAAGCCATTTTTCTGCATTCTGAGGGCTATTTCGATATCTTCACATTGGTGAGCATGTTTATATGGTCCCAGCTTTTCAAATACTTCCTTTCTGAATATAGAAAAAGGTCCAGGAGTTATGTAAATAGCTTTCATATAATGGAACATTTTTCTGGTGAAAATCCCGAAACCGTATTCTACTTTTTGTAGTAACTGCAAAACAGTTTTTGGCTCCCAAAGCTTGATTGAAGGTGCTACGGCCATAGTTTCTTCGTCTTGTAAGTAAACAACAATTTTTTTCAAGGCGTCTTTGTGTACATACGAATCGGCATCCAAACACCCAACCAAATCTGTAGTTAGCCTCTCTAGAGCATAGTTTAGGGCAGTATACTTGCCACCATTTTCTTTTGTGTGAAGTTCTATTTGAGGATTATTTTTGAATTTTTGAACAATCTCCCATGTGTTGTCTGTGGAGCCATCATCCACCACAACTATTTTGAGTTTATTTTTTGGGTAGTCTAGATTGAGTAAGGAGTGTATTGTTTTCGATACGGTCGATTCTTCGTTCCAACATGGCACAATAATAGTTACAGAGGGATATTTTTTCACACCTTTTGCGACCAGGATATCCTCATTTTTTATGTTCAGTCTGTTTTCAAAATACGTGATAAGCAAAAAAACCTCAAAGTTTAGTGAGAGAAATAGCAAAACATAGGTTATGGTGTTTGTGATTTCGAACATGCTTGGGTGGGTAGGGCCAGATAGGCAATTCATCGTTATGTTACCCTTTTTCTTTGGTTTTTTCAACTTTTAATCTATAATGAGTCGGATATGGAAACAGATAGAAATGTTGAGGAAAATACTGGTCATTTGCACCCACTCAACCTAACAATTCTCCAAATAAGCAAGATTTTTACGGAAATGGGTTTTACGATAGCTTCTGGACCAGAAGTGGAGACAGAATTCTATAATTTTGATGCTTTGAATATCCCAGAGCACCATCCAGCTCGTGATATGTGGGATACATTTTGGTTAAAGCCATACAATGCTCGCAAACTACTCAGGACGCATACTTCACCCGTCCAAGTTCGTTTTATGGAGAAAAACAAACCTCCTCTACGTGTGGTTGTTCCAGGTAAATGTTTTCGACACGAAGCTACAGATGCTACACACGAAGCACAGTTTCATCAGTTCGATTGTCTTGTTGTTGGAGAGGGTATTTCTCTGGCAAATCTAAAGTCTACTCTAGAAGTATTTTTGGAAAAATTATTTAATAAAAAAACAAACATAAGACTGAGACCAAGTTTTTTTCCTTTCGTTGAACCGGGGGTAGAAGTTGATATGACTTGTTTCAAATGCGACGGTAAAGGCTGTTCTACTTGCAAACAAACTGGTTTTATAGAAATACTCGGTGCAGGTTGTGTTCACCCAAAAGTTCTAAAAGCTGCAGGTATAGATCCAAACATATATTCTGGTTTTGCCTTCGGTGCCGGCATAGATCGACTCACCATGCTTCGTTATGGAATAGAGGATGTCAGACTTCTTTACCAAGGAGATCTTCGCCTAATCAATCAATTTTAATTTATGAAAGTTAGTTACAAATGGTTACAAGAATATATTTCAGACAAGCTTCCACCGGTGGATGATGTAGTTACTGCACTTACTATGCACGCTTTTGAGATTGAGGGAGTAGAAGTCGCTTCTTCGGCGACTCGCCGAGGAGGCGAGATGGATGATTGGATTCTGGATGTTAAGGTTCTTCCAAACAGAGCTCATGATTGTTTGTCTCACTACGGTATTGCTTCGGAGGTGGCCAGTATTTTGGGTTTGACTAGAAACTTTCTTTTACCGAATCAGGAACTTCCAAAGACAGACAAAATAAACCTATCCGTAACTACAAAAAACTGTAGTCGAGCAGTGTTTGTTTTGATCGAAAACGCAAAAGTTGGAGAGAGTCCAGAATGGCTAAAAGAAAAGTTAGCTGTGTTGGGACACAGATCCATCAACTCAGTTGTTGATATAACAAACTATCTCACATATTCATTTGGACAACCGATGCATGCTTTTGACGCTGATAAAATATCAAAAACAAACACAAATATTTTGCAGGTTAGTATCCGTGATGCAAAAGACAAAGAACATATCATTTTACTAAATGATATGGAATACAGTCTAGATACTAGCATGATGGTTATAGCAGACGGGGACAAGGCACTCGATGTTGCTGGAGTAATGGGAGGCAAAGACACAGGGGTTTCTAATAAAACAAAAAATATTTTATTATCACTTTGTTCTTTTGATGCTGTTTCGGTGAGAAAGACATCAAAGAGAATAGGTGTCAGAACAGATGCTTCTCAAAGGTTTGAAAACGAGATTTCACAAAGCTTGATTGATCGAGCCTTGCCATATGCTCTGAACCATATTTCCGAATTAACCAAAGGCAACATAGTAGGTAAAGCCGAGTTTTGTGAAAAACCAGAAGTCGAAAGGACTATAGATATAACTGTAGATAAAATATCCAAAATTTTGGGAGTTTCTATGGACGAAAAAAGTATAGTTCGTATTCTAGCGAAGCAAAAAATAAACGCAGCAAAAGATGGCGACAAGATAGTAGTTACAGTTCCTAGAGAGAGACTAGACTTGGAGATACAAGAAAACATTGCTGAAGAAGTTGGTCGGCTATATGGTTTGGATAACATAAAACCAATACCTCTTGCGGAGAGCTCTAGTTATGAAGTTAACAGGGAAGTTTATCTATCCAACAAAATAAAAAAAATCCTTATACAAAATGGTTTTTCTGAAATATATACATACGCTTTTACACCTACTGGTGATGTCGAACTAGACAACCCTCTTGCTGGAGACAAAAGATTTTTACGCAAAAATCTTTTGGATAAGATGGAACAATATCTCGAAACCAACTTCAAGTTTTTGGATTTGCTCGGTATGAAAAGTGTAAAACTTTTTGAGATAGGTAAAGTTTTTAGATCAAACGGAGAGTTCCTACATTTATCTGTTGGTGCAAAATATCCTAAGGGCAAGAATGCACCAAACGCGGATGAAGAAATAGCCAAGACGATAAACACCCTAAAGTCAGAACTTGAGATTTCTTTTAACGATATTTCTATTGTAGGTGGCGTTGCCGAGATCGATCTAGAATCAGTCCTGTCTTCTATGAAAGTTCCAGACAAATATCCAGAAGATTTGTTCCAGATTCCAAACAGAGAGATAAATTATAAAGTCATATCACCGTATCCTTTTGCTGTTCGTGATGTTGCGTTGTTCGTTCCAAATGATTTCGAGTATAAAAAACTAGAAGATATGATAAAGGAAAAAACAGGGGACTTGGTAGTTCGTTTCTCCCTTTTCGACAAGTTCACAAAAGAAGACAAAACATCCTACGCTTTTCGTTTGGTGTTTCAGGCAGAAGATAGAACACTAACAGAAGATGAAATAAATTCCGTGATGAATCCAATATACGAAATGCTTAAAGCCGAGGAAGGGTTTGAAATTCGGTAGTCTGTTTTACAAAAAATCTTTCACTCACATGTATTTTTTCCAGACCGCTCGCTTTTCCGGCGGAAAGCTTGCTTTGTCCTCGACCCAAATCCGTCAATGAGCCTTCGCTTTGCTTCGGTCGTTGACAAGACCATGCTTGCAACCTGCGGAGTCTTCCAAAAATACATGATTCGACAAGATTTTTTGTAAAACAAAACCCGCCTTACGTAGCACGGGTCGTGCTCATAGGCGGGCAAGGACTTCTCAGTCCTTGGTGAAGCGAATCATGATGCCTGCGTCTCTGAGACGTCGAGCTATCGTAGTCCTCGCTTCTTGAATGTCTGTTACATACACACGGATTTCTTGGTGTGACGCATTGTCTCTCACGGACAAGAGAATGGTGTGTGGATTCTCATCCGTGAACTTCACACGTCGTTGTCCGCCGACCGATTTCAGGCCGGCTTTGATGAATCCCAGAGTGATTTTGGTCACCTCCGGAATGTTGCTTGCGATGTCACACGTAGTACAGGCTAACGGGATTAGGGTCGTGTGGTTGCCTGTGTATTTGCCACCCGACCTAGAATACTTGGACATCGTCGGACAACCTCCATCTATAATTATACACCTAATTGACTATAAAGTCAAGGTGTATTTTACCCTTAAAAACCTCAATAATTCGCTTGTTGTGGAGTCGATTTTTTGCTATAATTAGCGCAATAAAAACATAAATTATGGCAGAAAAGAAAGGAGCAAAAAAAGATAGTTACGGAGCGGATGCGATACAGATCCTAGAGGGTCTAGAACCCGTCAGAAAGCGTCCTGGTATGTACATTGGTACAACTGGTCTAGATGGTTTACATCACCTCATATGGGAGATTTTTGACAACTCTCGTGACGAAGCCATGGGTGGTTTCGCGAACGATATTGAAGTTACTCTTTTGCCGAACAACAGGATCAGAGTTACAGACAACGGCCGAGGTATTCCTGTTGATATTCACAAACAAACAAAAGTTTCAGCACTGGAAACTATCATGACAACTCTCCACGCTGGAGGAAAATTTGGTGCCGAAGATGGTGGTTACAAAGTTTCTGGAGGTTTGCACGGAGTGGGAGCATCTGTGGTAAACGCTCTTTCTATTTATTGTAAAGTTACTGTTCACAAAGAAGGTGACGGTATTTATATGCAAGAATATTCTCAAGGAAAGAGAAAAGCTCTTGTAAAAAAAGTTGGTAGTACAAAACAAAACGGAACTATAGTTGTGTTCGAACCAGATCCAGCGATTTTCCCGATTATAGATTTTAGTTTCAAAAGAGTTGTAGATCATTTGCGTCAGCAAGCATACCTAGTAAAAGGTCTTCGCATTACAGTAAACGATGCATCTGGATATACAGGAAAAATAAAAGAAGACGAGACTTTCAAGATTTCAGATCTAGCTCTCGAGATTCCTTCGATGTCTTTCTATTTCGAGGGTGGTTTGCTCTCACTTGTAAAGTTTTATAACAGTACTCAAAAACCAATTCATAAAAATGTTTTCTATATCGAAAAGAAAACAAACGACTATGAGTCTGTAGAAGTTTCACTCCAGTACGTTGATGATATTTCTTCTCGTATACTTGGTTTCGCAAACAATATTCATACACCAGAAGGCGGAACACATATAACTGGTTTCAAAACAGCTTTGACTAGAATTCTAAACTCATACGGACGGAAAAATAATCTAATCAAAGAATCAGAAGACAACTTTACCGGAGACGATGTTTTGGAAGGTCTAACTGCTGTTGTATCTGTAAAACTTCGTGAGATTCAGTTCGAAGGTCAAACAAAAGCAAAACTTGGAACAGTCGAGGCACAGTCTTCTGTAAACACTATTTTCTCAGAGGCCTTCATGTATTTCCTCGAAGAGAATCCAGATGATGCAAAAGCTATCGTAAACAAAGTAGTTCTAGCTCTCAAAGCTCGCAAGGCCGCAAAAGCTGCAAAGGATTCAGTTCTCCGAAAAGGTGCGCTAGAAGGTATGACACTTCCTGGAAAACTTGCTGACTGTCAGTCAAAATCCGCAGAAGATTCAGAGTTGTTCATAGTGGAGGGAGATTCTGCTGGAGGTACAGCTAAAACAGGCCGTGATAGACGAACACAGGCGATACTTCCACTCCGTGGAAAAATCTTGAACATAGAACGAGCGAGACTCGATAGACTACTTGAATCAGAACAAATCAAAAACTTGGTTATCGCGTTAGGAACTGCTATCGGAGATACTTTTGATATTAGTAAACTTCGATATCACAAAGTCATCATCGCAACAGATGCGGACGTGGACGGTGCACACATCCGAACACTTATTTTGACTTTGCTATACAGATATTTCCGACCACTTATCGATGGAGGATTTATCTACATTGCTCAACCACCACTTTATAAAATAAAGAAAGGAAAGGAGATCCACTATGCGTATTCTGATGAAGAAAAAGCAAAGATAGTTGGAAAGGAAAATGTTGCAGAAATAACTGAGGTTGAATCGGTACCAGATGAAGAAGAGGAGGATTTGGATTCTGCCGAAGGCAATAAAGAGAAGGCGAAAGCTACGACAGTTAAAAAGATCTCAATTCAGCGTTACAAAGGTCTCGGAGAAATGAACTCAGAAGAGTTGTGGGAAACAACTATGGACCCTGCTCGTCGTATCCTAAAACAAGTAGCTGTAGAAAGCACTGTGTCAGCAGACAAAGTATTTGATGTTCTCATGGGAACTGATGTTCCAGCTAGAAAGAGTTTCATCCAAAGTAATGCAACAAAAGCAACGCTTGATATATAAAGTAAATCACCAGACTAACTCCTTGTTTTTATGGATATAAGAAAGTATGCAAAATATTGGTTACCAATTCTAGTTTTTAGTATATTTATAATTTATAATTGTAATTTTATTTCTATAAAAGCAATCGATAGTATTTCTGGTTTGATTCTAGCAATCGTTGGGGTTATAGGACTTCAACAATTATTTGTTACGCTTGATGATTCAAAGGTTAAAAGAGAATTAGAATCAAATGATTACGCTTTTTCTATACTAAATTTTTTTAGAGAGAAAATTTTAAAAATCGCCGAAGAAACCGAAGGCGGGACCACCCTTTCCAAGGCCTTTGCTCTTTACCCTAAGACCTTCTCTCCTTTTTATATTAGTATGGTCAAGTCAGGCGAGGCCTCGGGTCGGCTCTCTGATGTTTTTTTGCATTTAGCCGACCATT
>CAZKFS010000006.1:23826-25371 GCA_964552275.1 uncultured Candidatus Saccharibacteria bacterium | reverse complement strand
CTGTCCTACCGTTAGACGATCTCCCAATGTTTAAATACAAACAATACTATATTACACTTTTTTTGACTTTTTGCCACTTTTACAATGTGCTATTATTTAGGGTGTTAATTATTCATAACTAATACAAATATGGAAACACAAAACAACCATGGAGAGAACGGTTCACAAAATCACAACGTAAATACAAAAGCTCCAGGTGATCACACTGTCCTCGCTGCTCTATCATATATCGGTCCCCTAGTTATAGTTGCTTATGTAACAGGCAAAGATAATGATTTTGTAAAATTTCATGCTAAACAAGGTATGGTTCTTTTTGGAATTGAAGTTATAGTCTGGGTATTCATGTCCATGTTTTACTCTATTATAATGCTGATAACTCTAGTACAAGTAGCTACTTTTATATTATCAATCATAGGTATAGTAAACGTAGTTCAGGGACACAAAAAAGAATTACCTCTCATTGGACAGTTCGCAAAAAATATAAATTTCTAAAATAATAACCAAAATAACCTCATCTGCGGTGTTGCAGTTCGATTTTGTTCGTTCACCTTATATTTATAAGGCTCACTCACAAAATCTTCTGCGCCTAGCATCTGAGGTTATTTTGGTTATTATTAATATTGACATATTTACACAATATGTTACTGTTTTCGATGGAGGAAACATAGTGAGCATCCACTGCCTGATGAACTCGTCCGTGGTCATGACCGACAAGACAAGGAGCCTCCTCTTCGACATCGCATGTGGGATGTTGAGGGAGGGCGAGCAGAGAAAGACCTTCCGTGAAGACGACATCGAGGGTGTCGTCACGACCCGAATGCGCGAACAATCTATCGGCGCCATCGTGGGGACGGAGTTCCGGGCCGAGGTGGAGACCGAGAAAGGAAAAGGTGAGGTCACCTTCCTCGTTCGCGACGCCGATGCCAAGACGAGGAATGGCCTCAGTTGGCAATCCGTTGTTCCCGTCTTCGTGGTAGACCTCTCGCAGGAATCAAGCGGGACTGTCCACTGAACCCCACAACACCGGCCGGCGCCTTCCTACGGGAAGGTGCCGCCTTTTATTTTGTAAAAATTTCTAAAATTTATTTTCCGTTTATTATATTGACTAGAGCCAACTCCAGAGGAAGTTGTGATATGTAGGCGCCTGTAGTTTTCTCGTATGCATCCAGTAACTCAACAAGCACAGACGAAGAAAAAGCCCCTTCCTTCTTTGACATCTCATTTACAAAAGAAAACTCCTTGTCTGACAGATCACTTTTTACAGAATCCCCTGCCCCAAAACGAACAAGCAAAACTGCTCGAGTAGTTTGTAAAATAAGTTTTAGAAAAACTGCCATATCTATGTTTTGTGATACCGCTTTTTTTACACTAGCTAGACCGAGAGCGAGGTCTTTGTTTGCAATACTCGAAACTATGTCATGAACCAGCTCCAAAGCGGGTGCGCCAGTCACCAAGCGAACTTCGTCTTCTGAGATGGTCTTGTCCTTGCTATATGAGAGAATTTTCTGGACAATACCGAGAGTGTCACGAAAAGATCCGTCACCC
>CAZKFS010000006.1:0-23726 GCA_964552275.1 uncultured Candidatus Saccharibacteria bacterium | reverse complement strand
ATATGAGAGAATTTTCTGGACAATACCGAGAGTGTCACGAAAAGATCCGTCACCCAAAATAGCTATTAGTTCTGCAGAAGGATCGTTTAAAACGTAACCCTCTTTTTTTGCAACATTTACAACATGTTTTTTCAAAACTTCTTGATTGGGTTTTTTGAAAGTATAAACTTCACAGCGAGACAAAACTGTTTCTGGGATTTTGTGGGTCTCTGTAGTCGCCAAAATAAAAACAACATGTGACGGAGGTTCTTCTAGAGTTTTCAAAAGTGCGTTCGAAGCGGATTTTGAAAGCATGTGAACTTCGTCCAAAATATAGACTTTGTATTTTGATTCAAAAGGAAGTGTGAAAACTGACTCGTTCAAACTACGTATATCATCCACCGAAGTGTTTGAAGCTGCATCTATTTCATAAATATCATTTTTGCTTGTGCCTATTGCACCAGCAAAAATCCTAGCTACAGATGTTTTACCTGTGCCCCTCGTTCCAGCAAAAAGATAAGCGTGGGATATCTCACCAGATTTGGCTTCAGATTCTAAAACTTTTACGATATGATCCTGCCCAATAACGTGAGAGAAAGTGGACGGTCGGTATTTGCGATATAGTGCTTCTGACATATACAACAGTATAACAGGTCGTTTTGGAAAACAAAAAAAACACTAGATTCGAATGAACCTAGAGTTCGATGGCGCGGGTTCCGCGGCGTGCCGATTGGCGACGCTGCGGAACCCACTAACAAGGAAGAGTGGCGACATCGGTCGCCCAGAACCCCAATATAGGTTCTAACCCGGTGGACTGTCCACGTTTCACTCCTTTCGAATATTGAGTGGGTGATATCGTCATGAGGACCGATATTCCCACAGGAACCGGCGTTTGAGCCTCGGCGCCTCAGGCGCGCGGGTCAATCGCCAGCGGGATGGGTGAGAACTAATCAGTCGCCGGATTTTCGCGAGGAGTCGCCGACTTTAGGTCGGAGTCCACGCCTGCGGCGTACCTGATTTCACTTATAAGTCTATCATACTATTAAAAATAAGTCAAGCGGTTTTTGGCACATTTTTAATAGCACGAAAAAGCCCTTATTTATAAGCTTTTTATGTAATCCAAAACAATACTCTCCACCTCGCTAGCGTCTTTTGCTTCCATGAGCTTTATTCGTAGTTCTTTTGCCCCATCGAAACCGTTCACGTACGCTTTGTAATGTTTTTTCATTATTGCAAAACTTTTATGAGACAAGAGTTCTTCAAAAAGTTTGGTGTGCTCTACCATCACCTTCAATCTTTCTTCTAAAGGAACATCTTCAATTTTTTTATTTCTGTTGAACCTCCATGGGTTACCAAAAATACCTCGTCCGATCATGACACCATCGCAACCAGTTTCCTTTGCTTTTTTTTCTGCATCATCCAAATCCAACACATCACCGTTACCAAAAATAAGTGTCTCACTTTTATTTCCGCTAGAATCAACAAAGTTGTCCCGAATCTCGACTGCACGTTTTACATGTTCCCATCTGGCAGGAACCAGTGACATTTCTTTTCTAGTGCGAGCATGCACAGTTATAACAGCAGGGTTTGTTTCGAGCAAAATCGGCAACCATGTTTCTAATTCATTTTTGTTATAACCTATTCTAGTTTTAACTGAAACAGGTAGATCACCTGCTCCACGCTTTGCCGCCCAGATAACTTCTTGCGCCAGCTTTGGATTTTTTATGTGTCCCGCCCCAGCACCTTGCTTCTCTATACTTTTGTCAGGACAGCCCATGTTTATATCAATACCATCAAAACCGAGCTTCACCGCTAGTTCGCCTGCTTTCTCCATTATGTCTGGTTTAGATGTAAAAAACTGAGCGACGATAGGTCTCTCTCCTTCTGTGAAAGCAAGATCTTTTACAAGAGCATCATATCCACCCATAAACAAACCGTCGGCAGAAACAAACTCTGTCCATGTGACATCTGGTTTACCGTATTTAGCGATGACACGACGAAAAGCCGGATCAGTTACATCCGCCATAGGAGCCAAAACCATGATTGGCTTTTTTTGTTTTTCTTTTATATCTTTCCAAAAGTTCATATTAAAAAAGTTGCCCGGTCCCACGAAGGAGACCGGGCGAACAAAGCTACCAGGCGAAGGACCTGAACGTCTGGGGACACGTCACAGTCCTAGATCTACAACCCAAGACTCGCCATGAGCTTGTCTGCAATAATATTAATACAAAATTAAAATATAGTCAAATTTACTTACTCGCTTAGTTTATAGAAAAGTTTGTTACCGAAACGCAAGTCAATATAGTCCACAGGGAGTTTATCTCTTTCGAACCCAGCTAGTTCAGGAGTTTGGAGCAGAGCCTCCAGGTTGTCGGCGACTTTATCTAGAGGTTCTTTTATATCAAAGTATATTCCCCCTCCCCCATTTATCACAACTTCAAATTCATCCCCTTCTTTGGAAATAAGGTACTGGGGTCTAACACCTATTTCTTTTATACGATCGATAAATCTAGTTATCTGAGCAAACTCTGTGCTAGAAGAAATATAGTAACTGCCGATAGGAGTAGTCGTGGAGACCAAACCATAATATTTAAAATAAGCATCTCCAGAAAAATGCGGAGCGGGAGCAAATATCGCACTGTCCTGGTCCATAAAATAACACTCTTCTATTTTATCTACAGTTCCGCCCGCTTCGTCAAAAAAATCTATAGTATCGACGAGGTTGCTACACCAGATAGCATAAGGTTTTCTCTCTGTTATTTTTATTTTAAGTGTTTGGAATTCTTCTAGACTTATATCTATAGTATCAATCCTCTTGAATTTCTCTTTTAGATAATCTCTCAGATCCTTACGTTTATACAAAAAAGCATTATCTTTTGGATAGAGCCAAAAATATTTACCTAAAAGAAAATTTTTGGATTCTTTTTGAATATCATCTTGGGTAACCAGTACACCGCCAGAAAGCGTGACATTGGTGATACGGAATTCTGGTCTATGCGATATATAAGAAGAGAAACCAAATATGAACATGAGTAGAAACAAAACAATCACCCACCTGACAATTTTCTTTTTTCTTTTTTTTCTTAGATATTCCTCGCGCTGGGGTAAGTTTGAAACCATAAAATTATTTACGCAGATGAGGTGTGCTGTTAGCTCTTCTTTGAAATGATTTTTTGTCCTCCCATATATGGTTGAAGTACTTCTGGAATTTTTATTGAACCGTCTGCTTGTTGGTTGTTCTCAATAACCATAATAAGTGGTCGTCCAGATAAAGCGGTATTGTTTAGAGAATGAACAAATTTCATTTTGCCATCTTCGTCTCTATATCGAATATTTAATCTTCTAGACTGAAAATCATGGAAGTAAGATGCTGAGTGTGTTTCTCTATAAGTGTTTTCTGAAGGCAACCATGCTTCTATGTCATATTTTTTTACCTGACCGAGACCCAGATCTCCCCCACAGTTCACAACTATGTGATACGGTATTCCCAAAGCTTGCATCAGATCCTCTGCATTTTGTGTTAGCTCCTCATGAAACTTTACTGATTCGGCATGGGAAGCCTCGCACAACACAACCTGTTCAAATTTATAAAATTCGTGAACACGTAGAATACCTCTCGTATCTTTGCCGTGACTTCCTGCTTCGCGACGAAATGCCGGAGAAAAAGAAAGTATTTTCACTGGGAGATCTTTTTTGTCCAAAACCTCATCCATGTAGTAACCCATAGTCGCGACCTCTGCAGTTCCAGATAAATATTCCCCGTCTTGAGTTTTATACAAATCCTCTTCTCCTTGTGGAAGATATCCCGTACCCATTAAAATTTCTCTTTTTAAAAGTGAAGGAACCAGCATCGGAACATAACCACCTTTTTTGTTAAAATAATCCTGAACAAACTGCCACATAGCAAACTGGAGTCTCACCGCATCACCTTTTAGGAAATAGCCTCTGAAACCCGCAACTTTTGTTCCTCGTTCCAAATCCAACATGTCCAAATCTTTCATCAAATCTATGTGATCTTTTGGTTCAAAATCAAACTTAGGAATATCTCCCCAAGTTTTTACTTCTTTGTTGTCTTTATCATCCACTCCCTCAGGAACAGACATGTCTGGGATGTTTGGCACAGTGACCATGAGGAGTTGCCAGTCATGCATGACTGTTTTCAATTCTTCTTCTTCTTTTTGCAACTCATCTTTGAGAATTTTCATCTCTGCTATCATCTGGGACTTTTCGGCTGGATCTGAAGTTCGAACGATCTTTTCAGAAACCTCGTTTTGTTCAGAACGTTTTTTTTCGATAGAAGTTAAAAGCTCTCTTCTTTTATCATCAACTGAAATAAGCTTTTCCACATCAAAATCAATGTGTTTCTTTTGGGCACCAGCTGAGATCAGGTCTTTGTTTTCTCGTATGAATTTAATATCTAACATATTTAGATAGCATAACAAATATGTGCTGGACTGAAAACCCCAACCAAACTTGATACAATATATACATGCAAATACGCGATCTCCAAAAGAAAGACTTCCCTCCACTACTAAACCAAATAAACGATCCTCCAGAAAAAATGAGAATTGTAGGCAGTCTGCCCAAAACAGAAAAATACTTGGCTGTTGTGGGTTCTCGCAAATATAGTGAGTATGGAAAAAATGTTTGCGAAAAACTCATACAAGGACTGTCGGGATATTCTATAACAATAGTATCTGGTCTAGCCCTGGGGATGGATTCCATCGCTCACAGATCAGCTATAAAAGCTGGTCTTCCGACTATTGCGATTCCAGGATCTGGGTTAAGCGAAAAAGTTTTATACCCATCAACAAATAGAAACTTAGCTAGAGAAATAATAGAAAGAGGTGGTGCACTGATTTCAGAATTTCCAGATGATTATCGTCCTCACTTGTATAGTTTTGGTCAACGCAACAGAATAATGGCAGGTATGTCACATGCAACTCTGGTTATCGAGGCAGAGTTAAAATCCGGAACACTAATAACTTCAAAATATGCTGTTGAATACAACCGAGATGTTTTTACTGTACCAAATTCTATATTTTCAAAAACTGGAGAGGGTCCACATATGCTACTCCGTATCGGAGCGACACCCATAACCCAACCCAGCGATATTGTTTCAGCTCTAGGACTAGATGTACATGAAAATCTTTTTGAAAAAAGAGACTATTCAAAATGTTCGAGTGACGAACATGAAGTGATAACACTCCTATCAGAACCGATGTCTAGAGATGAGCTAATCCGCAGACTAAATAAACCTGTGTATGTGACACAAACTATTATTGCGACTATGGAGATCAAAGGTTTGGTGGAAGAAAGCATGGGTGAAATACATTTGATCTAAATTTACTTGAATACGAATATTTGATAGTGTTTACACTAGAGGGTACACCACCATGGGACTTAAGGAAATCAAGGTCGGGCGTCCAGTGTACGTCTTGGGGGAACACTCTGGACACATCGTCAGAATGCTAAGGCGCATAGAAGCTGGAGACAGCATCTATGTGGATGACCCAGAAGTGATCATGTTTTTTGAAGAGGAGATCATCGTCTTACCATTTCAAGACAATGGTAAGACATACTACATCATCGAGAAGGAACTCTAGTAATAACCTGACATGCCCAGAACGGCATGAACATGTAGCCACGGCTCCGCGCTTCCAAGCGTCGGGGCCGTTAGTTTTTATATAAAAGTTATTAAATTTGCAAAATATTTTTTTTACGGTAATACTAGATGGAATGAAACTTTTAATTGTTGAGTCTCCAGCAAAAGCAAAAACTATTTCAAAATATTTAGATGGTGAGTACGAAGTAGTTGCATCTGTTGGACACATACGCGATTTACCAAAATCAAATAAAAAAGCCATCGATATTGAAGGTGGTTTTATTCCTCATTATGAAATATCAAAAGGTAAAGAAAAAGTTGTTGAGGAAATATCTAGATTGGCAAAGAAATCCAGTGAAATACTACTAGCAACTGACCCCGATCGAGAAGGTGAAGCCATAGCTTGGCACATAGCCCAAGCAACAGGCCTGAAACATCCCAAAAGAGTGGTTTTTCATGAGATCACCAAAGATGCTGTTATCGAAGCTATCAAACATCCACGTAAAATAGACAACGACCTAAAACAAGCACAGGAGGCTCGTCGTGTCCTCGACCGACTTGTGGGATATGACTTGTCTGGTGTGATCTGGAAAAAAGTCCGTTATGGACTTTCTGCTGGACGTGTTCAGTCCCCTGCTCTGCGTATAGTCATGGAACGAGAGAGAGAAATACGTGCATTTAAATCTCACTCTTTCTGGATTATCTCTGCAGATGTCGCCTCAACGGCGACCCGCCAAGGAGGCGGGTACGAAAATTTCACAATTATATGTGAAAAGGAACCAACAGATAAAAAAGAAGTGGACAATATATTAACGCTTGGGGAAAAAGCTGGCAAAGAAAAAGCTTGGTATATAAAAGACGTAAAAGAAACAGAAGTAAAAAAATCTCCACGTGCTCCTTTTATAACTTCTACACTTCAGCAGTCCGCATCCAGCAGACTGGGCTTTTCACCATCTAGAACCATGGGTATCGCACAAAAACTATACGAAGCTGGTCTCATAACATACATGAGAACGGACTCAACAAATCTAAGCAAAGTCGCTGTTGCGCAAATAGCCGAAGTGGTAGAGAAAAAATTTGGAAAAGACTATTTGGAAATCCGAACATACTCTGCAAAGAGTAAAAATGCCCAAGAAGCTCATGAGGCTATCCGACCAACACATTTTGATAACGAAAGTGCGGGTCACAATGATGAACAGAAAAAACTTTATCAACTCATTTGGAGACGAACAGTTAGTTCACAAATGAAAGATGCTCAGACAATCAGAACAAAAGTTGTTGCAAACATCAAGGCTGGAAATATCCCTGACTTTTCTATAACTGGTTCACAAATAAAATTCCCTGGATGGCTTGTGGGCGACCCAGCATCTCGCGGTGAAGACGTAGAACTTCCCAAAGTAAAAGTTGGTGAAGTTTTGGATTTCAAAGAAATCAAAGTTGAACAAAAAGAAACTGAACCACCAGGAAGATACTCTGAAGCTGGACTTATAAAGGAGTTGGAAAAAAGAGGTATTGGAAGACCTTCCACCTATGCATCTATCATAAAGACCATAGAAGATCGTGGTTACGTAGAAAAAGTAAATAAAAGTTTGGTGCCAACAGACACAGGAGATGTTGTATCTAGTTTCTTGGAAGAAAACTTTGCTGAATACATAAGTGATAGTTTTACTGCAGAAATGGAAGACAAGCTAGACCTCATTGCAGAAGGTAAAGAAGAATACGAAAAAACTTTGAAGAATTTCTACAAACCATTTCTTGCGGAAGTAAAAAGCAAAGACAAGATGGCCAAAGTTACAAACATGGGAGATGCCGATCCAAAATTCAAATGCCCAGTTTGTGGTGACTCCATGATCATAAAACTTTCGAGAAGTGGCAAATTCCTGTCTTGTTCCAGATACCCAGAATGTGAAGGTGCACTAACTATGGAAGGTGTGGAGATAAAGAAAGATGAGCCTATAGGAATAGACCCAGAAACTAACCTACCTATTTTTGTCATGATTGGTAAATATGGTCCTTATGTCCAACTCGGAGAACGTGTTAAAGGCAAAGGCTCAAAGAAAGCTTTGAAACCAAGAATGGCCAGTATTCCAAAAGACAAAGACCTGACCGCAGTCAGTTTGAAAGATGCATTGAAATACCTTTCCCTACCTAGAGTTCTAGGAACACATCCAGATACAGGCGAAAAAATATCTGCTAGCATAGGACGCTTCGGACCATACATAGTTCACCAAAAAGATTTCCGATCTCTCAAAGAAGATGACGTGTATACAATAGAACTACCTAGAGCCTTGGAAATACTAGCTCAAGAAAAGAAAAAGCGCGGGTTCGCAAAGAAAAAGAAGTAATCTCAAACTTATTTTTTAAAAAATAAGTTTGAGATTCTGGTGTAAATCGAATAATGAAAGTCCTCGACGAGATTATTTTTAGTGGTAGACTGAAAATATGAACGATATAAAAGAGATTCTTTCCCTACTGAAAGACCCTACAGACAAAGACATAGCTTTGATTAAAAAAGCCTATGATTTCGCAAAAACGGCTCACCAAAACCATGTTAGAAAAAACGGTGAACCATACTTCAATCACCTTTTTGCGACTGCTAAAAATATTGCTGAACTAGGAATGGGCTCTGCTACCATTTCTGCTGGCTTGCTCCACGACACCATAGAAGACACAGATGCAACACCTGAAGAGATCCAAAAAGAGTTTGGGGATGAAATACTTTTTCTTGTAGAAGGTGTGACCAAGCTTGGAAAAATACGCTACCACGGAACAAACAGATACAATGAAAGTTTGAGAAAACTTTTTGTGGCAATGTCCCAAGACATACGAGTGCTCATAATAAAACTATGTGACAGACTCCACAACATACAGACACTCAAATATGTTTCGAAAGACAAGCAACTCCGAATAGCCACAGAGACTCTAGAAATATACGCTCCTATCGCCAACCGACTCGGTATAAAGAAAATCCAAAGAGATTTGGAGGATCTTTCTTTTCCGTACGTGTATCCAGATGAATACAAAAAAGTACAAAAACTACTCAATATAAAAAGAGGAGAACAAGAATTGTATTTGGAAAAATTTGAAAAAGAAATAAAAAAAGAACTAGCTAAAGAAGGGCTGGTGAATTTTCGTATCGATCATAGAGTAAAAGGTTTGTACTCACTGTACAAAAAACTTATCGAACACGACATGGATATTGAGAAAATATACGATATATCGGCACTCCGTATAACCGTAAAAGATATTTTTGATTGCTATAAAATACTCGGAATAATACACGGTTCATGGAGACCTCTGCCTGGCAAGATAAAAGACTATGTGGCCTCACCTAAACACAACGGATACAGGTCTATTCACACGACCATCTTTAGTGGAGATGGTGGAATAATCGAAGTTCAGATACGGACCGAAGAAATGCACAAAGAAGCAGAGTTTGGTATTGCATCACACATATCCTACAAAGAAAGTCCAAAGAAAAAAACTAGCCCCAACTTATCCTGGGTTAGAAAAATACTTCCTACAAAAAATCCAGACGACGCCAAAAATGTTGATGTTCCATCTTGGGTAAAAGACCTAGTCGAATACCAAAAAGATGCTGGAGACGATTTTGTAGATGACATAAAAGAAGATTTCTTAAAGGAACGTATTTTCGTATTTACTCCAAAAGGAGATGTTATCGATCTACCAAAAGACTCGTCTGTTATCGACTTTGCTTTTTCGATACACACAGATATCGGTTCTCACATGTCTGGATCAAAAGTTAATGGAAAGTTTGTTTCGATAACAACGACTCTTCAAAACGGTGACAGAGTGGAAGTAGAAACAAAAAAATCATCTAAACCCAGCTACAAGTGGTTAGAGTTTTGCAAAACAACAATAGCAAAACGGAAAATAAACCAAGCTCTGGATAGTAAAAATAAAAATTAGATAGAAAAGTTTTTTATTGAGTAGATTTCTTCTTCTGTGTTGTCGTCTTGTTTCTTTTGTTCTGGAGTTCTATCATCTAGGTTTTTCAAATCTTCCACAGTTATTTCTGAAGCTGTTGGATCTATAACATAGTTGGGTATGTTTTCATTCTTTGGAGGTACAGGGTTTGACTCTATGTGTTTGTCGAGCAATTCTGTTGCAGAAGAAGCTTTGTTTTTCTTTAGAAGTTCGATGATTGATCGGAGATCATCTGGAGAAAAGAAATCTATAAGAATCTTGCCACCATTTTCACGTTTCTCAATAGAAACTCTAGTTCCGAGCGTCTCAGTCAATCTCTCTTCCATTTCTTGTGTTTCAGGATCAAGCGTTGCTCCCTTTTTACGGATCTTGTCATAAGCGATTCTTCTACCAATAGCCTCTGCTTCACGAACAGTTAGTTTTTTGAACATTATTTCTTTGAACAAAGTCATTTGTTCTTCTGGCCTATCACCTATCATCATGAGAGGTCGTGCGTGACCTTCTGAAATCTTGCCTTGAGACAACGCGTCTAGTATTTCTGTAGGAAGAGCAAGTAGTCTCACGGAGTTTGAAACGTACTCTCTACTCTTGCCAACCTTTTTACCTATCTCTGCGTGTTTGAAACCAAATTCATCTATCAGTCTTTGAAAAGCTCGAGCACGATCCACTGGATTTAGATCTTCACGTTGAATATTTTCTATAATAGCGAGCTCCAACTTCATCAAATCATTTGCCTCATCTCCAACTTTTATCAAAACTGGAACTTGAGAAAGACCAGCCAACTTTGAAGCACGTAGACGTCTCTCTCCAGCTATCAACTCGTATTCAACAGCAAGCCCCCCATCGTCTTTTGGAACTTCTTTTCTGGTAACAACCAAAGCTTGGAGTACTCCATACTGCCGTATTGAATCAGAAAGGCTTTGGAGTTGGCTCTGGTCGAACTCTCTTCTCGGTTGAAATGGATTTGGGACTATTTTGTCTACATCAATCCAGAATATAGAATCGTTATAAAATTGTGACATGAGGCTATTTTATCATGTTATGTTTTCTGGCTCAATCTCAAACTTTAATCCAAATTTGTCAGAAACTTTCGATCTAATATCTTCTGTAAGACATAGTGCGTTCTCTTGATGATTTTAATTTTTATTTCCTACTGCTTATCCACAGTGCACAATAAAAATATATCATATATGATATAAATCATATTAACAATTATCCACAAAGCCAATGGCGCATACTAAAAATATAGGAGCAACAATAAAACAACTGAGGGAAGACAAAGGGATGACACAAATTGGTTTCGCTAAAAAGCTCCAAACTTCACAGAGTGCGGTGGCACGCATGGAAAAGGGTGAGCAAAACCTTACGGCTGACCAGATTTATAAAATTAGTTCAATTTTAGGTGTATCTCTTATAAAAACCAAAGACAGCACTGACGACTTTAAAATTATTGGCGGAAACAGACTGTCAGGTTCAATAGAAACAAATACATCAAAAAACGGGGCTTTGGGACTCTTCTGTGCGTCTCTTTTAAATAAGCAACCCAGCACTCTACATGGTATTCCTCGTATTGAAGAGATTTCTAGAATAATAGAAATATTTGAAAGTATAGGAGTAAAGATAGAGTGGATCCAAAATAACACTGTAAAAATCACCCCTCCTAAAAAATTTACTTTGAGTAAAATAAATAAAGATTCTTCGTCTCGTATTCGTTCTGTTCTTATGGTTATAGGTTCTCTTGTCCATTTTGAAAAAACTTTTAAAATTCCACATGCTGGTGGATGTAAAATGGGACAAAGAACAATCGCAGCACACAGATATGGCCTGGAAGCTCTTGGGGTTAAAATAATTACAAAAGAATCTTTTTATGAGATTAGTCACAATAAACTTAAGCCTGCAGATATTGTTTTGTATGAAGCAAGTGATACAGCCACCGAAAACTTACTTTTTGCCGCTGCACTTATTCCAGGCATAACAACTCTAAGGTTCACTCCACCAAACTACCAAGTTCAGGAGGTTTGTTTTTTCCTCCAAAAATGCGGAGTTAAAATTGAAGGAATAGGAACTTCTACTTTGATAGTACATGGAGTGAAAGAAATTAATAAACCAGTCGAATACAACAATAGTGAAGATCCTACAGAATCTATGATGTTCATAGCGGCAGCTATAGTTACAAAGTCCGAGCTGACGATAACAAGATGTCCGATTGATTTTTTATCTCTTGAATTATTGAAACTAGAAAAAATGGGGCTTAAATATAAAAAAACAAAAGTTTATTTGGCTAAAAATGGACAAACTAGACTTGTGGATCTAACTTTATATCCATCAAAACTACAAGCACTTTATGACAAAATTCATGCTTCGGCTTATCCTGGGATAAATTCAGACAATCTACCCTTTTTTGTGCCTATATCAACAGGAGCTACTGGAACAACACTTATTCACGACTGGATGTGGGAAAGCAGAGCGATTTACTTTACTGAACTTAATCGTTTAGGGTCCAACGTTGTATTAGCAGACCAACACAGAGCTCTGGTTACTGGGCCAACAGAATTAAAAGGAAACGAGGTTGTCTGTCCTCCAGCTCTCAGGCCCGCTATGATTGTTCTTGTGGCAATGCTTGGAGCCAAAGGTGTTTCAATTTTAAGAAATGTGTACTCAATCAGGCGGGGTTACGAGGATATAGACAAAAGATTAAATGCAATTGGTGCAAATATAACGCTATTAAATGACTTCTAAAATGAAACCGTATGGATATATAAATGGGAAAATAGTTACTGGCGATAAGATGTTTGTGAGTACCTATGACATAGGTATACTCCGAGGTTACGGTATATACGAGGGTATAACCACCCACAACAACAAAGCTTTTTATCTAAAAGCTCATCTAAAAAGATTTAGGAGTGCAGCAAAAAGACTTAATATAAAAATACCCCACTCCGATGAACAAATTACAAATATAATAAAAAGTCTGATAAAGAAGAACGGGTTCGAACGTACAAACCTACGCATGATACTTACTGGCGGAGAGACAATTCAGGGTATTGAGTTTGAAAAAAACAAACCCACTTTCTATATCTTGGCAGAAGAATGGAAACCCATACCACCTGAATTTTACACTCACGGTGCAAAAATAATAACAGAAGAATACCAAAGATTTATGCCTGAAATAAAGACAACAAACTACATAAACGCAGTCCGATTACAGAAAAAAAGAAAGACTTCTAAATCTATTGAGATACTCCTAGTTTCAGGGGGGCAAGCTTTAGAGTGTTCCACAAGCAACATATTCATGTTTAAAGAAAATAAACTAATAACTACCGATAAAAATATACTGCCTGGCATAACCAGAAAAGCCGTGATGGATGTTGCAAGAAAAAATTTTAAAATTGAAGAAAGAAAAATAAGTTTAGATGAATTATTAAAAGCAGATGAGGTTTTTATAACGTCTTCTTACAAAGACATAGTGCCGATTGTAAAGATAGATAAAAACACAATAGGAAAAGGAAGGGTTGGTGAAAATACTAAAAAACTGATGTCTTTATTCTCTGAGCTAATAAAAAACAACTAGAGAATGAAGATAGACAAAATGTTTGATTTTTTGCTTATATAAGGTATGCTTTTATTTATTGCCGGAGTGGCGGAATTGGTATACGCGCACGACTCAAAATCGTGTCTCGCAAGGGATGAGAGTTCAAGTCTCTCCTCCGGCACAAAGTGAAATCTAAAATTCTAGTTATCCTTGGACCAACCGCAACAGGTAAAAGCGATTTGGCTGTTAAACTGGCTAAAAAATACAACGGTGAGGTTATTTCTGCTGATTCAAGGCAGGTATACAAAGGTCTAGATATTGGGACCGGAAAAATAACAAAGAAAGAAATGCAAGGTGTTCACCACTGGCTTTTGGATGTGGTATATCCTAAAAAAACTTTTTCTGTGGCTGATTGGAAAAAACTAACAGAGAAAAAAATAGAAACTATTTTAAAAAGACACAAACTTCCGATCATCTGTGGTGGCACTGGTTTTTATATTGACTCCGTTGTGCACAACAAAGTTTTACCAGAAGTTGAAGCTGATGCTGAGTTAAGAAAAGAGTTGGGAGAAAAAAGTTTAGAACAGTTGGTAAAAATTTTAAAAAAACTAGACCCAGAAAGACTGGAAAATATAGATGCCAAAAATCCAGTTAGACTCATAAGAGCTATTGAAATCGCAACAGTGCTTGGAAAAGTTCCGAAAGCGACTTCCCTACCTTCAAAATATGATTTTCTACAAATCGGCATTGAAACTGATAAAGAAAATCTGCAAAAAAGAATAAAAACTCGTTTGGATAAAAGAATGAAGATGGGCATGATAAAAGAAGCAGAAACTCTATATAAAAGAGGCCTTTCTCTGGAGCGCATGAGAGAACTTGGATTGGAGTACAGATTCCTGGCTGACTATCTAGATAAAAAAATAATTAAAAAAGAATTAGGAGAAAAAATTTCTAATGGAAACTGGAACTATGCAAAAAGACAAATGACATGGTTCAAAAAAGATAAATCTATTAAATGGTTTGGGCTAGGTGAAGAAAAAGCTATAGGGGCTATAGTAAAGGATTTTTTGACTCAGAAATAAAAAAATAGTAATGTGGTCTAGGAGTTCACATGACCACAGAAGGTGCGGTTTTTGTCATCATCACCGATGACAACAATCGCATTGTTGTCATCGAACATAACCAGGCTGTCTACGATAGGTCCCTTGGTCCTCACATCTGGGGACTGCCAGGAGGAGGCATCGACGCAGGAGAAACAATAGAAGACACAGGAAGAAGAGAGGTCCAAGAGGAGTCTGGGGTTGAGATCACCAATCTAGTCAAGCTTGGGATCTTTAAATCCAAAGTTATCCGTGCTGGAGAAGTTCTGGACAACGAAGTCCACCTTTTTCATTGCACCGTTAGTGCTTTGGAGGAAAAAATTCGAAGGGAGGCGACGCCAGAGATCTGCAGTGTAGGACTATTTTCTCCAGAAGAAATTCTGGCGATGAAAGACGTCATGATGCTCAGCTCCCTTCGCATGATACTCACGTACATGCGTTGCAAAGATGGGCTACAGACCACTCCGTTTTCCGGATTGTACTTGAAAGATCCGGTGGAGTACCTTCCATGGAGGTTACGAGATAGAGAGATGGTAGTTCTTCGGTAGAGGGCCCCGTGAAAGTGGAGGCCCTTTTCCATTGCTAAAAAAATCAGAAACAAATACTATTAAAAACATGAAAGTTATAATACTAGCAGCTGGTGAAGGAACGAGAATGAGACCTCTGACTGAGAACACCCCGAAGTCATTAATAAATATCTGCGGAATAACCATCGCTGAAAGAATCTTTGACTCGTTACCCGATGAAGTTGATGAGGTTGTAATTGTTGTTAACTATCTCAAGGAAAAAATAAAAGATTATTTAGGAAGTGAATTTAAAAACAAAAAAATACAATATGTAGAGCAGGGAGAAAAGAAAGGTACTTTTGGAGCGTTATTGTCGGTAAAAAATTTAATAAAACAAGAAGAAAGGTTTCTAGTTTTAAACTGTGACGATATACACGACAAAAAAGAGTTGGAGGAGTATTTAAAATATCCTAGAAGTTTCGGTATACAAAAAATGATAATGCCTAACTACTACAATATAAAAATAAACAATGATGGTTTTGTAGAAGGGTTTGAAAAACAAAACGAAGAAGAAAAAATGAATGGAGCTATGGTGGCAACTGGAGTTTATGTATTGGATGCCAATATATTTAACCATCCTGGAGTGCTCGTGCACGGTGGAGAATATGGACTCCCCCAAACAATCCTAGATCAAAAAAATGAATTCCCTGTAAAAGCGGTGGAGACTACAAAATGGATTCCTGTAAATACTTTTGACGATTTGAAAAAAGCTGAGGACTATTTTAAGAAATAAGACTGAGATGGAAGAGTAGTTTAACTTCTGCGGGGGATGGAAGAATCGAAACCTACAGTTTCAGTACCCCAATTGGATATTTTTTAAAATATCTCAATCGGGCTTCGATTCTTCACGCAGAGTCTCCCAGACTCTGCTCATCCCCCAAGCAAAAATGACTGTGTCATTTTATTGCGGGGGATGGAAGAATCGAACTCCCGACAGTGCTTTTGGAGAGCGCTGTTATGCCACTTAACTAATCCCCCGTTACATAAAAAGATAACAAAAAATCGCCTATTTGGCGAATTTTTGTTATTTCTTAGCTTCTTTAAAGCTAACTCGTTTTCTGAGTTTTTTGCTGTATTTTTTAAGTTCGATCTTTCGCTCGACTTTCTTCTTGTTCTTTGAAGTCCAGTAGACCTCTCCGGATTCCTTGTTTCTCAAAGGTATTAATCTATCTTGTGACATAGTCGTTATAAATTAGCAGAAAAGCCCCAAAAATGCAACATGTATATGTTACCCGTGACACCGTTCCGCTTTTCGAATCCTGGCGTAAATTATTTTACGGATTCTTTTTGATTTCTGTTTCGTCGACACTTAACAGAATTCAAAACGCGGATTGCTGACACGTTGTGCTCAACGCGTAGCCAGCAATCCGTTCGAATCCTACACGCAAAGCATGCTTTGCTCCGGCGCACAAATTAAAAAACTGCCTTTCAGCAGTTTTTTAATTTGTGCGCCGGGTAGGATTCGAACCTACGAAGCCCGAAGGCGCCAGATTTACAGTCTAGTGCGATTGACCACTCCGCCACCGACGCATTGTAAACCTAAACAATTTAACACAAAAATAAAACATTTCCAATACCGATTTAAAACCTACTTAAAACTTCCAAATTTGAAGTTTTCTAAGCCAAGACGCCGTTATTTACAAACCCGTCTGCTATAAACGATCCATTCTTACCCTTTTTCACAGAAAATACGAACTCTCCATTTTTCACATCTACAGTTATAGAACCACCTTTCATCAAGCCTTTACTGATCATAAGAGAAGCTATTTGTGTAAGTATTTTATTTTGGATCAGACGTTTCAGTGGTCTAGCTCCATACTGAGGGCTATAACCATCCTTGGCCAAATGAGTGTAGACAGGATCTGTCAGAGATAACTTTATTTCTTTTTGAGCCAACCTGTCTTTCACGATATCGACTTGAATTTTCACTATATCTGCTATAGCTTCTTTGCTCAAAATATCAAACACGATAATATCATCCAATCTGTTTAGGAATTCTGGTCGGAAATGATCCTTTAGAGCATCCATGACTTTTGCTTTTGCTTCATCATAACTCGCCTTTTCTGTTCTGTCTGAGGTAAATCCGATTTTCTCCATCTTATCTATGTAACGAGCTCCTATATTTGAAGTTAGGATAATAACTGTATTACGGAAGTTAACTACCCTGCCCTTTGCATCAGTTAGACGACCATTATCAAGAACCTGAAGAAGTATGTTAAACACTTCAGGGTGAGCTTTTTCTATTTCATCAAAAAGAATAACGGAATATGGTCTATGTCGAACTTGCTCTGTCAGGTTACCGCCTTCTTCATGACCAACATATCCAGGAGGAGCTCCGACGATCTTTGAAACACTGTGTTTCTCCATGAACTCTGACATATCAACTCTTATGAGAGCCTTGTCATCATCAAACATGAACTGAGCTAGAGCTTTTGTAAGTTCTGTTTTACCAACACCTGTTGGACCCAGGAATAGGAAAGATCCTATAGGTCTGTTTGGATCTGCGATGCCAGCTCTAGAGCGTTTTATGGTATCGGAAATCTTTTTTACAGCTTCGTCTTGACCAACTATTTTTTTCTGTAGAACACTATCCATTCTGTTTAGTTTGTCTGCTTCTTCTTCGAGCATTCGAGACACTGGAATACCAGTCCATTTGGAAACAATAGTTGCAATATCGTTCTCAGAAATCTCTTCTTTCAATATTCTTCTAGAACTCTGTAACTTCTTTAGTCTTTTTGATTTAGTATCTAGATCTTTTTCCAAAGAAGGAATTTTGCCGTAACGTATCTCGGCTGCCAGACTTAGGTTTGCTTTTGCCTCCGCAGTATCTGCTTCGCGACGCAACTCCTCTAGTTGTTTCTTTATGGCTTTTATGTCGGTTACAGTTTCTTTTTCATTGTTCCACTTTAGTTCTATCTCTGATGTCTCTTCTTTCAAATCCGCGATTTGTTTTTCGATTTCTTTGATTCTTGTTTTTGATTTTTGATCTGTTTCTTTTTTAAGAGCTTCTAACTCTATCTGAAGTTTAACTATTTTTGATTGAGCATTCTGAAGAACTGGAGGTTTGTTCTCTAGGGCGATTTTCAGATAAGAAGCTGACTCGTCAATAAGATCAACAGCTTTGTCGGGTAAAAATCTGTCAGTAATATATCTACTGCTTAGGTTTACAGCTGAAACTATAGCTTCATCTGTTATATGAACACCATGATAAAGTTCGTATTTTTCTTTCAAACCACGGAGAATAGTTATTGCATCCTCAATACTAGGTTCGTTAACATGAACTGGTTGAAAACGTCGGGTTAAGGCTGGGTCTTTCTCGATATGTTTCTGGTACTCTTTTAGAGTTGTTGCCCCTATCGCACGGAGTTCTCCACGAGCCAAAGCGGGTTTTAACATATTGGAAGCATCCAAAGATCCTTCTGCTGATCCAGCACCAACTATAGTATGTATCTCATCAACGAAGAGAATTATTTTACCGTCTGACCTCTCTATTTCTTTTAAAATATTTTTCAATCTTTCTTCAAACTCTCCTCGGTATTTTGTGCCCGCTATCAAGAGTCCCAGATCCAGTGAAACCAATTCTTTGTCTTTCAAAGATTCTGGAACATCACCTATAGCCATTCTCTGTGCCAAACCTTCAACAATAGCTGTCTTACCGACACCAGCCTCTCCAATAAGAATTGGGTTGTTTTTTGTCCTACGAGAAAGTATTTGGACGATACGAGAAATCTCGTCATCACGACCGATAACTGGATCTAGTTTATTTTGCTGAGCAAGTTTGGTTAAACTTCTAGTAAATTTTCCTAGCGCTTTAAACTTTTTTGGTGTCTCTTCTGTTGGATTTTTTGTGCTCTTTATTTCATCTATGATCCGAACTATTGACGCTTTGTTTATTTTAAATTTTGATAACAAATCTTTGGCCAAACTAGGAACTTCAGTGAGCGCGAGAAACAAATGTTCAGTAGAAATAAAATCATCATTAAGAAGATTTGCTTCTTTACCTGAGGCATCGATAGTTTGAGCTAACTCTGGAGTAAGGTAGATTTGGTAAGAAGCGGACAATGTCTGACCAGTCTCACCACCTTCTATGCTTTCTAACAGTGACTCTGTCAAAAGAATAGTATCTATTTCAAGTTTTTCTAAAATAGATGTGACTACACTCTCCTCTTGTAAAATAAGTGCTGTAAGTAGGTGTAGTGGATTTACATGATTTTGTCCACGTTCAATAGCCAGCTCGTGAGCCTTGCGTATTGCTTCTTTTGCTTTTGTTGTAAAATGGTTTCCCGGTGGCATATTTTGTCCCTATTATACCGCAAAATCAGCCTAAGTCAAACCAAAATTATTCTATTTTACTGCTCAACTGGAGCCTCTATTAGCAGAGTTAATTCTTTCTTTAAAATTGATGCTGGTGTGAAATTCTTAACAGAATCAGAAGTTGTTTTCATCCCCACAACATCACCCGAAAGGTTAAATATTGGACTACCTTCTACTAATTCTTTACTGCCGATATCAGTATCTATACTCGCAAGATACTTTACACTAGTTGTTCCGACTCCAGATTCTTTCATGTTGAGCAGAACGACTCTTCCCACGTCAACAGTATCTTTTTGCTCCCCTCCTATGCTTATGACAGTTTGACCCAGTTTAGGATCTGCATCTGCAAATACAGTCGGAATAAAAACATAATTAGTTTTTGGATCTTTTTCTGGTAGAACTGGATTAAACAAAATAAAATTTGTCTGCTTGTTCACACCAATAGGCACCAACTTAAACTCTGTGTCGTCGTGCATTGTCACTGTATATATGTTTGTAAAGTTTATTGTTTTTCTATCACTCACAATAACACCTTCTTTGTTTGTAACCAGACCAATACCATAAAAACTAACTACTCCAGTAACGCCATCTGTCTCTTTTATTCTCACTATACTTTTTATATTTTTCTCGATCGAGTCAACTATCAGATCCTCCTCTTTAATAACAACCGTCGTTACTTCTTTTTGCCCAGAAGACGTCGGAGTGGCTGTTGTAACTGTTTCTATAGTTTTTTCAACAATACGATTTATGTTTCTTGTTATCTCAACCGGTGCCTCCTGTAACAAAGACGTAGTCATAATACCCGTGGCAATAGAAGTCACGAAACTTATGAGAAGAGCGAGAAGAATGATTTGATTTTTATTTAGATCTTCCATTTGAGGTTATTGTACCACAACGCTTTTCAAAGCTAAAACTAATTTATCTATATCTGATTTAGTGGTATCTCTCCCCAAAGTAAAGCGCAAACTGGATTCAACACATTTGTTTTTCCCAAGAGCACTAACCACATAAGAAGACGAGTCTTCCTTTAAATTCCTACAGGATGATGAATAAGAAACAGCAAAACCCAAAACATCCAAAGAGATTACGGCGAATTCAGCGTCCAACTCAGGAAAACATATATTTATATTATTTGAAATTCTATTTTCCATAGAACCGTTTAGAGAAGATCCTGGAAATTCTTTTAAAATATTTTCTATTGCATAGTCTCTTATAGAAGTTAACCTTTCATTTTCTGTATTTCTGATTTGGTCAGCTATTTCCAAAGCAAAAGACATACCCACTATAGAAGAGACGTCTTCTGTGCCACTCCTGAGACCCTTTTCCTGCCCACCACCAAAAATAATCGGTTTTATTTTTGTATCTTTTTTTACATACAAAATCCCAGACCCTCTTGGACCATACATTTTTATTCCATCCAAAGTCATGAGGTCTATGCCGAGAGTGAGCACATCTAGAGAAAGCAGACTTGCTTGGCAAGCATCGGTGTGAAAGTAAGGATAGATAGAATTATTTTTTTCTCTGTATCCTCTAACTATTTTGGTTATCTCTTTGATCGGTTGTATTGTACCGATCTCGTTGTTCACATACATCACGCTGATCAATACCGTCTCTTCTCTTATGGCACCTAGTATGTCTTTTGGATTTACAATCCCATCTTCACTAACTGGAATTCTAGTTACACTACCTCCTCTCCGCTCTATCTCATCACAAACTTCTAAGACAGCAGGATGTTCTATGTTTGTGGTGATCATGTGAGGAGTAAACCCAACTTTTTTACTTGCTTCGAACACACCAAGAAGTGCCATATTGTTACCCTCGGTTCCTCCACTCGTAAAAAATATTTCTTCTTTCTGAGATCTCAAAACACTAGCGGCCCTTTCTCTCGCCTCTCCCACGAAATCTTTTGCTACTAGAGCCTCTTTGTACAAAGCACTAGGATTTGCAAATACACCCACCTGACACTTGGACATTTCTTTTTGCACAAAATCATCTACTGGTGTTGTAGAAGCATAGTCCAGAAAAACTCGCCCTGATGGCTTTTGTTTTGTATGTTTATTAGTCCTCCAAAAATTCATACTTTTATCATACAGACTCTTTTGCAAAACACAACAAAATGTAGTATAATTCCGAAATGATTTTTAATCCAATAATATGTCACATATGGACTTATCCTGGTCGTAGTGATACTTATTGGTTTGATTATACGGCTTGAAATAAAAATAAAAAAACTACTTGTTGGAAAAAATGCAAAATCTCTGGAAGACTCTATCGTTGGATCGTTAGAAAATCTAAAGAAATTGAATGATTTTCAAAAAGAGGTTATTTCGCATTTTGTAAATATTGAAAAGAGACTAAAGAGAAGCATTCAAGCTGTTGAAACTATCAGATTCAACCCCTTCAAAGGCACTGGAGATGGAGGCAACCAGAGCTTCTCTACGTCTTTTATTTCAGAAAACGGCAAAGGTGTGGTAATCTCTAGTCTCTACTCTCGAGACAGGGTCAGTGTGTTCTCAAAGCCCCTAGATAAATTTGAAAGCACTTTTGATCTAACTGAAGAAGAAAAAGAAGTCGTAGAGAATTCAAAAAAAATACTTGGATAGAACAACTATCATGAAAATAACAATTAACTGCCATGAAACAGAATGCAAACAACATAATAGAGAGACCTCCTGTCGTGGCAATAATGGGTCATATAGACCACGGTAAATCCACTCTCCTTTCGTATATAAGAAAAAGCAAAGAACCCCTGAATGAAGCTGGAGGAATCACTCAGCATATTTCTGCATACGAAGTAGTACACACTTCTGAAGACAAGAAAAATCACAATATTACTTTTTTGGACACTCCAGGACACGAAGCGTTTAATGGGATCAGAAAGAGAGGTGCGTCAGTTGCTGACGTTGCCATCCTAGTAGTGTCTGCTGAAGATGGAGTAAAACCTCAAACACTCGAGGCTCTGGGTTCCATAACAGAAAGTAAAACACCCTATATAGTCGCTATAAATAAAATAGATAAACCAGGTGCAGATGTAAACCGCACAAAACAAAACCTATCGGAAAAAGGTATTTATATAGAAGGATATGGAGGAGATATACCGTATGTTTGTCTGTCAGCAAAAACCGGTGAAGGAGTTTCAGAACTTTTGGATATGATAATACTAGTTTCTGAACTAGAAGGTCTCACTGCCGACACGTCTGTTCCAGCTACGGGGGTTGTTATAGAAAGCAATCGCGATATAAAAAAAGGAATATCTGCCACTTGTATGATCAAAAACGGAGTTTTGGAAAAAGGAATGTATATAACTTCTGGACTAGCGACAGCACCCATAAGAATAATGGAAAACTATTTGGGTAAACAAATAGACAAAGCAACCTTCTCTAGTCCTGTAAAAATAATTGGCTGGGATGAGCTACCTGAAGTTGGTAATACTTTTCAATCTTTTGTAAATCGCGATGAAGCCAAAGATGCAATAGAAAAAGCAAAAGAACTAAAAATCTCAAATACAGTATTTCATAATCAAGTTCCAAGTGAAATAACTTCTCTGAATACAATCCCCCTTGTAGTAAAGGCTGATACCGGAAGTAGTCTAGAAGCTCTAGTTTCTGAAATCAAAAAATTAAAAACTGAAAAAGTTAACCCTCAGGTTATATCTTCTGGTATAGGAACGATCTCAGAAAACGATGTTAGGATAGCCAATGGAAGTCAAAAAGCTATCGTTATTGGATTCAACGTAAAGATAGACTCCCCTGCCAAAAATCTGGCTGACAGAAGTGAAATAGAAATAAAAACATTCGATATTATTTATAAAATGAACGAATGGTTGCAAGAAGTTCTGATATCTCGAACTCCAAAGGTTTCCGTTGAGGAATCTGTGGGTGAAGCCAAAATACTAAAAATATTTAGCAAAGTAAAAGACAAGCAAATCCTAGGAGGTAGAGTCGACAAAGGTTTTATCTCGCTGGGAGCACAGGTAAAAATAATGCGTCGAGATGCCGAAGTTGGTAGCGGTAGAATAAAAGAGCTACAGCAACAAAAATCAAAAAGTTCTGAAGTAAAAGAAGGTAACGAATTCGGGGCTTTGATCGAATCAAAAACAGAAATAGCTCCAGGTGATCGAATAATAAACTTTATAGTAACAGAAAAATAAATGAGTGATAGAAATGAAAAAATCGGTGAGATATTACGAGACTTGGGAGCCAGGTTTCTTTTGGTAAACGGTAACAACTCTTCACTCCTCACCGTAACAAGAGTTGAATTAACAAGAGATGGAAAACGTGCTACTATTTTCTTTACGGTTTTTCCTGATAATTTCGAAAAAACCGCTATAGAATTCGCCAAAAGAAAACGTTCTGAATTCAGAGAATTTATAAAAGATAATTCAAAACTTGGCAGAATTCCACAAATTGATTTTGAGATCGATCTCGGCGAAAAAAATCGTCAGAAAATTGATAACTTATTGAATCAAAACTAGTATAAGGCGTGGTAGCCAAGTAGTAAGGCAAAGATCTGCAAAATCTTTATACGCGGGTGCGATTCCCGCCCACGCCTCAACATAAACAAGTTTTTATGTTATATTACCAGTTGTATTAGACTTGCCCGAGTGGTGGAATTGGTATACACGCAAGACTTAAAATTTTGTGACCGTAAGGTCATGTGGGTTCGATTCCCACCTCGGGCAC
>CAZKFS010000005.1:0-26200 GCA_964552275.1 uncultured Candidatus Saccharibacteria bacterium | reverse complement strand
TTCCTATAGTCACCAACCAGCCGAACGATACCATCGTTAGTAGACATAACTTTTGTACCAATAGGAGCAACATAGTCAACTCCTTTATGAGCCATGATCATATTTCCGAGATTTCTGTGATAACCGAACTCATCACCAACTTCTGGATCAGCAAGAGGTGAAGAAAAGCCAGAAATCCACCATATTTTTTTACCTGTTTTAATATTTTTAAATAAACTGTTTTCTTCAGCAAGTGATGTGACTAGATTTTTTTGACTTTCTATACTATCTCCACCCAGCTTATTTGGTATATGAAACGGAGCTACTTTTATTTTTTTCTTTTTTATTTCAATACTATCTGAAACAATATCCCCATCAGACAATTCAGCTGTAACCATATAAACTCCTGGTTCTTTGTTTAGATCAATTCCAACAATTCCAGTTGGTTTTCCTTGATATTTAAAAATCCTTACTGGCTTTCCACCAAAAGTAATATTTTTAACGTCGCCAAAATCAGACTCTACTTGAATCATTAGAGGCTCACCTTGATACACATCTTCTGGTAAAAACGATATATAGATCGTTTCCGAGCCCGAATGAGCAAACAAAAAAGATGGTACCAAGAAAAACAAAAGAATTATCCTCATGAATTTCACACTCTAAATATACTACACAAATAAAAAATATCCAGCCGGAGGATACTTAATCCTTTTTTGGTGGAGTATCCATTCCCGCCCAAACATCCATCGTAGAAACGTATGCTCCACAAGCTTTCACATACAAGAAGAGTTGCATTCGGTATGCTGCAAAACCCTTTAAAACAATCTCTAACAAATGCCCAGATTTTGTATTCATTCCATAAAAATCAAAATCTTTCTTGAAGTCTTCGTCAGAAAATTTAGCAAGCATTTCCATAATATCTCTTTCCTGAGCATCCATTTTTTCTGCAAAGTTTTCAACTGTCACACTCGCTTTAAAATCATTGTAGTCCCCAGAAGATTTCATATCTTCAGTCAAAAGAACCTTTATGGTTCCAGAACCACTTGCAGACAAATATTGCAAAAGATCAACTGTACTTCTCTGCGCTGGTGATGGTCTATAATCCCCCATGCCTGCTGGAATTTTTGTTGCCAAATGCTTAATAATTCTGATTTCTTTTTGAACTGACTTTAAATAATCTTCTCTTGTATACATGTTTTGTAAGTTATATTTTACTAAATAAATTAAGAAACCCTAGTCTAACATGAAGACTATGAAAATACTAAATAACCGGTCTTCATAAGAAATTAATCGACAATATGGATAATGATAAGGGTCAGGAAGTCGCTATGCCGCTACCCATGATACAACAACCAAACGGCAACCGACTACTGATACCTGACCACGCTCCGAGGGGGCGTGGTTTTTTTAACTTTCAATATTGAGACCGCTCCTCCATTAACTCGTGTATCTTCTTTGAAAAAGATTTGAGTGGAAAATTCGCCCAAGGAAGTGGAGACTGTGTGAGAGACAGAAGGGCTACAGAATAATGGGATTTTTTCCCAGTAACTACCCCTGCATCGTTACTCCATCTGTTAACCGCGTAACCTTTTTTGATCAGATTTTTTATAGCTCCAAAAAAATTTATTTTGTAACCATTTATTTCAAGCCAACCACCTTTGCGATAAAAATTAACAAATTCAGGAAGGTCTAATCCTGCTCTACCTCCCCGATTCCAGCCATGCATATATGATTTCAGTTTGTCTGACACCCACTTATTAACTAATTCCCCTTTTTCAACTTTGTAGAAAAACTCTGCCAAATGCCTAGTATTGGATACCGTAATTTTAGAAACCCTATACTCTTTATCTTCTTTTAACCTGTCCAAAAATTTCCTCGTAACCTCACTTCCATTCCACCCATTTGGTAAAATAATATTTTTGTTAACATTTTCTCTACCTGCAATATCCACTAGTTGATTTGAAGCTGTATTATCACTACGACTGAAAACAAGCTCTAATAGATAGTCCAAGGTTACCCTGTCGCCAGCTTTGAGAAGTGGCCTATGATCTTTCTTTGTGTCTTTAGGGAAAAGTCTTATGTCTTTATCGACATCATTTGGAGATTTAATTTCTATAATATCCGTTAGGTTTAATTCCTTTTGATACACTTTGCGTAAAATTTCAGCGCCAATAAAAATCTTGTAGACACTTGCTGGATAGATAAACTCATCCATATTGAATCCAGATATTTCTGGTTCTGGTGTCTTTAGGTTAATAACAGCAAAAGATACCTGAGTTGGCCTGGGCCTCAAAGTTTCAATTATTTTTTTAATTTTCTGACTTAATTCTTTATTTTCTTTCATCATATTTAAATTACTTAATGATGATGGTGCTGATGTGAATGTTTAGATTTATATCCTTTGAGATATACACAAGCTAATATGGTAACTATTGGAACTGTTAAAATAAGACCGATGCTACCAACTATTGCTCTGACTATTTCTGTAGCAAATATTTCCAGATTCACCACAGTATCAAAATTCATGTTAGATAATTTAAAATAAAGAAGTATTGGGAGTGATGCTCCTGTATAAGCAAGAACTAGAGTATTTACCAAAGCCCCCACATGTTCCCTCCCTATTCTCAGAGCTCTTTTGTATACTTCTTTTCTAGACATATCTGGATTGCTGTCATAGAGCTCACTTACAACTGCAGCTTGAGTGACAGCTATATCATCGAGCACACCAAGAATTCCTATAATAATTGCTCCCAGTAACAGTCCGGTAAAATCAAGTGTTCCCCCAGTGCCAAAATTAAGATATGTAGATTCATCACCAGTAAAACCAGAAAGGCTTGTTATTGCCACAGCAAACAAAGCAAATATTGCGGTTATAATAACTGCGATCATGGTACCTATATAAGCAACGGCAGATTCCCTGTTAAAACCATGGGTAAAAAATATTGCAACAAAAAGGATGCCACTTGCGACCAGTGAGCTTGTTAGGAGAGGGTTCCATCCGTTTAGAAGTCCTGGCAGAAGTATATAGAAAATAGCAAAGAAACTACCGAGAAGAGCCAGGAGGGACCTAAAACCCTGCCATCTACCGAACCAAATAATAACGGCGATAAAAATAAGGATAAGCAAAAACAATGAAGACCTGCGATCAATATTTATAATTCCATATCTTTCAGTTCCATTTATATCAACCAAGTAATTGAAATAAAACTTGTTACCCTTTTTGAGCTCTAGATAATCATTTTCGATTGTTATGATTTCACCACTTTGTGGACCATCTAAAACTTCAACTTTTATTGTTTGATAAAGATGTTCTGTTTCGGTGCCAGGAATTTCTCTAGTTTCACTATCTATCACTTCTACCACCTTTCCCCTCCATGTGCCCTGATAATCATCATGAATCTCCTGAGCCCAAAGTACCCCAGGTAACAACAAGAAAAATAAGAGAAAAATTTTGATACTCCTAAGAGATAACATGTTTAGATTATAACAAAATTTCCACTTCTGGTGTTTTTGGGTGGCTTACTTAGAGTTGGTCACGAGTTTCTAATTCGCTTCGCTCATAAGAACTCTCGACCCCGACTCGGCCACGACCTTCGGTCGGCTTCGCGGCCTCCGTCTTTCAACTCCCAGTAGCCTACGCAAAAATATATTACGTAAACGCTCCGCGTTTCCTCCATTATTTTTGGGTGCCGTAGTAGAGGACGTTAGAACTGTGTTTGAGCTTAAGAATGACGCTACAATCTACATTCCTGACTTACAACCTCTGACGTTGGTATAGAGATTATAGCAATTTTTGATAGGTTTGCCGAAAATGATATACTGCCTTTATGAAAACCTATGCTTTCATAGACGCATCAAATCTATTCTACGGAGGAGAGAAATCTCTTGGTTGGAAAATTGACTACAAAAAACTCCTTGGTTATCTGAAAGAAAAATATGATGTAAACCGTACATTTTACTTTGGAGGAGTTGAGATACACAATTTCAAATATGATTATCAGAAAGATGAGACGGTCCCTCTCGCACAGCTTGAAAGCTATTTACAGGACCTTATCAAAACCAAAGGCAAGGAATTAAACGAAGCAGAATTACTTCTTATTGGTAGACATTTACAACGAGTACGTTTCTACTTAAAACTCTTGGAGTTCGGTTACCGATTATTTCTGAAACCAGTAAAAATGTACAACCAAGATGACGGGACAACCAAACGCAAAGCAAACTGTGATGTTGATATGGCATTTCACCTTATGAAAGAAAGGGATGAGTTTGACCGAGCTGTTGTACTTTCAGGAGATGGAGACTTTTTACCTGTATTAAAATATCTCAAAGAGTGCGACAAAGAAGTCATAATACTTGGTAGAGGTAACAGGACAGCAAAAGAAATAAAACAATTTGCAGGTAGTAATTTCAGAGACTTTGAATACTTACGAGAGCAGATAAAAAGAGAGGAAAAACAATAGATAAAACGAAAGGCACCCATATAGGATGCCTTTCACGTTTAGTTCCTAAAGTATACTACCCTCCTTATGAATGTCAAATGAAGCCATAATATCCTGTGGACTACATTTACCCCACTCTCTCCATCACTTTATCTTTTAACTTCTTGGTATCTCCGTGACTTAAAAGTCCAAGGTACGATTGGACCACTTCTGTCTTACCTTCACTTATTTGTATATTCCGAAACATTCTCTTTTTCGTAACAGTCCTTAAGACCTTATGGTTTGTAAAATGGACCCAACCAAGAAAATCTACTCCCAGAGCAACGGTACTAATAGAAATCTTATTTGGATGAAGATGTAGTCGTAATCTTGTTAGCAGAAACTCTTGAATACGAGGTAAGATACTTTCAAGCCATTGTTTATCTTCGGAAATAACAGCAAAGTCGTCTGCATACCGAATATAGTATTTTGCTTTAATCTTATGTTTTATAAACTGGTCAAACTTGTTCATATACACATTCACAAGAAGCTGGGAGGTTAGATTACCTAACGGCAAGCCAACACCTTCCCTTGTAGAGTGAAAACTTTTAATGATTTGTGAAATGAGCCAGACAATATCTTTGTTTGGAATGTAGTCTTGGATGATACCAATAAGAATACCTTGGTCTATTGATGCAAAGAACTTTCGGACATCGCACTTTAGAACCCAAACAGCCCTCGTTCCATTTTGAGAGATTTTATTTGTATATTTATGGAATGTTTCTATTGCTTTTTGTGTACCCTTATTGAACCTGCAAGAATACGAGTCAGATATAAACGTCTTATCAAAGAATGGGTAGAGTTGTCTGTATATGGCGTGGTGGAGTAACCTATCTCGGACACTAGCTTTGTGTATATTTCTTGGTTTAGGGTCAGAGATGTTGAATGCTTCATAGTTAGAATGTCTATATTTTTTTGTTACAAGGTCCTCGTGAAGAGAGATGATGTTTCTCATCAGGTTTTGCTGAAAGATTTGAACATCCTTACGAGATTTTTTACCAATAACAAACTCGCCCCAAGCATTTAGGAGATTTTCAAGAGAAATGATATGCTCGTACTCGTGAGTGAATTGCACCCGACCCATACTCATAATAATACATCACTACGATTACTACCCTTACTTCAGAAACTCAAAAGTGCATATTTGCTATGGTATAGCTACTATCAAGTATTACCCAAACTGCATAAGCACTCTCTTGGTCAAAGGGTTGATACATTGTTCGTAGAAAGTATTGAAGCCGTTTCAATAGCGAGCTTTCTTTCTCCTGCCGAAAAACAACCTTATGTCCGACAAGCCATACGAAAAATTGATACACTCCGAATACTATTGATGATACTTTGGGAAACAAAATCTATTGATAATAAAAAATATATTGCTCTTTCAGTCCCGATAGATGAAATAGGTAGAATGCTTGGTGGATGGCACGGGCAACTCTTAAAACAAAACTCTCCCAACACAAAGTCGGGAGAGAAATGAAGTGAGTTGCGAGAACGGCAGACGGGTTGTTGTCATTCCAGTCGTTGTCCAGCCAATTCACGTTCCAGTTCCACTGACCGTCATTCCAGTACAGGTACAGAACGTAACGGTTACCGTCCGAGTTCCGAAGGATTATATAGCATACCATCCATATCACTACCTCTTGAATACTCTCAAGGTTGTCTGTGGTGGTTCCACTGTCTTTGGCATCGTAATGCCGTAGTACGCTATACCAAGTAACTTCTTTTTTTGAAGTCTCTACATATACCACGCTATTTGAAACCGTGGTCGCAAATACTCTGGGTGTATGGATACTGGGTTCGGTGGTACGCATCCGTAAACACGCACTGATATTCACCTACTACCACTTTTTATTTTAACATACGAAAAGACCCTGCACCTCTGTGTAAGCAGATGCAGGGTCCAAGGACAAAGGTCAAAGGTTCCAAGAAGGTCCCAGTGACCAAATCCCGAGTACTAACTTGCGAGAACGGCAGACGGGTCGAGGTCATCCCAGTCGTCGTCCAGCCAAGCCACGTCCCAGTCCCACTGACCGTCACGCCAGCACAGGTACAGAACGTAACGGTCACCGTCCGAGTCCCGAAGGACCGTGCCGTCAAAGAAGATGTAGCGGGTGTTCCCGTTGACCTTCTCTTTCCAGCTTTCGGGGATGAGGTGCTGGTTCTCCCAGAGCGTGAGGAAGATGTCGGCGTCCAAGCGGATGTAATCCGATGCCTTGAGACGCTTGAGCTTCTCCTCGCCCTTCACGTACGTTTCGCCGTCCTTCAGCATCGTGACGTGCTGGACCTTGGTGAGGTCCAACTCGGTGAGTGCGATGGAGCGAGCGTCCGTCTCATCGTTGAGAATGGACCAGCCGTCCCCGATGAACTTCTTCGGGTTGAAGCGGTTGCGGTTGATGGCAACGACCTTCGGTTCGCCAACGATGACCTTTCCGCCATTCCGCAGGAACGCAGTGAACTGCTGTCCTGCTTGACGGGGGTCGTTGATGATTTTCTGGATGGTGTCGCTGTCCAGATTGTCCCAGTCTGCGTTGTTAGCGAAGACCGAGAACAGGTTCAGGGACTGACCGATAGCGATGGCTTTTCCCATTGTCTGTATCTCCTTGTATGCCAGAGGGTGACTGTATGTCGCCGTAGCTGGGAAAGCCCTATAAATAAGGCACTTTCAGCTATGGCGACTGCAAGTTAGATGTGAAAGAACTGTACCTATACAGTATATCACCTTTTAGTATATCTGTCAAGCATTATTTATTCCCCTTTATCCGATGGGTTTTTTAATACCTTTCGTGGTTTTGCCCCGCTACCTGCTTCAATAACACCTTGCTCCTCTAACATATCTATAAGCCGTGCGGAGCGAGCATATCCAGTACCTAGTTTCCTTTGTAGATAAGAAGTAGAAACTTTTCCAGCTTCTATCGTTATTTTTTTTGCTTCTTCATATAAATCATCATCACTAGTTTCTATACGAGTTTTAGCATCAGTAGATTTTTTCAAAATCTCTCTGGGTGTTGCTCCACGGTTCGGACCGATAACCCCACCCTCCTCTAATGCATCTATAAGACTACTAGCTCTAGAGTATCCGATACCAAGTTTTCTCTGAAGAAAAGATGTTGAAGCTTTACCCTCCTCAACTACAACCTGTTCAGCTTCGTCATATAAATCATCATAAGCACCATCATCATATTCCTCACTATCCTCCTTAATAGTTTCTGCCACTTTCCGTATTTCAGTCATTATGTCCGTAAACTGTGAGTTTTCTTTTTCAGACAGTTTTTGGACCATTCCTTTTATTTCCTCTATTTTTTGTTCAAGTCGCTTTATATCTTCATTCATATTTTTATATTTATCTGTTAATTTATTTCTGCTCGCACTTTTGCATATCCACAGAACTCACAATCTTTGTTCTCTTTTGGTATCTTGGAACTCTTGAGACACTTTTTAAGATTTAGGACCACATCCTCAATCCAAGAACTATCGCCTGTGTATGGAATGACGGAAATATCAAACTCTACTTTTCCATTAAAGCCATCTCGGTCCGTCTTACCGTTGCAATAGACAAAGTAACCCGTCTTGGATACTTTGAAGCCAAGATTGTGAAGTAACCATTGATATATCTCCATCTGTCGCTTGTAGCCATCTTGCCACTCGGCATCAAGAGATACTTCCTCGTTCTTTGAAGTCGCTTTATAGTCCACTACGATTAGCTCGCCCTGCTTATTGACCCAGATGTCGTCCACTGCTCCCGTGATGAGTAAGTTTGTCGGTTTGTGGAGATATTGCACACCTTTGAAGTTCTCACGCCAGACATCCATACTCTCGTGAGCAAAAGGCACTGCATCAATACCTGCATCTGTCATCATAGGATGAGGTGTTTGCTTGGCACGATGCCCGTCAAACTCTTTTTTCAAAAGTGTATCAACTGCTTTGTTGATGTTGAATGGTGGACCAGAGGGTCGGCGGATACCTTTCACATTGTTGAGATAGAAACAACAAGGACACTCTACAAAAAGCTCAATGCCCGAACGACTAACCTTGAACGGCTTGTCATCCGTCTTTTTATACATTCCTTTTGTTTTTAGTTTGAACTCTTTTTTCATAGTAATTTATATTTTATCATTTTTACCCCACACCTCTCACCACCATATCTAGGAGTTTTCCGACATTATAGGAGTGCCTGTTTTACGGCGATTTCCTATTGATTTCGGAGAGATTTTTTATTTTCTTCCAATCCATCTCCTCAACAATGCCGATTTCATCAACAAAGAATAAATAGAGGTTGAGCTTGTCCATCACATCAAATGGGATTTTTCTCAAAACCATTTTTCTGAAAGAAGCAGGAAAAGCGACACCATATTTGTAGCCATATTTATAACCTCGCTTACCGTTGCGGTGCATCCTCGTGATAATTTGTCCGACAGCAGAATTGAAACTACTGCTCATACTTCCTGTAGGGCTTTTCACTTTGATAGACGGGTCGCCTTTGGCTTCTATGAGCCAATATCTTGCAAAATTATCATTACGGACTTTGATGTCTACTCCTTGCTCCCACAGTTCGGCACTTTGCAATGATTTACTCCATCCGTTCGCTTCAAGGTATTTTATGAGATTATTTTGGACAAAATCCTCTGTGGTTATCGTTCTTTCCTTTTTCATATATTTACAGAGTTTTTATCACTTCAAAAAGCTCTCGTTGTCGTTCTTGCAAATGAGCATCAAAGATAACCTTGTAATCAAAACCTTTGTTTACCTTTTGAAACTCTTGAAATCCAAGCTCTTTGGCAAAAACCTCATTGAATAAGGATTTGTTGGTCCCGTCATATCTCTCCTTGTTTGCTTCATACTCTGTTTTTTCGTGTCCCATTTTTACTTCCACGACCAAGAAGCGACCTTTATCAGTTTCTATCAGAAAGTCTGGGAAGTATTTTGATATACGCTGTTCAGCAGGGTTCCAGTATTCAACGTAAAAATCATTATGGGCATCAGTGGTAACACCACCAGTGAAATAAACATCCTTTACTGCTTCATTGGTATTGAGAAATTGTCGGAATTGTCTGAAGAGGTCCCTTTCATCACTACTATCAAAGTTGTACGGATTTATATGAAAACCGATACGACTACTACCTCCATTTTCTTCTTCTTTTTCCTTAAAAATTACTAAAGCTTTTTTACCTTCTTCTCTACTCATCTTAAACGGATATTCCTTTGTAAGTTCAATCTCTTCTTCTAGGACCGTTTCAACCTCCTTATATTCGTAGGTATTCTCAATTATGGTTTGGTTAAGAAATGATAAGAACCCCACACCCTCATTTACTGTTTTCACAAGATGACTGCGTGAATATCCACCATTTTCCACCATATTGCTAATTACCATACAGGGTAGGTGTGTGTAGCGATTTATGAGCTCAATGATTTCGTAGTAAGTAAAGACATTGGTTTCCGTAATTTTCTTTGAACCCAGTGTATCTTGCTTGAAAATTGCTTTGCCGTTCTCCATCACAAGTTCAGAGCCAAGAATATAGTGTTCGTACTCGTGGGGGTTATATTTGGATACATCAATTTTTATCTCATTTAGGTTTTTGGGTTTTATAACCTCAATTTCTCTAACAATCTTCTTTACTTTGATTGTCTTTTTCTTTTCAACCTTGATTTCAAACTCAAAACTTTCTTGTTCTTGGTCGTTTATATCTTGAATACTTGAAGCAAAGTTATTTTTCAGTTCCTTATCAAGCACTTTGTAATTTTCTTTAGACAGGAAAATGTGTGCTTTTGTAGAGTTGTCTCCGATAGACCTCATACAGCGTGTAGATGCCTGTAAAACAAATATAGAACTTGATGGTTTACGATATAACGCACAAGATACGAGAGAGCGACAATTCCATCCTTCTGTTCCCTTGCCGACCAAGAGAATAAATTGTTTTTTACTATCACTTGTGTCCAGAGTGCGAAACTCCTCTTTATTATTTTCTGCTTCTGTATGATATTCAAGAACCTTATCAAGTGAAATGTCCATTTGAGCTAAAACTTTTTCAATACGAGGTTTCAGTTCATTTCGTAAATTATCTATACTCGGAGCATAGAAAGCCATTTTTGGTAGACGACCCTCAAGACGCTTTTCTGCATATTCGGACCAGAAGGTGTTAAGTACTTCTTTAATAAAGATTTCCGAACGAACCTCTCCAAAATCCAGTATCTTTACCTGTTTCAAAATGCCTTTCTCTATGCCTTGTTTAAGTCCAAAATGATAGACCACATCATCTATCATTCTATTGTTGATATATGGTGTTCCAGTAAGATTTACAACGCCTACAAGCGGAGTATTGCCGTGTAAGTAGTCAATCGTTTGTCTCGTCTTTTTCAAAGCACCTTCTAGATTTACCCCGTATGAATGATGAGCTTCGTCCACAAAAACTATAAGGTTATTGAGTTCACGGATAGCTCGGAGACGAGCATTTTCTATCTCTCTTTTAGCTAGTTCATTTTTATCCCCAAACAATCTTTTTATCCCACCCTCTGTATCACTATTTCTTGTCTTCAAAATTATCTTCTGTGAGTTAGTGACAATAACATTATAGTTACCGATTGGAGATAGACTTGTCTCTGTGCTTTCCAAGTAGTGATATTTGATATTGAGTAAAATGTTTTGGTATTCCTTTGGCAGGACCTTGGAATAATCAAATGTTTTGATTTCTTTTAAGCTTTCAATGATAGTCGTGTCGGGAGCAAAGACAAGAGCATTTTTAGCAAAGCGTTCATCTTCCTTATGATAGTAGGAAAGTACAAAATCATATATGAGAAATGTTGCCATCAAAATTGTTTTTCCAGAGCCCATAGTAAGAGCATAAACTTGATTTGCATAGTCTTGAGCACCAAACTTTTCTTTAATGATTTCGGCAATTTTCTTATCACGATTATCATCTTCCATAAGGTCGGCAATCTGTCTCTCTTGTATACCTAAAGAGCGAAGAAGGTCTGATTTCTTTTTGAAAGTATCTTGGAAAAGTTCACTTGTTGGTTTATTTTTCAAAATCTCTTTCAAATAAATATATGTTTCAAGAGCTTGGACTTGTGGCTCGTGGAGAAAACCAACACGCTTCACATAATTCAGTATGTTAATACTTTCCTTAAGGGCTCCTTTATAGTCGTTACCACGCCACTCGGACACTTTCTTCTGTATGTTTTCAAGAAATATATTCTCCATAGGATTATGCGGTTACATCAAAAGTTTCAAAGTATTCTTCACCAAGCACATCTACGATTTTGACTGCCACAGTATATGGTCCTTTCTTGCTATATTCCCACGAGTAATCAGCTTTGATGAGCTCACGCTTTGTTGGGAGGTCTATAATCTCCGCATTAAAAAGTTTACCTTCATAATCCACATCAATAGCCACGCTATCAATAATCTGCTTGAAATCTTCTACTTTTGCCTGATACTCTTTTTTCAACGTTTTATTATTTTCAATATCAAGTTTTCTCATTAGGATTGGAGAATAAAACTCTTTAAGGGATACTGCTAGTTTTTTATCTTTTGCTTTGACTTCAATATGTGCTTCTGGTAACTTTTTGAAAACTAGATTTTTCTTATCAGTAGTAATATCCCGTACATCTATTTTGACACCAGTCTTGTTTTCCTTTTTGAGATAGTCGGCGACTTCAAGGTCCATTCCAGAGCATATAACAAGTACACCTTCTTCATAGACCGCCTCGCCCGACTTTGACTTTCTTTTAACTGTAAAGTCAGCGATTTTATCGTTTACATTTTTAAGTAGAGTTCTTATATCCAATTTATTAAGAACCCTGTTCATAGGCATAACTTTTACATACGATGTATCAAGCACACCATCAAAATAGCTCCGTTTTATAACTTCTACACCGTACATCTCCATTACTATCTCTTTGGCTTCAAGTTCATTTTTGAATGCTGTGTAATCATTTACATTAAGGACCTTGAAACCAAGCAGACCAGTAAAATCTTTTGTCTTTTTTTGTTCACCAATAATCTGATTGAGACGCTTTGTAGTAGTTTGGATTGCTCCAAGATTTATATCGCAACCAATCCATCGGCGACCAAGTTTTTGAGCAACTGCCAATGTGGTCCCAGAACCGCAAAAACAATCAAGGACTAGACTGTTTTTGTTTGATGCGATTTGCAAAAGTAATTCAAGTAACCCTTCTGGTTTTTGAGTAGGATAGTCTGTTCTTTCGCTTGAAAGATTGAGGACTGGTCTTGTGTTGAAGGTAACAATCTCGCCTTTTTCGTTTACAGTATTTATCAAACCTTCAAATACATCTCGGAGAATTGTATCTACATAAAAGCGACCATCTTTGTCTTGTTTGCTATCCATAAAAGACTTCTCAAGATATTGTCTTTCTGCTTGGCTGTGCACTTCAAATAAATCGCTTTTTCTATAAAAAAGTATTGTGTCGTGTTTTCTTGGCAGGGACTCCTTACGAGAAGCACCGCCTGAACGATATGACCAAACCACCTCATTAACAAAATTGTCTTCGCCAAATACCTCGTCCATAACAAGTCGTAGGTGTGAGTTTTTATGCCAATCACAATGCAAACACACAGCACCACTTTCAGACAATAACTCCTTAAGAATTAGAAGTCTTTCGTACATAAACTGCAAATACTCATCTTTCTCCCAAATATCTCCGTATTGCTTTTCTTCTAACAGATTGTGATTTTCACCTTCAATTTTTTCACCCTTAAATTGTATTTTACGGATATAGTCTGCTTTACTATCAAAAGGAGGGTCTATGTATATCAAATCAACTTTACCCCGATACTCTTTTAGTAGATGTGCGAGGACCTGAAGGTTATCTCCCCAAAATAATTTATTGAAATCTACTGATTTTTTATCACCATATATTTCTTTTTCTTGAGCAGGATAGTATTCAATGCTCTCTAAAGGTTTTTTGCCAGCCCAAGTGAGCATAGCCCGTCCTTTGGCTTTTTCTATTGATTGTAATTGTAATTTATCTTTCATACCTTGGTCGGGTTTATTAATAAAAGTAACAGAAAACTCCTCACCAGAACGGTTGCGACAGCCCGTGAGGACTGCCCATAATCCTTTCGGACTATGACCCGACCAAGAGTGCCCGCCTGATGAGGAGGTTGCTATCTTGGTCGGGTATTTTATGCCTTACCATAAAGGTTTAGGCAAAATGTAATAGTTTTATGTTTTCATAATCTTTGATTTAACAATTTCATTATATCGTTTTTGCGATATTTACGGTCCTTGCGTGCACCAAAACGCAACGCCACGAGAATACCCTTGTCGTCCCACTGTCGCATTGTATTCGGATGCACTTTAAGCATCTTTGATGCCTCTTTAAGGGTCAAAAGCTCTGGTACCTCGTTTGAAGAAACTTTGTTTTTATGGCTTGATTTACGACTTAACATTTGATACCTTTATCATACACTACTCAAAAACGATTATCAAAATGCTCTTGGGTATAAATTACAATTACTATGTCATCACACTACTCGGACCCGAAAGATTTTGTGCTTCACATTCGTGGAGAACTCATTACTGAATACCTTAAAACTAGACACGAGGTTAATTTCCCTATTGTAAGCAAAAAAGAAACAAGAGAAGAGTGTGCGGACCGTTTTATTGATTTTATATTCAAACAATCAGAGGACCTACGCAATAGAGTATTTGTAGAGCTAGAGTATATCAACTCTCTCTCGTCTGAAAGTCATATTTCCGCACTGTGTAACTCTAGTCCAAATATCAATCGTGAAGAAGACATTGAAAAAAGAAGTGAGACCGATGACGAGCGTGCTCTCCTCGCATTTACGCATTTTCCAGATGATTTTGATGAATACTACGGCAAGGCAAACATTGAAGAGCTTGGGGTTAAAGAACTAACTCTTCCAAAAACTACCCCTATTTCAGATATTACAAAAGGAAAGAAAATAGAAGATTTTGAAACTAAAGTACAAGGCGTATACCGAAAATCCTTCAAGGGTGAGAAATGTAAAATTAAAACTTTCGTAGATAGCGACAAACTTATCCTTCGTGCATATCTTGAAAATCTCCCAACACGAGACACTGTTTTTGATGGTAAAAAATTAGATGAGAAACATATTCGTAAGCCAGTCTTTGATGTCGTGTTTGTTTATAAACCAGAATTGAATATGCTTGGCGTTCGTGCTCTTGGAGGTAAGGATGTGGTTAGTGAGCTACAAAAATTATTTTGCTCACATTTTCTTGGTATAGATAGGATTAACACTAATGAAGAAAGGTATTCTCTGGCTTCTATAAAAGACCTAGCTAACTTAAACCTCACAGCAAATGCTTCTTATGGAGTAGAGCGTGCCTATCTAAAATCAATTCGTCTTAAACATACTGGTGTTCCTCATAAACTTTACATAGATGTTGGAGGTAAAGAAAAATACTCTGGAGCTGATGCGGTACAGACAATACTGAAAGAACTAAAACTTGATAAAAACAATGGATGGGAACCTGAAAGTATCAAAATCACTGTTGTTTTCAAGCAAGTTGGTAGAGGACGCAGAAAACAGGTATCGGTATCTATAACTCCTCCTAATACCTGTAATCTTAAAAATCGTCCGCAGGATGATGTCGTACGAAAACTCCTTAAGGATTGGGGTATCTATGTAATATAACCTGTATGAAATGGTTTCTTGAACGCATCTCTGCTCCATCTCTCCCTATATCCTTCGGTATAAAAGAACGCACTGAACACCTAGAGGATTTTGCAAAACTGGTTCAGAAGAAAATACTCAAACATTCAAACAATTTAGATACAGTTGATTGTGATTTCTGCGATGGAGAAGAAAATCACGAGTGCCAAGTAAGAAACAAAGATGGAAAACTCTCGTATGTCTGTGATAACGGAAATGGAACAAAAAAGCTTACTGATGAGGATGTAGCAATTTTTGATTACGATAATGATAACTTTCTAAAAATACTTACCAATGAGTTGGGGCTAGCGGTAGATGGAGGTTCACATAAAGACGAGGCATCTTATTCTAACGATGCTTTTTTTCGTCTTGGAGTATACGAGGACAAAGCAAAAAAAATGAAAGTGGATGTGTATTATCTCCGTAATAGCGATGGCTTTGAACCAAGTCTTCGTTTCAATGAGTTAGGCAACTCTCCGAAAATGCTTATTACGAATACAATGCGAGCTGATATTATTGCAGGGAAAGAAAATCTTTTTACCTGTGTGCTTTCAGAAATTATTTCATCATCAGAAAAAAGAAATATCCTTGATAAAAATGCTTTTACAAAATGCTTTGATGAGATAAGGCGTGTCCGATTTGATAAAAAAGAGGGACATTTATTTTTGGATAATAAGCGTATCTACACAACCTCGCTTGGCGGAAATCATTATTCCTTCTTATCCTTCTTGTGGGATAAATGGATGCGTCAAATACCATATTACGAAATATATCAATTTATTAAAGATGAAGCCGATGATAGAAAAACGAAGGATGAAACAGCCCAAAAGTTTTGCCAGAAAATAAAGAATGAAATCAAAACAAAATGTGAAGATATAGATAAAATCATCACAACACCAACAAGTGGTCATTATATGATGGCAGACCCCTTGTAGGGAGAATTGACGGAGAATAAGGAGAAATACTGGACCGATTATTTTTGCCAGTAATGAGAATATGAACGCACGATGATAGTGCGTTTTTTGTTTGAACCACTTCCTCATCATTATTCATTAAACAAAAATTACTATGACGAATAAAAAAATAAAAAAGTCATCGGGAAAGGAGGAGTGGCAATATACCCCACTTGAACCGTCTGCTGTTTTTACAACATACGACCTCGGTGTATCAACCGCACTTTTATGTGCGGATTTTGAGTTGCTGTCGGTAGAAAAAAGCAATCCGAGAAAAGCTCTATTCGTGTTTCGGAAAGAAGTTGGGATAGAAGAAGTAACCGATAAGTATTTTGCTGACAGATTAGAAGTCAAAGCAAGGTCGTACTTTGACCACTTGAAAGCTCTGAAGAATAAGCTCTATTCCGAATAGTTATGGTCCTGTCAGACGAAGACATTGTGAAGTTCCAGAAGCTTTATAAAGAGCAGTTTGGAATTGAAATAAGCAAAGAAGATGCCTATGAAAAAGGCGTCAAACTCTTGCGATTGATGACTATCGTCTACAAACCGATGACTGAAAAAGAGTATGAGTTTATACAGAAACACCGTCACGACACACTCCCATTATTACAAGAAAAAATTACAAATATATGAAATCACTTCAAAGAAGGTTTGATAACGTTACAGAGAAAAATCCAAGTTTAAGTTCTTACACTTGCTTTGCCAGAACCATAAAAGGACAAGGTTTTAATAGGCAGACAATTCACCGCTGGTTTCAGAGACTAGTTGATAAGGAGGATTATATGAGGAGTGAGAAAAGAGGTGTACTGGCACACCTAGATAACCTCTCAAACTACTTGAGCACAACAAAAATTGAGGGAAAAACAGCCCTCTAGCCAATTCATTTATGAAAGACGTATCAATTACTATCCATAACTAAATTATCTAAAAAATATGAACCTAACAAACATTACAATAAAAGAGTATCTCTCTGAAAAAAATATCCCTTTCCGTGAGAGTGGGAATGAACTGATAGCAAAATGTATTTTTAATAACTGCGACAAGGATAGTGTAGGTAGTGAAGCCCATCTCTATTTCAATAAAGAAACTTCGCAATATGAATGCAAGAAGTGTGGGGAGAAAGGTAATCTCGTAACACTCCGAAAACATTTTGGTGATACTCCCCCAAAAAGTAAGTCATCTTATCGTGGTCCTCGTTTTAATGAGGCGTTAGTTGAAAAATGCCACGACAATCTACCAGACCGTATCAGAACATACCTCAATAATCGGGGTATCAGTGATGAGATAATAAATAATTTCAAACTAGGATATGGTGATTTTTATGGCAAACGTTATATCACCATTCCTGTTTCAGGAGAAGAAGGTTATGAGTTCCTCAAACTTCGTCAGGACCCAGAAGATGGTGATGGAAAGATAACCTACCCTAAAGGAGCGAAGGCACAGCTCTTTGGTATGTATGGCGGTGCAGACGAGCACATAATCTGTGAGGGTGAACTAGATGCTCTTGCTCTCATATCTGAAGGTTGTTTTGCTCTCACCTCAACACACGGAGCAGGAACATTTAAGGAAGAATGGATTGATGAGGATTTGAAAAAAGCCACCAAAATCTATGTCTGCTTTGATAATGATGAAGCAGGTAAAAAGGGTTCCGAGCGAGCACTAAAAATCTTGGAAAATCTAGGACTACGAAACCTCTATCATATTACACTTCCCGAAGAAGTCGGTGAGGGTGGAGACATCACAGATTACTTAACAAAACTTAACCTGCCTACTGATGACTTGTTTAACAAGTATGCAAAGGAATATCCAGAAAAAATTGACCACTCACAATTCCAACCAATTACCCCAGAAGAGTTATCTGATGCACTAGAATTGACCATAAAAAATGATGATGAAAATAAAATCGTTACCTTTCTCTGTCAGCTCTCGGCATATACCGAAGATGCCCAGTTCAATGTCTCATTCAACAGTCCATCATCTACGGGTAAATCATATATCGCTTTGGAAGTGTCAAAACTCTTTCCAAACGAGGATGTAATAAAGCTCGGCAACTGTTCCCGAACAGCGTTCTTTCACGAGCAAGGAAGCTACAACAAAGAAACCAACGAAATCACGGTGGACCTGTCCCGAAAGATACTTATATTCACGGATATGCCTCACACGGGGCTCTTGGAAGGGCTACGTTCGTTTCTATCGCACGATGAGAAGATAATGTACTCCAAGATTACAGACAAGAACCAGAAAGGAGGTAACCGCACTAAAACAGTCGCACTCAAAGGTTATCCATCCGTCATATTTTGCTCGGCTGGAATGCGAATGGACCCACAGGAACAGACACGCTTTATTCTCCTTTCACCAGAGGTTAATCAGGAGAAGATACGAGCAGGTATTTCAAATACTATTTACAAAGAAGCCGATAACGAAAAGTATCGGGCGTGGCTTGATAATGACCCGAAACGAAAACATCTTAAACTTCGTATTCAGGCAATCAGACAAGAACGAATTGATGACATCAAAATAGCAAACGAACAGAAAATCTTTGAACGCTTTTTCAAAGAGGACAGAAAGCTACAGCCACGACATCAGAGAGACATTAAGCGTTTGATTTCTCTCGTAAAGTCATTTGCTTTGCTCAACTTGTGGTGGAGAGAGCGTGATGGGTCCACTATAACTGCAAATGATGAGGATATAGAACAGGCATTCAAACTTTGGGAAAAAATATCTGTTAGCCAAGAACTCAACCTTCCGCCATTTATTTATGACCTCTACATTGAAATTATTATTCCTGCTTACAAAGAGAAAAATGGTTTTACTTCAAAACTATACACGGATACACCCAAAGAAGGCATAAGTCGCCAAGACATTCTTGAAAAGCATTACAAAGTCTACGGGCGAATGCTTGATGCTCAACAACTGCGACAACAGATTATTCCCGTGCTTGAAACATCTGGGCTCATCCATCAAGAGCAAGACCCAAATGACAAGCGAAAGATATTGATTTTCCCTTCCACTCTCTTTGGTCCCCAAGTTGAAAACAATAGTGATACGGAGAGTGGGGTGGATGTGAAAGGAATAACAGCAGAAGAAGCTTTTAATAACTTTTAACAACAAAAATATGACATCAGAAAAACAAATTGAAGCAAACAAAGAAAATGGAAAACTAGGTGGGGTAAAAACTGACGAAGGGAAAGCCGTCAGTAAATACAACGCCATTAAACACGGACTTTTGAGCAAAGAGGTTCTACTTGAAGATGAAAGTGAAACAGACCTTATATCACTAGGTAGAAAATTGAGAGCAGAACTTTTACCAGAAAAGGAGCTTGAACTGGTGCTTGTAGACAGAATTATAGCTAATGTTTGGAGATTAAAACGAGTAATGCAAATAGAGCGAGAAATGATAGAGGGAGACCGTCACGATATGTTTGGTACCAAGAAAAAATCACTCGGAGAAGCATTGAGTTACGACTTTAACAACAATGATACCTATGGGAAACTCACTCGCTATGAAGCAAGCATTGAGCGAGGGATTTATAAAGCCCTGCACGAACTAGAACGATTACAGGCAAAAAGAAATGGAGAAAATGTTCCACTCCCAGTTGCAATTGATGTGGATGTTTCTGGGGAGAAAGAAAATGGGTTCGTTTCGTAAAAAAGGTTAGAAATGGTTAGAAGTAATAATAAACAAAATATACTGATGAACAGTATGATAACAGTTAAAACTACTACTATTGACCACTCTCTATCTTTAATGATTTCGGCTGATTTTTTAAAAAAATATGTCTAAAAATATCGCAGAACAATCAAACGCATTTAGCATCTTCTGGCTCAAAAAACACGGTTACCTTGTGAAAGATTTTGGTTATGCTTCAGGAAGCATAAGATGGAGTATGAACGGAGAGGAAAAAAGTAGTATTGGATTTTCAATTTATCGGGATGACTGGGACACACCACAAGAAGAAACCTATATTAAGCTCAATTATACACATACCAGCAACTCTACGGGAGAAAAAGAAAATATGAATTACAGAATTGAACTTGATGCTACTCCTTGTAAGTACGGTGGCAAAAGATACTGGTTTATTTGTCCTCTATCCAAGAGTGGAAAGTACTGTGGACGGAGAGTGGGAGTGTTATACAGCATTGGGAAATGGTTTGGTTGCCGACATTGCGGGGACATTGCCTACTATACCCAGATGGAGGGAGGCAGGTATAGATGGAATGGAATATCAGTGGTGGATATAGAGAAAGCCGAAAAAGAAGTTAAAAGGATGTATTACAAAGGCAAACCTACGAGAAAATATAAGCGATATTTGAGGTTAAATGAAAAGTTTGAGATGGGTTGGATAACAATGGCTTCAAGATTAGACAAGCGATTTGGTCGGTTTAACCCCAATAAAAAGTAGTATGCAAAACATAAAGATATATAGTATAATAGATATGTTCATCCGAGTATATTTTTTCCGAGGATTTTTTAGTATCATAATACCGCTAAAGGGGCAGTCTGCCGTGTTATGGTCAATCCTCGGATTGAGATGTAATCGGATGAACCAGACTGTCCCTTTAGCGTATAAAAACTATGAATAAAGACCAAACTAAAATTACATATTTTCTTTACGCTCGGAAATCTTCCGAGAGTGAGGATAGACAGGTCCAATCCATTGAGGACCAAACAAATCGTTTGAAAGAACTGGCAAACAATCTTGGCATTTCAATCAAAGAAATACTAACAGAGTCAAAGTCGGCGAAAAAACCATATTGCCGTCCAGTCTTCACGGATATGCTTGAGCGAATTGAAAAAGGTGAAGCTCAAGGTATCTTGTGTTGGCAAATAAATCGTCTTTCAAGAAATCCCATTGATAGTGGAACTTTAAGTTGGATGCTCCAACAAGGTGCATTGAAATGTATCCAGAGCATAGACAGACAATATCTACCAGATGACAACGTACTCCTTTTCAATGTTGAAACTGGAATGGCAAATCAATTTATTATAGACCTCCGTAAAAATAGCAGACGTGGAATGGAAGGCAAAGCGGACCGTGGCTGGCTTCCCTCTCGTGCACCAATGGGATATTTGAATGACAAACTGGAACATACAATTTACGAGGACCCAGAGCGTTTCCATTTGGTCCGTAAAATGTGGGACTTGATGCTTACAGGAAACTTCACGCCAACGCAGATAGCAGAAATGGCAAATAAAGAATGGGGTTTTCTTACAATAAGAAGAAAACGAAGCGGTGGTGGAGCTCTTGCAATGAGTATCATCTACAAAATGTTTACAAATATCTTTTATGCTGGAATGTTTCAATGGGCTGGACGGGTTTATACTGGTAATCACAAAGCGATGGTTACACTTGAGGAGTATGACCGTGTACAAGTTATTCTTGGACGAGCAGGAAAGCCACGAGCACAGACACACGAGTTTGCTTACACGGGACTTATGAGATGTGAGTTGTGTGGTTCAATGTATACAGCAAGTGAAAAGACAAAGTTGATAAAAAGTACTGGTGAACTTAAAACTTATGTCTATTACCACCACGGCAATCACAAGCGAACAGACCCGAAGTGCAAACATAAAACTCCTATGACCCTCAAAGAAGTTGAAGACCAAATTGATATTGAACTTGAAAGAAATACAATTTTACCAAAGTTTCAAGAATGGGCTCTTGAAATACTGAACCGAAGCAACGACAAGGAAATTGAAGAGCGTACGAAGATATATGAAACTCAACACAAAACTCTTGTTGAGACACAAAAAGAGTTAGACGCTTTAACAAAGATGCGATACCGAGAACTAATTGATGATGAGACATTCATCAAAGAACGAGATGACCTAAAAGGAAAAATTGCAAAGCTAACAACTAATCTACGTGAGACAGAGAGCCGAGCCGAGAAATGGTTAGAGCTTACAGAAAAGACCTTCACATTCGCTTGTTATGCCCGAAAAGAGTTCGTGCTGGGAGACTTAAATAAGAAGCGAGAGATATTTTCTGCACTTGGACAGAACTTTACGGTAAAAGACAAAAAAGTGGCTATAACTAACAATGAATGGTTTGTTCCAATAGAAAAAGCGTATCCTGCATTAGAAGAGGAATATAAACGGATAGAACTGGACAAAAACCTAACAACTGCAATGCGAAATGAGCTTTTCGCTCAACTAATTCTCGTTTGGGGTGGCTACTGGGAGTTGAACCCAGACTAAAAGCTCCACAAGCTCTTGTGCTACCGCTACACCATAGCCACCATTAAACCCTCAGCGTACACTGAAAGTCACTAATTTATAACAGAAAATCTGAGGAAAATCTAGTTTAGAGCGTAACTTCTTTTAGGCCAAAATGAGGTAATCCTAGCTCAATATCAAACTTTACTCGGCCTATAACCTGACCTCTTTGTGTTTTTATATCAACTCTCCATTTTCCAAATGATAGATTTTCTTTTTTGGAAAAAACTCTGTAACCATTCTCTCTACCGCCGACAATGTTAAATGGAATTTTCGTTACACTCACCCACTTGTTACTTGCTGGATCAAAATACTGCCAGTCATGGATTATAACTGTATCTAGATCTGTGGGTGCAAATACTGAACTAAAAACATATAGAGGTCTGTTTTCAGGAGTACGCACAGTTTTTCTAACAAAACTCTTGTACCACCTGTTATCAACTTCATTTGTGGCACTATATGTCCCGTTCGGATTTCTCTCAATATGATGGTAAACCCCAGCTACCTTGAGAGAAAGAGGTATGGGAGGAATAATATTCGTAAAGTATAGAAAGTTAATAAAAATAAATAATCCAGAAACTGTAAGGGCGAGAGAAATGCGATTGTCCCAATATCTATTTGGTGAAAAATGCGACAAAGCTAGTATAAACATGAATACAAGGAACAAACTAATCAGTCCGCTACCTATAAAAACCATATCTCCCATACTTTTTGTTACAACTGGTAGAAAAAATATTGAGAAAGAAAAAAGTGCGACGAAATATATACCGATCTGAAAAACAACTCTTTCATATCTTTTTTTAAAAAACTCATTTCCAACAAGTAGTACAGCGAGGACAAGTACAAATGCAATACTTGCAAAATGTGAAGCACTTTTAGAATAAAAAATCACAAAAGCACTAAACAAACCTCCAAATGAGAACTGGAGAACCAGTGGCAAGAAACCATAAATTCTCCTAAAGAAAGAGTACCTGAGTCTTCCCTCCTCATAAATATTCATGATCATAATACAGATCCCAGCAAGCAATAGATATGAAACGATAAAAAAGTTATCCCAAAACAAATCCACTCTTTCCAGAGTAAAAAAATCCAATATAAAACCAGATACCAGGGTTAGTCCTGAAAGTTGTGATTCGTACTTCTTAAAGGTTGCATTTAATGATTGGAGTGGCACTTATATATTATAAGACTTTTTTCCTTCTTTTTATATAAACAAATGCCAAGGAACCAAAAATACCAAGAAAAACCAATATTTGAATATATGACTCTATTGATTCTGATTTTTTAATAAAATCCCCGAGTATAGACAGGCCGGCATATCCAAAGTATATATAGATAAAATCTCTCACAATAGAACCAAGGAAGGTTGATATTACAAAAATTTTTATTGGTATTTTTAATATTCCACTTCCAATAGAAACTACAGAACTGGGAACAATAGGGAGAGCCCTAAGCAAAAACATCACCAAATAATCCTTTTTTTGACCTGTAAATTTTTTACCAAAAGATTCTATGTCTTCATGTGTAACTCCAAAAAATTTCTCTAAAACTCCAGAAAAAAGATCCTCTATTTTATCTGCAACATAGTAAACAAAAACTGAACCGATAAGTTTTCCCAAGGACCCCAAAACAGCAAGAAGTATCAAGTAGTAAAAAGTTTTTTCTTGTACAGCTGCCAGAGAACCAGTCGCTATCATAACAGCCGGAGAAGGTATCGGAGCTATTATTTCTTCTACAATAGAAGCCAAGGGAGCAAAAATAACCAAAGGGATTTGGTTTGATAGAGAAATAAGTATTTGTTCTAGATAATTAAACATTTGCTTGGTGCCCAGGGGGAGACTCGAACTCCCACACCTTACGGCACACCCACCTCAAGGGTGCTCGGCTACCAGTTACGACACCTGGGCATATTTAAATACTTTTGTAGTATATGTAAAATTTACCCATATTTCAACTTAAAAATCATCCTTTCGGATGATTTCTATTCTTTGACTTCTGCTTCTACCACTTCCTCTGGGGCGACATCTTCACTTGGTGTGTTATCTGGAAGAGCTCGGATATTTCTCATTTGTCGTCTTATTTCTTTCGCTGCTTTGTCTCGTATGTGATAAAGTTTTGCTCGTCTTACTTTTGATCTCTTTAGAGTTTCAATAGAATCTATCATTGGTGAGTAAAGTGGAAAAATTTTCTCAACACCAACACCAGAAGCCACACGACGAACTGTAAAAGTTGCCCCAGCTTCTTTGCCATGCTTTACAGCAATAACTAGACCCTCAAAAGCTTGTAGTCTTGTCTTGCCTTTTTCTTGGATTTTTTGCCAAACACGAACAGTATCCCCTGATCTAATATCAAGTGATTTCCTGTCAGCGACTTTAACTGGAGACTGAATAGTTGTTTCCATAACCCAAGTAATCTATCACATGATTAGGCGCTTTGCAATAGATCGATAGCATTGGAAAAATCCGAAGGATATGGGGCCACGACTTGATGCAAATCCCCTGTCATATCAGAAAAAGCAACACTATAGGAATGCAGAGCCAGCCTAGTAAACCCCAAACTGTTGTCCCTGTTTGGTGCATACAAAGAATCAGAGACCAGAGGGTAACTGATAGCCTTAAAATGCACTCTTATCTGGTGAGTTCTGCCAGTCTTTGGTTTCGCCTCCACAAAAGAATAGTCTTTACTACTTTTTATAACTTTGTAATAAGTCTCGGCAGGCCTCAATTCCCCCCTAGCACCTCTTTGGGCAGACCACATTCTAAAATCCTTGTTACTCCTACCTATTGGTCGATCTATTACATCTTCTGATTTTTTGAGTTGGCCATAAACGAAAGCGTGATAAGTTTTTTCTATTTTATGTTCCTGAAACTGTGATTTAAAAAATTCAAAAGATTTTTGGTTTTTGGCGATGAGCATAACACCAGATGTTTCCCTGTCTAAACGATGAACAATGCCAGGTCTATATATGACTTCACCTTCCGTTGTTCTTCCAGGCTCACCCACTTCTTTTATTTCTGGATATTTTTTTAAAATCCAATCAACCAAGCTTGATTCTTTTGTTTTTCCGTCACCATGAACAACAAGCCCTGCGGGTTTGTTTATCACCACCACATCATCATTTTCATATAAAATAGTAGGCTCCATTATTTTCCTATTCTTCTATCTCTTTCGGAGTACTCTTGAAGAATTTGCGCAAATTCTTCCTTGTTAAAATCAGGCCATAAGGTTTTTGTAAAAAATAATTCACTATAAACTCCTTGCCACGGCAAAAATCCAGACAACCTCTGCTCTCCAGAAGTTCGTATAATAATATCTGGGTCTGGCATGTCTCCTGTTTGCAAATGTTCAGCAAAATATTTTTCTGTTATATTTTCCGGCTTTGGGTTTTCAGATACTATTTTTTTAACAGCTGATAATATTTCTGCTCTGCCTCCATAGTTGAGGGCGAAATAAACATGGGGTCCAGGATTATTTGCAGTTTTCTCCGCGGAATCCAGCATTATCTTTTGTAGTTCTGGAGAAAAACGAGATAGGTCTCCGACATAATGCAAAACCCCTCCCTCTTTATTGAAATGATCAAATTCTTTACTCAAAAATTCTCCTATCAGGTTGAGTAGGTAGGAAACTTCTTCTTCTGAACGATTCCAGTTTTCCGTCGAAAATGTGTAAAAAATAATATGTTTTATTCCTAGATCTTTTGCGTCTTTTACTATCCTTTTGAGAGTTTCCCCTCCTGCGTGATGACCTTTTAGTGCCACCATCCCCTTGTTCTTGGCCCACCTTCTGTTTCCATCCATTATGATTCCTACACAGTTAGGTATTTTTGATTCTGTACTCATTTTTCAAAGATTTAAAATTTTGGTGCGCGATACAGGACTCGAACCTGTGACCTACCCGGTGTAAACGGGTTGCTCTA
>CAZKFS010000004.1:0-29626 GCA_964552275.1 uncultured Candidatus Saccharibacteria bacterium | reverse complement strand
GGTGGACCCGACAGGACTCGAACCTGCCACCCCATCATTGCAAATGATGTGCTCTACCAGATGAGCTACGGGCCCATATTAAATTTTCAAACGATCACATTCATTTCTGCAAATGATGGTCACAAATATTTTTCTGGTGAAAAATTTTCTGACCACACCTCGGCTCGCCAGCCTCCGGTCTTGCGATTGGGTCCCTTTCCCAATCTCACTCTACCAGATGAGCTATCGTTCCAGTACAAAATAGATTATCAAATTTCTTTATATTTTACAAACCACAATATATAATAGCATCAAATTAATTGGGCCTATAGTTAAGTGGTATAACATATCCATGGCATGGATGTAGCGGGAGTTCGATTCTCCCTAGGTCCACAAAAGAAGAAAAACTTGATACAATTGTAGGATGTCATCTGAGCAATTTGATAAAATAAAATCTATTTTACTTTTGCTCGTTATATTTATCCCTATTGGTTTTTGGGTTAACTCTAGTTTTTCAAAAAAAGAAGCCACAGTGTCAGAAGAAATAAAACAGGAAGAGCAAATTGCTGTCACAGAAGAGAAAGAGATAAAAAACATAACCGAAGGTCTGACTTTACTAGGTAGGGCAGAGTCGAGTTATGAAGGGGGGACTCTCGGTAGACACAAAAACATAGAGTTAGGAGTCGGAAGGATGAATGATAAAATAATCCTACCAGGCCAAGAGTTTTCTTTTAAAAAAAGTTTAGGAACAACTACTATCGAAGATGGTTTTACTGAGGAAAGAATATTTTTAAATGGGGAAGTGACCAAAGGTATTGGAGGAGGCCTGTGCCAAGTTTCAACGGCTTTGTTCAGAACAATTCTCGCCTCCGGTTTGCCTATAACAGAAAGAGCAAATCATAGTTTTACAGTTTCTCGTTATGATGTGGGTCTAGATGCAACATATTCTGATCCTGGACCTGATCTAAAGTTTAGAAACGATACTCCTGAGCCTGTAGTAATAAAAGGAAGAACAGAAAATTCAAAAGTCATTTTTGAAATTTATGGAGTTAACGACGGTAGAGTTGCTAGTACTACTGAGCCCGAGATAACAAATATAAGAGATATTTTACCAACAAAATATGTCTGGGTAGACAAGTTAGAAGAAGACCAGTCAAAGTGCGTGAACACTCCGCAGATAGGTTATACGTCTACGGTGATATACGGTGTCGAATATCCAAATGGTGATTACAAACAGAAAGAATTTGTTTCGAAATACAAACCTCTCCAAAGAATTTGCTATATAGTGGGTGATGAAATAAAAAATTTTGATATAAATAAATCCGTGAGTAGTTTGTAATAAACCTTTGACTTATTTCTTATTCGGCGTAGACTAAAATAAGGTTCCGTACATTCAACACGTTCCGTTCGGGGGTGTTCACGTGCCATTTAAGAAAGATGATCTAAGCAGGCATATCAAGAGGGCCGGACTCTTGATCAGAACCTCGTCTCTCTCTGATAGAGGTCTTCCGATGTTACTCGCGATTGCGAGAGAAGACATCTGGGAGACTGGGGGCGGTTCTCTGAACAGGGAGTTGAACTGCACCCGGTGCAATCACGTCCTGTCCTGCTCTGGCGACACCTGTCGGCGCGTCGATTAACACCTGAAATACCTGTACTACTTCTATGGAGTCCGCATCTCAACGCGTGACTCCATTGTTTTTTATATGTTAAAATATAAATATGAACTACATTTTTTATTATATTTCGACTTTGATACCTCTTGTTTTACTCGATGCACTATGGATTCTAGTTTTGGCTAAAGGTTTTTATGCAAAACATATGGGGTTTTTGTTTACGAAATCAGTGAGTTTTGTTCCCGTTACAATATTTTATCTTTTGTATGCTATAGGTGTAGTTTATTTTGTTGTTATGCCAGCTTTAAGTTCTAACTCTTGGCTCACAGCACTATTTAACGGTCTTTTTCTCGGATTGCTCGCATATGCGGCTTATGACCTAACTAACCAAGCAACTATTCCTAACTGGCCCACTGTTATGACTATTGTGGATATATGCTGGGGTGCTTTTGTTACAGCCATGACTGGAGTAATAGCCTATTTTTTGATTAGTTTTCTGAGGTAATACTGGGGAAATAAGGTTTTTGTTCAATGTTTTTCTTGCTTGTTGGCATAGATATTTGTCATGTGATAGAATTCTATGACACTTTTAATTAATAGATTAAGATAAAAAAATAATGAATAGAGAAAAGATCATAGGAATAGTATTGGTTGTACTGGTTATAGCTGGAGTCTCTTTTTATGGTATAAGCAAAAAATCAACAGGAGTTGCCGGTGGCGCAAAAGCAGAGACTGTTGCTAAAGTTAACGGAGTAGACATCACAAGATCTGCTTACGAAACACAGTTAGCAGCGACCATAACAACACTAAAGGGACAAGGTATAAACACAGACGATGCCACAACTAGTGACCAAATAAAAACTCAGGTTTTGGAAGATGTTATCAACAACGAACTTGTTAACCAAGAGATAGTCAAAACTGGTATAAGTGTAACACCAGCAGAAGTTGAGACCCAGTATCAAGCACTCATAACTCAAGTCGGTGGAATCGACAGCCTAAAGACTCAAATGTCAGCAGCAAACATGACAGAAGCTCAGGTTAGAGAAAACATTGCAAAACAACTAACAGTTCAAGCTTATTTGTTGAAAAATATTGATGTAAGTTCAATAACAGCAACAGAAGAAGAGGTAAAAAAGTTTTATGATGACAACTCTAAAGGACAGGAAAACGTTCCGGAATACAAAGATGTAAAAGATCAGATAAGTCAGCAGATCATACTGAACAAACAACAAGCTTTGATCAATGCTCTGCTAGCAAACTTGAGATCTAAAGCTACAATAGAAAAATCTCTATAACAGAACCTCCATTGTTTACATTACAAAAGGCCGTGTACTACGGCTTTTTGTGTTGCAATTTTCAGTAAAGGTGATATAATACATGGTAGTACTTTGATAAAAACTATCGGGAACCTCTTTTCTTCACTTGTCGTCAGAAAATTCTGATGCAAAGCGAAGAGGGGGGCAGTCTGGTAATCACAGGCTCGTTGTGTCTAGTCCACACAGCGTTGCTCAACCTCTAAAATAATAAAAGTATGAAAATACTTCAAGTTATCGCATGGGGAATGTTGATTATCACACTCAAGTTCCTAGTCCCACGTATTTTTACGGGACTCGAGAGCACACTCCTCGTGTTCTTTGAGACCGTACAGAACATACTTGCTTCCGGAAGCAAGTATCAGAACACTGCAGGTTTCTTCCCGCAAATTTAGCGGGGTCAACCAGTCATCTACCGATGGCTGGTTTTTGATTTTAATAGTACTTAGCTATATTTTTCTTATGCTCCTCGTAAGATTTAGCGCAATGTATTTTGCCTTTTTTGTCGTGTATATAGTAGAGACACAGTGTTTTTTCTGGGTTGTAAGCTGCTTCTATGGCGGCTAGTCCTGGGTTTGATATTGGACCAGGAGGTAACTCCTCGTGGAGGTATGTGTTGTATGGAGAGTCTATACTTTTATCTTTTGGACTAACACGTCTCCACCAACCATCTTCTTCTGAACCTTTGGCGTATTGCAAAGTAGCATCCATTTGCAGTTTCATGCCGTTGAAAATACGGTTCCAAATAATTCCCGATATCAGCTTCATATCACTTTTTCCACCAGCTTCTCTTTGTATTATAGAAGCTATTTTTACTGCAGTTTCTTGGTTTATTATATTTTTTGATTTTGGTTTTTTTATCTTTGAAGTTTGTTTTGAAAATTCTTTGAACATGGTTGTGCCAACATCTACAGGATCCTCGTCTTTGTGAATCAAATATGTTTTTGGAAAGTAGTATCCCTCCTGATTGTTTTTATTTAAAGCCACATGAGCGTTGATGAATTCGAACTTCTCTTCTTCATTCCAACCCAACTTATTGCCCATTATGTTTGCTATTTCTTCTTTTCGGAGGCCTTCGTTTATTTTTATTATTTTAATAGAAGGGTTTGCTAGGTTCTGATAGAAAGAAGGATCAGTCAGATCAGAAAATCCTAAACCGTAATACAAAATAGTGGAGACTATACCTACCAAGAACACTCCGAGAAAGAAAAAAATGTGTTTAGTCCGCATTTCTAAATTGTATCATAATATATAAAAAATCTTGTAGACTATTTTAAAAACAGCCTGTATAATATGAACCGTTATGTCAATAAAAACTTTTCTAATGAAGAAAATGCTGGCTAGCCAGCTAAAGGGTGTGCCTCAGGCCGAACAGGACAAAATTTTAAATATGATTGAAAAAAACCCAGAACTTTTTCAGAAAGTTGGTTTGGAAATTCAAGAAGAGATGAAAAAAGGCAAGAATCAAATGGCGGCTACTATGGATGTAGTGAAAAGACATGAGTCAGAACTGAAAGGTCTTATGTAGTTTAGTAAAATAAATTAAATAAAATGGAAAAATATCATATTCTTCTTTTTGTACACCTAGTATCTCTACTTATTGGTTTCGGATCAGTTATTGTTATAGATACTTTTGGACTACTTTGGTTATTGAAAAAAGTTAAGCTGTCTTTTGTAAACAGTGTTGCCACCGTAACCCAGAGGCTTATTTGGGTAGGATGGTTTGGTCTTGTTTTATCTGGTATTCCTCTTCTCATGATGAAGGAGTCTATAAGCGGACTCACTACTTTGAAGATTGCTTTTGTTTTGATGGTTGGGCTAAACGGTATTTTTCTTCATATTATAAAAAAGAGCATGGAAAAGCTGGGGGACGTAGAGACTTTGCCCAATATAATAAAATTCAGAATGACTTTTGCTAGTTTCGTATCTCAGTTCGGCTGGTGGGGAGCTATCATAATAGGTTTTCTAAATAATAAACTGAAAGCGAATGCTCCAAAGATAGAAGAACCATTTGTTTTTCTTATTCCATTTTTCATTTTTCTCGTAGTCGTCTTAGTTGTTGGTGAACTATTGTTTAGAAATAAGAGTAAAAATTAAAACCGCAAGAGAAAGTAAGTGAGCTCTTACGGTTTTGTTTTGACCTTGGTTATTTGTCAAACTTAAAATCTGGCTAATTTTAAAGTTTTTTGATAAAGTTTTTAGATGCAATTGTCTATCGGTATCGTAGGTCTACCAAATGTGGGGAAATCCACACTTTTTAATGCACTTACAAAAAAGTCTGTCCCGGCCGAGAACTATCCTTTTTGTACTATCGACCCGTCTGTGGGTATCGTTCCTGTTCCAGATGAACGGCTCAACGCCCTGAGCCGTTTAAGTAATTCTAAAAAAACTATTCCAGCGGTTATAGAGTTTGTTGATATTGCAGGACTGGTTAGAGGAGCGAGTGAGGGAGAGGGTTTGGGAAATAAATTTCTTTCAAATATTCGAGAAGTGGACGCGATACTAGAGATGGTTCGAGTTTTCAAAGACGATGACGTGATACACGTGCACGGAAAAGTTGATCCACTTTCTGATATTGGTGTTATAAACCTAGAACTTGTTTTGGCTGATACAGAAACTGTTACAAAAAGAATAGGTAACTTACAAAAAGATGTTAAAGCAGGAAAGAAAGAAGCTATTTTTGAAGAAACTGTTTTGAAAAAGGTTTTGGATGTTTTGAAAGATGGAAAACTCACAAATACTCTAGAACTTTCTCCGGAAGAAAAAATGGTTGTGAAGGGGATGCACCTGCTTACTGCAAAACCTATTTTGTATGCGCTCAACACATCAGAAGCTAGTGCAGAAAATGTTTTAGAAGTAACAAAAGACATTCCTGGACCTTATGTCATAGTTGACCCAGTATTTGAAAAAGGTTTTGAGGATTTGATAAAGAAAAGTTACGAAACTTTGAACCTAATAACGTATTTTACTACAGGAGAGGATGAGACTCGGGCTTGGACTATAGAAAAGGGATGGTCTGCTCCACTTGCAGGTACAGCTATACACACAGATTTTAAAGATAAATTTATTCGTGCAGAGGTTGTTCATTGTGATGATCTGATTTCTTCAGGTTCGTATGCAGTAGCTCGTGAAAAAGGTCAGGTTAGAACGGAAGGGAAGGAATACATCGTAAAAGATGGTGATGTGATCGAGTTTAGAATTTAAGTAAAAAAATCGCAAGAATTACGTTGGGGCGGCGTGTACAAGACCTTACGGTCCCCCAACTCTTGCGATTAGCCGACTCACGTCGCTCCTTGCGGAGAAGTAGGAGATTGGCCAGTCTTCTCACTACGAGTAGATTAATGGTACCACTTTCTGGAAAAAATAAAAGACGGCTATGTAATAGAGTTACGAATTTAACGAAGACTGTTCATGATTTATACATCTTTTATGGTATAATGGGTGTTATGAAAAAAGGATACAAGGCCAATATAGAAAAATTAACAGAAGAAAATACAAGTTTTAGAAAAGTTTTATACACAGGAGAACAAAGTCAGCTCGTGCTGATGTCTCTTCTTCCTGGAGAAGACATAGGTAGTGAGGTGCATCCTGATAACGATCAATTCTTTAGGATTGAATCAGGAACAGGAAAAGCAGTTGTTGGAGAAACAGAATACGAACTTTCAGACGGAGACGCTGTTGTAGTTCCAAAGGGGACAGAGCACAACGTTATAAACACAGGTGAAGTTCGTCTAAACTTCTACACAATCTATAGTCCAGCTCATCACAAAGATGCTATAGTAAGAGGGACAAAAGCAGAAGCTATGGCAAATGAAGCTGAGTTCGATGGTGTTACAACTGAATAAATTATTATTTAATTTAAAATTATGGAACCAAATCAAAAAAGCTTATCGAATGTTCAAGATTTCTTTTTAAATCTTGGTGCGACTATTTCTTTATATGTAGTAGTTGGAAGTTTAATAAACTTATTGTTTACAATAATAAATACAGCTTATCCTAGGGTAACTAACACATACCAGTATTTTGGTAGCGTTTCTATATCTTGGCCTGTAGCTGTTCTTATAATATTTTTCCCAATATTTATTCTCTTAATGTGGCTTATAGCGAAAGACTACTCTGTAAACCCAGAAAGAAGGAGTATGGGTATTCACAAATGGCTTACTTACCTAACATTGTTTCTAGCAGGAGGTTTACTCGCTGGAGATCTTATAACAGTTGTCTATTATTTTATCGACGGACAAGAGTTAACAACAGGGTTTCTACTTAAAGTTCTAGTTCTTCTTGTTATTTCTTCTGGAATATTTACCTACTATCTTTCTGAAGTAAGAGGAAAATTAACGACTCAAAACAGAATGTACTGGAGAATTTTTGCTACACTAATAATTATAGGTTCTATAGTTTGGGGATTTTCAGTTTTGGGTTCTCCAAGAAACCAGAGACTCGTTAAATACGATCAACAAAAGATAAGTGACCTAAGTAGCATAAAATCTGCTGTAGAGAGTTACTATTCAGTAAATGCCTCAATTCCTAATGACCTAGATTTATTGAACATGTCTTACTATTACTTCAATAAAATAGATCCCCAAACAGGAAAAGAGTATGAATATATAAAAACTTCAAACGAGGCTTACTCTTTGTGTGCGGAGTTTAATAAAACTTCGGATAAAAACTCGAATCTAGGCCAAGGTGAGTATTATTATGACATGTACACTGGGGGTAATATAAATTGGGATCATCAAAATGGTAGATCTTGTTTTGACTTCAAGATAAATCCAAATTTTGTACTCTAAACCATTACCTAGAGCATAAAAATTAAGCAAAAAAATAATCCTCGACTAGAGGGTTATTTTTTTGTAGTATGTATAAATATGAAGAAAGACTACAACCACCTAGATATCGAGAAAAGATGGCAAAATGAGTGGAAGAAAAAGAAAGCGTTTAAAACTGAGGACCCTCAAAAACGTGCGGGACGCAAGCAACGACAAAAGTACTACGTTTTAGATATGTTTCCTTATCCTTCTGGAGAGGGACTACATGTGGGTCATCCAAAAGGGTATATAGCGACTGATATTATTTCTAGAATGAAAAGAATGCAGGGTTTTAATGTGTTGCACCCTATGGGTTTTGACGCATTTGGTTTGCCGGCCGAAAACTATGCTATAAAAACCAAAACCAATCCAGCAGTTGCTGTTGCTAAAAACGTGGCGACTTTCAAAAAACAGCTAGAACTTATTGGTCTTGACTATGATTGGTCTAGAGAGATAAACACCACCGACCCAGGTTTTTACAAATGGACACAATGGATTTTTCTAAAACTTTTGGAGAAAGGGTTGGCTTATGAATCAACGGAACCGGTTAACTGGTGCCCTTTGGATAAAACTATTTTGGCAAACGAGGATGTTGAGGCGGGTAAATGTGAGAGATGTGGCTCAGTAGTAGAAAAGAAACCTATTCGACAGTGGGTTTTGAAAATAACAAAATACGCGGATAGATTGTTGTCTGATCTAGACAAACTAGACTGGCCAGAATCAATAAAAGAAAGCCAGAGAAACTGGATAGGCAAGTCTGTTGGTGCAGAAATAGAGTTTGATATTTTCAGAAGTGGAGAAAAAATAACAGTGTTTACAACACGACCAGATACTATATTCGGAGCAACCTATGTTGTTCTGGCTCCAGAACACGACCTTATTAAAAAAATATGGTCTCAGATAGAAAACAAAGATGAAGTATCACGTTATATAGAAGAAGTAAAAAATAAAGCCGACATAGATAGAACAAAAGAAGAAAAAGAAAAAACTGGAGTGCAGTTACATGGTGTGCATGCCACAAATCCAGCAACCAGAGAACAAATACCTATTTGGATTGCGGATTATGTTCTCGCATCATATGGAACAGGATCTATTATGGCAGTTCCTGCTCACGATGAGCGTGACTTTTCTTTTGCTAGAAAATATAACCTACCAATAAAAGAAGTTGTATCTGGAGGCACAGGAGTCTCAGCGTTCACAGAAAAAGGAATCCTGGTTAATTCAGATCGTTTCAGTGGTAAGGAATCAGACAAAGTCAAAAAAGAAATAGTTTCTTTTGTTAAAGGAAAAATCGTTACAAAATACAAGCTTCGTGACTGGGTCTTTAGCCGTCAAAGATACTGGGGTGAACCAATACCTGTTTTACGTGACGGAGATGTAGTTGTTCCACTAAAAGAGAAAGACCTTCCAGTAAAACTTCCAAAAGTTAAATCCTATGAACCGACAGGTGAAGCTGAATCTCCTTTGGCAAACATACCAAAATGGATAAATGTAAAAGTCGGTAAAAAAATCTTAAAAAGAGAAAGCAACACTATGCCTCAGTGGGCAGGATCTTCTTGGTATTACCTGAGATACATGGATCCTAACAATAAAAAATCTCTAGTTGATAAAAATAAAGAAAAATACTGGAATGAAGTCGATCTGTATGTTGGTGGAGCAGAACATGCAACCAGACATCTTATTTATGCTAGATTTTGGCATAAATTTCTATATGACATAGGAGTTGTGGTGAACAAAGAACCATTTAAAAAATTACAAAGTGTTGGGCTCATAATAGCTTCCGATGGTAGAAAAATGTCAAAAAGATTTGGAAATGTTATAAACCCAAACCAGATAATTAAAGATTTTGGAGCTGATACACTCAGAATGTATGAAATGTTCATGGGCCCGTTCGATCAAACTGCTATTTGGAGTGAAGATAACATATACGGAGTTAGAAGATTCCTCGAGCGTGTTTGGCGAATGTCCGACAAAGTATTGAACAACAAGACACCTTTACCAAAAGGGGAGCATCTAGATTTTATAAAAAAAGAATACAGAAAATTTGAGGTAGTTTTACACAAAACCATAAAGAAAGTTTCTGATGATATAGGCACTATGTCATTTAACACAGCTATATCTGGCATGATGATACTTTTAAACGAGATGGATAAGCAGGAAAAGGTAGAGAAAAAGGATTTTGAGCTGTTTCTGAGAATTCTGTCACCCTTTGCTCCACATATAACAGAAGAAATTTGGAAAATGTTTGGTCACAAGAAATTCCTAAGCTTGGATGCTTGGCCAAAAGCTGATCCAAAGAAGATGGAGGAACCTAATGTGAAAATAGTGATCCAGATAAATAACAAAGTTAGAGCAGAACTTGTCATAGAGAAGGACACGAAGGAACCTGATGTTGTAAGCCAAGCCAAAAAACTAATAGATGTTAGCAAGTGGCTCCTAAACAGGACTGTGACAAAGATAATCTACGTACCAAACAAACTTCTAAATTTTGTGTTGGAATAGCCCAAAATACGGCACTTTATATGTGGATTAGGTCAAGGCTTGACTATTTATTGGTATAATGATACAAATAAGGTACATTCGTTGATACTAAACTAGGTATATTTAGCCAAATATCAATAGGAAAATATAATTTATGACAGAAAAAACACTAATAACATTTAAGCCTAAACAAGTAGTAAAAAAACTATTATCTGTTTTGGGTGATAGGTCTCAAGATGTAATAATCTCTCGTTTTGGTCTAGGTAAAGACACAAAAAGAATGACCTTGGAGGCTATAGGAAAAAAATACAAGATCACTCGTGAGCGAGTAAGACAGATTGAAAACTATTCAATCATAAACATACGAAAATCAAAAGAGTGCACCAAAGAAAAAGAAGTTTTTGATGAGCTCAGAACGCTTATAGCTGATTTGGGAGCGGTTGTTTCCGAAGAAGGCTTGTTGAAACATATATCAAAAGACAAGAGTACTCAAAACCAAATCCATTTCCTCCTTGTAGTTGGTGAAGATTTTACAAAAGAAAAAGAAGACGACGAGTTCAAACATCGCTGGATTGTAGACAAAGAACTAGCAAAAAAGATTCATTCTTCTCTCAGAACTCTATATTCAACACTATCAGATGATGAGATACTTTTGGAATCAGACATGGTAGAAAAGTTTCTAGAACACATAAAAGATGTTTCTGATAAATACAAAAACGAAGAAATAGCAAAGAGATGGTTAACTCTTTCAAAACTTATAGACAAAAACCCTCTAGGTGAATGGGGAAAAACTGGTTCTTCAAACATAAACGCAAAGGGAATGCGAGACTATGCATACCTTGTTATAAGACGTCATGGTTCTCCAATACACTTTAGAGAAGTAGCTAAACTGATAACAGAGTTGTTTAAAAAGAAAGCTCATGTCGCAACTACTCACAACGAACTCATAAAAGATCCTAGATTTGTTTTGGTTGGAAGAGGTTTGTACGCTTTGTCTGAGTGGGGATACATGTCAGGAGTCGTAAAAGATGTTATAAAAAACATTATCGAGAAAAACGGCCCAATGACAAAAGATGAGATAGTCAAAAAGGTTATGAAAGAAAGATATGTGAAAGAAAACACTATCATGGTCAACCTCCAGAACCCAAAATCATTCAAAAAAGGCAAAGACGGCAAATACAGCATTGCATAAAACAAAAAAACCACCGATCGGTGGTTTTTTTGTTTTAACTTATATATAATAATATTCATGTTAGATACTTATGTTTCTCTATTTAGAAACGAGAAGTTCCTGCTCGTAATAAAAATATTGTACTACACTTCACCAGTGTGGATTCCTGCTCTTTTACTCATGGTTCTGTGGGATCTGTGGGTTTTGTATGTGAGAGAATCCTTTCAAGCCAAACAGGACTATATTTTACTTGAAATAAAACTACCAAAAGAAATATTCAAATCACCAAAAGCAGCAGAATTTTTTATAGGTAACCTATACCAGACAGTTGGAGAGAAAAACTGGTTTGAGAAATATTGGGAAGGTAAAGTCAGAGCTCATTTTTCTTTGGAAATAACCTCTATAAACGGCAATGTGCATTTCTATGTTTGGACAAAAAAATCATTCAAGGCCAGTATAGAAGCGAACCTGTACTCTCAGTATCCAGGAATAGAAGTTCATCAAGTGCCAGATTACACTCTTCCGATAAGCTACGACACTGAAAAATACACTTTTTGGGCGACAGAATTTGATTTAACAAAAGATGATGTTTTTCCAATCAAAACATATATTGACTATGGTATGGACAAGGATCCAGAGGAAGAGTACAAAATTGATCCACTCACCCCACTTATTGAATTTTTGGGGAACGTTGGTTCTGAACAACAAATCTGGATACAAATTATAATAAGGTCTCACAAAGCAGAAGAAAAAGATCCATCTAAAAAATGGTCCAATGCCAAAATATGGAAAACATTTAGACCAAAAGATATCTGGGATAGATGGGAGAAAAAAGACTTGCGATGGAAAGAAGCTGCTAAAGCAGAAGTAGAGAAAATTATTGCAAGCACTAAAGGTGAAAAAGACAAAGAGGGTAAACTAATTCCTGGTACAGGAAGACAACTAACTGATGTAGAAAAAGAGACTATTTCTGCATTGAGTAGGAGTATCTCAAAGAATGGTTTTGATGTTGGTATGAGAGCAGTATATTTTGCCCCAAAAGATTTGTTCAGTGCATCCAACTTGGGTGGAATTGTTGGTGGTATAACACACTTCAACTCTCATTTAAATGGTTTTAAACCAGCTCGTGGTTCTGATGAGAGATTTAGTAACGTTTTTATTGCGTGGAAAAAAAGAAATACAAGAAAAAGAAATAGAGAAAAGAGTGATTTGTTAGATGCCTATAAACGGCGTGGGTATTTTTACAAACCATTTAAAAGCCCTCACTTTATACTAAACACCGAAGAACTTGCAACGATATTCCACTTCCCAGGTCAAGTTTCTACAACACCAGCGTTTACTCGTATAGAATCAAGAAAGGGTGAAGCTCCAGCGAACATCCCTCTTTAAAATACAGAACAGAAAATAATGCCTGAAGAAAAACAAAATTCATTTATAAACAAAGTAAACAGGGTCGCATCCTACATACTTAATAGGAAAATAAATAAGAAAAAAGCTTACACTGCCTTTCTGGTCGCTTTTTGTATATCTTTTGCCTACGTCTTTATAAATAAACCAACCCAGAATTTCCCCATAGGGGAAGTAGTCTCAATAACTCCGGGAGAATCCCTGCAAACTATCGCTGAGAACTTAAAAACCAGTGGGGTTATAAAATATCCTACAATATTTAGAATGCACGTTATTTTGCTTGGAGGAGAAAGGAGTGTTATTGCTGGAGATTATTTGTTTGATAAAAAACAAGGTCCAGACGAGATAGCTTACCGATTAATCAAAGGAGACTTTCACCTAGATGTAATAAGAGCAACAATACCTGAAGGATGGAATGTGTTTCAAATTGCTGATTATCTAGAAAAAATCCTAACCAATTTTGATAAAAATAATTTTATAGAAATTGCTAAAAAGGAGGAGGGTTACTTGTTCCCAGAAACATATTTCTTCCCGCCAAGAGTGAAACCGAATACCGTTATCGGAATAATGAAAGGAATGTTTGAAGACAAGATCGAAACTATCTCTGCTTTGGCAACGTCTACTTATAGTATAAAAGATGTCATCACTATGGCCTCAATATTGGAAGCAGAAGGTGTGACAACCGAAAGTAGACAAATAATAGCCGGAATTTTATGGAATAGGCTGTCTATAGGAATGCCTTTGCAAGTTGATTCAACATTTACTTATATAAACGGAAAAAATACTTACGAACTAACCCTAAACGACCTAAAAATAGATTCTCCATACAATACCTATAAATACAAAGGTTTACCTCCTAGCCCTATAAACAACCCTGGAATAGATTCTATAAATGCTGCACTAAACCCCATTGAAACAAAATATCTATACTTTCTATCAAGTAGAAGCGGAAAAATGTACTACGCGACTACTTTTGAACAACATAAACGCAATAAAGAGCTGTATTTAAATAAATAAAATTTGTGGTATAAAGATACCAATGATTAAGTCGAAAAAAGTCTTTGTGGGCGTTTCGGGTGGAGTTGATAGCTCTGTTGCTTTAGCGTTACTGAAACAGCAAGGATACGACGTAACTGGAGTGTTTTTGAAGGTCTGGAGCCCAGATTGGTTGCCTTGTGATTGGAAAGAAGAGAGGAGAAGTGCTATGAGGGTTTGTGCCACATTGGGTGTGCCGTTTTTAACTATTGACTGCACTTCCGAATATAAAAAAGAAGTAGTGGATTATATGGTAGACGAGTACAGTAATGGGCGTGTTCCGAACCCAGACGTCTTCTGTAACAAATTTGTTAAGTTTGGTGTGTTTCTGGAAAAAGCCACCTCGATGGGTGCTGATTTTATTGCAACTGGACACTATGCTCAAGTATTTCAAAAAAAAGGGATATACGAATTGCATGAATCAGTCGATAAAAATAAAGACCAATCATACTTTGTTTATACTCTCGACCAAAAACAACTTTCGCACACTTTGTTTCCCATAGGACATCTAACAAAACCAGAAGTTAGAAAGTTGGCAGAAAAGTTTGAACTACCAACAGCCACGAAAAAAGACAGTCAAGGTTTGTGCTTTATAGGTAAAGTAGACATGAAAGAATTTTTGGAACATTTTATTCCACAAAAAAAAGGAGATGTACTGAACACGTCTGGAGAGATAGTTGGTATTCACGATGGGTCAATGTTCTATACCATAGGTCAGAGACACGGTTTCAACATAACCCACAAGACGTCCAACGACCCGAGGTTTTTTGTTGTATCAAAAGATGTTGAGAAAAATACCATAACTATTGCCGATAAAGAATCAGAAAAGGATGAGGTGTATTCTATAAAAGAAATACTCGTAAAAAATCTACACCTTATAAAAGGAGAGGAGATTCATGGCTTATTGAAAACTTCTGTACGAATTCGTTATCGACAAGAAAAACAAGACTGTGTGATAGAAAAAAAATCTGATGGATATCATATTGTTTTCGAGAACCTCCAAAATGCAATTTCCATAGGACAATCAGCGGTTTTTTACGATAAGGAGGTTTGTTTGGGTGGTGGAATAATTGAAAAGGTTATTGTACAATGATCAAACAATGAATACCGAACCGATATACGTCATAAAAGCAGATGGTACAAAAGAACTATTTGATCAGAGTAAGCTAGAGGACTCTCTTAGAAAAGCAGGAGCAGATAACAAAACTATAGAAAATATCGTGAGTCATATAAAAGTATATCTGGATACAGATATAACAACTCATGAAATATACAGACACGCATTTGAGCTTCTTCATAAAAATGAACAGCCAATAGCTTTAAAATACTCCCTAAAAAGAGCCATCATGGAACTCGGCCCCTCCGGATTTCCTTTTGAAGATTTTATTGCAGAAGTTTTGAAAGAAAAAGGTTATAAAACAGAAACAGGAAAAATGGTGAAGGGTTTTTGTGTGCAACATGAGATTGATGTAGTTGCATGGAATGATCAAAAACTCATAATGATAGAAGCAAAATTTCATAATGAAATCGGCTTAAGGTCTGATTTAAAAATAGCCTTGTATGTCAAAGCTAGGTTCGATGATCTAAGCAAAATGACCTTTAACTATGGAAAAGAAAGACAGCTAGACGAAGGTTGGCTAGTAACAAACACAAAATTTACTTCTACAGCCATAGAATATGGTTCGTGTCAGGGTGGGATGCGTATGATCGGCTGGAACTATCCACCAGTGGGAAACCTACACGACATGATACTTGAATCAAAACTACATCCTCTAACTTGTTTGGGAGGTCTAAACGGTAGAGAAAAAAAGGAGTTGCTGAATAGAGGGGTTGTTCTATGTAAAACATTAAAAGAACAACCAGATCTAATGACTGATATTGGAATAGATGGAAATAAAGTAAAGAAAGTATTAGAGGAGATAGAAAATTTATAACTTGAAACAACATGTCACTTTCACTTGAACAAAAATTTGAAGCGATGAAGCAGATTAGAAATGAACTTCTTCAGTTCAAAGAATCTCCACTCTATGAATACCGTTTAGAAAATAAATTTTTACCAGTAGTAGGAGAGGGAAGTCATACAGCACACATCATGTTTATCGGTGAAGCCCCAGGGAAAAACGAAGCTGAGACAGGCAGACCTTTTTGTGGAAGATCGGGTAAAGTTCTAGATGAGATGCTGGACTCCATACAGCTCAACCGTAGTGACGTTTACATAACAAACATTGTAAAAGACCGTCCACAAGAAAACCGTGATCCAACAGAAGAAGAAATAAAACTGTATACTCCGTTTCTAGATCGACAAATAAATATCATCCAGCCAAACGTAATAGCTACGTTGGGCAGGTTTTCAATGAGCTACATCATGAATCATTTTGGTTTAGGTACTCAGGTGGGGCAAATAAGCGCCCTGCATGGCAAAGAGTTTGTGGCAAAAGCAGAATATGGAGCTTTGACCATAATCCCTCTGTACCATCCCGCAGTGGCTCTATATGACGGCTCCAACAAACAGACAATACTTGACGATTTCCAAGTTTTAAAGAAGTATATAAAATAAATGAAAAACCAAAACAAGATAGGCAAGATTAATTCGGAATGGAACCTAAATATTTTATACAAATCTCCCAACGATCCACAAATAGATAAGGATTTGGATTTTGCTGAGAAAGCATATCTTTCTTTTGCGAAGAAATATAAAAACACAGACAAATATCTAAAAAATGAAGTCGAACTAAAAAAAGCCCTGGAAGATTATGAGAAGATATTAGACATACCTTCTTCAAAACCACATTTTTATTTACACCTAGCTCAAGACAAAAATAGTAAAGATGAGAAGGTTCGTGCCAAAGCAAATCTGGTTCAGCAAAAACTACAAAAGATATCAAATATTGTAACTTTTTTTGAAGTTAATTTATCAAAAATATCAATTGATAAACAAAAAAAAGTTTTAGCAAATAAATATTTGGAACATTTCAAATATTTTTTGAAAGTTATTTTTGATAACAGCAAATTTATTCTTTCTGAACCTGAGGAAAAAATACTATCGCTAAAATATTTACCTTCGTATTCTTTATGGGTTAAAGCTGTGGAGAAAATCCAAGACAAACAAACAGTTGAACACGAAGGTAAGCAAATACCTATGTCCGAAGCAGAATCGATAGTGAGATATCTACCAACTCAAAAGGAAAGACTAGAATTAAATAAAAAAATATTGGAAAAGTATTATTCTATTTCTGATATCGTAGAAAGTGAAATAAATGCAATAGTTACAAATAAAAAAATAGACGATGAGCTAAGAGGTTTTAAAGAACCAGATGAAGCTACTGTTTTAGGTTACAGAAATGATAAAAAAACAGTAGCCAGTCTTACAAAGACAGTTACAGAAAACTTCCACGTATCTCACAAATTTTATAAAATAAAAAAAAGAATACTTGGTTTGGAAAAACTCTACTATGTAGACAGAGGATGCCCAATCGGAAAAACAAATAAAAAAATATCATTCGAGGAATCTGTAAAAATCCTTAGAAAACTATTTTACTCTACAGATGACAGATTCGGACAGATTCTGGATAATTTTCTAATAAACGGCCAAATAGATGCAAAACCAAAATTTGGAAAAACGGGTGGAGCATATTGTTCAAATAATCACAAATCTCCGACTTTTGTTTTGTTGAATTACACAAACTCTCTTAATTCTTTATCAACTTTTGCTCACGAAATGGGACATGCCATACATTCGGAGTTTTCTAAATCTCAACCTGTGATATATGAAGACTACACCATGTCTACGGCCGAGGTCGCCAGTACTTTATTTGAGGCTTTTCTTTTCTATGATCAATTCGAGAATCTAAATGACGATGAAAAAATAGTGGCTTTGCACGACAAAATTCAAGACTCAGTGTCTACTGTGTTTAGACAAATAGCTTGTTTTAACTTTGAACTAGAGATGCACAACACGATCAGAGAAAAAGGTAACTTAACCAAGGAAGAATTGGCTAAAATAATGAACAAACACATGAAGAGCTACATGGGCGATGTTCATCTTGCAGAAGAAGACGGATATTTTTTTGCTGCGTGGCCACACATAAGAAGATTTTTCTATGTCTACTCATATGCTTTTGGCCAACTAACAAGTATGGTTTTGTACCAAAAATACAAGGAAGATAAAGACTACATTGAGCAAATTAAAAAATTCCTATCTGCCGGAGGTTCTGCAAGTCCTGAAGATATTTTCAAATCAATTGGTTTAGATCTTAGAAACCCAGATTTCTGGAAAAAAGGAATGAAAAACATTGAAAATGATATTAACTTGCTAGAATCTTTAATTAACAAAAAGAAAAAATAATATGTGGATGATTTATGCTCTTATTTCTGCTGTTTTTGCCTCACTTACAGCAATATTTGGAAAGATAGGACTCAAGGGGGTTGATTCTACTCTAGCTACAACAGTCAGAGCTTTTATCATGGCTGGATTTTTGGGAGTAACAGCACTCACTTTGAAAAAATTTCAAGGATTTTCTTTGAACTCTTTTACTGGCAAAGAATGGTTGTTTGTTTTTCTATCTGGTATTGCTGGTGCAATGTCTTGGCTTTTTTATTTTTATGCTTTGAAAAATGGCGATACGACTGTGGTCTCTGCTATAGATAGACTCAGTATTGTGTTTGTAATGATTTTTGCCGGATTTGTTTTGGGAGAGGGTTTCACTATATATAAAATCGGAGGAGTGGTTTTGATTGCTCTAGGTGCATTTTTGACTACATTAAAGTAGTATATAAACGATATGACTTCAGGTGAGATCAGAGATAGGTTTATAAAGTTTTTTGAGAAGAGAGGGCATGCCATAATCCCTTCGGCATCTCTTGTGCCAGAAAACGATCCATCTGTGCTTTTTAATACTGCAGGAATGCAACCACTGGTTCCATATCTACTTGGGCAAGAACACCCACAAGGAAAAAGACTGGCTGATATACAAAAATGTGTAAGAACAAATGATATAGATGAAGTGGGAGACAACACACATCTTACTTTTTTTGAAATGCTTGGAAACTGGTCACTCGGAGACTACTGGAAAGAGGAATCAATAAACTGGAGCTATGAACTTTTAACTTCAAAAGACGAGGGTTTTGGACTCGATCCACAGAGACTTTATGTAACATGTTTTGAAGGTGATGAGAATTCTCCAAAAGACAATGAATCGGCAGAAATATGGAAAAATATTTTTGAGAAAAACGGTGTAACAGGAGAGAGAATTTATTTTAGACCAAAAGAAAAAAACTGGTGGAGTGCAGGGGACAATGGTCCTTGTGGTCCAGACACAGAAATGTTTTACGATCTAACCGGAGAATTAAACTCGGGTATGACTTTGGATGAGTATATAAAGGCAGATGATGAGCAAAGAGTTGTTGAGATATGGAACAATGTCTTTATGGAATATCTAGCAAAAGATGGAAAGGTGATTGGAAAGCTAGATAAAAAAAATGTAGATACTGGTGCCGGTTTTGAAAGAATGGTTGCAGTGGTTCAAGGAAAGAGTAGTGTTTTTGATACTGATTTGTTGGGGCCAATAGTATTATTCACAAAGACTCTATCATACAATCAAAAAAATTTAAGAATTATTGCTGACCATTTTAGAACAGCAGTTTTTATGATTTCTGATAGAGTTTTACCATCAAATACAGATAGAGGATACATTCTCAGGAGACTCTTGAGAAGAGCTGTAACTAAAATTGATAATAAAAAAATAAGTTCAGAAGAAATAAAGTCCTTATTAAAAATAATTTCAGATACTTATAAAAATTATCCAGAAATAGAAAATAACTTAGATAAAATAACCAAGGTTATAGAAGATGAGGTTTTAAGGTTTGAAAAAACTCTTGAAGAAGGGCTAAAACAGTTTGAAAAAGGAGTTAATCCTTTTGTCTTGTTTACTTCTTATGGATTTCCGATTGAACTAACAGAAGAACTAGCAAAAGAAAAAGGAATAAAAATAGATAAAGAGAAATTTTTAGAAGAATTTAAAAAACATCAGGATCTTTCACGGGCTGGAGCAGAACAAAAGTTTAAAGGAGGACTATCGGGAACAGGGGAGATGGAGACAAAATACCATACAGCAACACACCTACTCCACCAAGCGCTTAGGGATATTTTGGGTGATAGTGTTATGCAAAAGGGAAGTAATATAACTTCAGAGAGACTTCGTTTTGATTTTGCTTTTGATAGAAAGTTAACAGATGATGAAAAGAAAAGGGTAGAGGAGACAGTAAATGAAAAAATAAAACTAAAACTACCTGTTAAAAAAGAAGTGATGAGCAAAAACGAGGCGGAGAAAACTGGTGCTCTACATTTCTTTGGCGAAAAATATGGGAACGAAGTAAACGTGTACTACATAGGTGACAATATAGATCACGCATATTCCAAAGAATTTTGTGGAGGTCCTCATGTTGAAAATACAGAAGTTTTAGGAAACTTTAAGATACAAAAGGAGGAGGCTGTCAGTGCCGGAGTTCGCCGAATTAAAGCTGTCTTGGAGTAAAATTACTTCATCTGCGTTAAAGTTGTGTTAAAATAAACACATGTCTATTTTTGGTGATAAAAAAGAAGAGGTTTGCCTTCTTGTTGATATAGGTAATGGAAACATAACTGGTGCACTAGTTTTGTTTGTTTCAAACCAGCAACCAAAATTCTTATACACAATAAAAACTGATTTTACCATTTCTGATAAACCAGAATCCTCAAAACTCATAGAAGCTATGGGTAGGATTCTCGACGATACTTTTACAGATATTATGAAATATGGTTTTGATCATAACTACTGGAAAAACAAAGGGAAAAAGCTGGATAACGTTATAGTTGCTTTCTCTTCTCCTTGGTTTATGCCAAAGACCAAACACATCCACTTATCAAAAGATAAGCCTTTTATCATAAGTGAATCCTTCTTGGCTGACATAACCCAGAAAGAAGAAGAAGTTTTTAAAAAAGAACTAGCAGAAGAGTTAAAAGATGAGAACAACGACTCTTTTGAGGTTATCGAAAAAAGTATTGTCCATATAAAAATAAATGGATACACAATAGAAAACAGTATCGGTAGTGAGACAAAAATATTTGATGCTCATTTGTGTATGTCAGTTGTAAACAAAAATGTTATTGAAAAAGTATACAATCTGATTCTAAAACACACTCTCATCCCGAGAAACAAAGTTCTGGTGCATTCATTTCCTTTAGTTTCTTTCTCTGTTGTACGAGACATATTTACAGATCACTCAAATTTTATGCTTATGGATGTTACTGGTGAAGTAACAGACCTGACTCTAGTACAAAACGATGTTATTGTGGGAACAACATCTTTTCCGTCTGGTCGCAACTATATAATAAGAAAAATAGGACAGGTTTTTGATGTTCCGGCAGAGATAGCTGAATCAACCCTCCACATGTATCTTTCTGGCAAATCAGACTCAGAAGCATCCTTAAAAGTCGAAAACATACTAGAAAATCTAGAGAAAGAATGGTCTATATACGTTTTAAACACCCTACTTGAACTATCACCAGAAATGGTTCTACCGAGAAGACTCTACCTAACTGCAAATGAAGACGTTGCTCCTATATATATGGATTTCATGAAGTTACCTAAAAACGATGTAACTTTGAATTTCAGAAAAAATATTGATTTAGTTCACTTGGACAACAAAAAACTATCGCATTTTTATACAACAAATTCCATGGTCCAAGTCAATGAATTCATAGCCCTACTTTCAATTTTCTATAACAAAATAATACAACCAAAAATAAAATGAGGTAAAAGTTTTATTAACATATTTTGTTTGCAAAGTGGTAAAATTGAGTTAGAATAAAGCTAAGTTATGAAAAAGAATATTGTACAAGATGTTTTGCCTCCAAAAAAATCTATAAGAAATCTGGAATTAACTTCTAGATCAAAAAGTCTAGATTCAGATATTAGAAAAGAAACTCTACCGAAAAAAGAAGATTTGTTTACTAGACCAGTATCGATAAATAAGCAGGCACCTATGAAGATAGAACCTGCAACAGAAAACAAAGAGCCTCCTCTTTCAGACAATAACTATAAATATGAATATGTAGATTCCAAAAAATCTAGCAAAAAGTGGGTGTACTTCACGACTTTTTTTGTAGTACTTTTGTTGGCCTTCGGTGTATCAGCCCTATTTCGTAGTGCCGAAATAAAAGTAACTCCAAAACAAGAAATGAAAAGTGTAGATGGAACTTTTGCTGCAAAATACAATGCAACTGGCAACATATTAGGTTTTCAAATAGAAACAGTTACCAAAGAGCTAGAAAAAACCATTCCTGGAACTGGTTTAACAAATGAACAAAAAGTAGAAAAGAAGGCGAGGGGCTCTATAGTTATTTACAACAACTATAGTTCTGAATCGCAAAGACTTGTTGCTACAACAAGATTTGAAACACCAGAAGGACTCATATATAGACTAATAAGCCCTGTAACTATACCTGGCACACAAACCAAAGAAGGCAAAGTTGTTGCTGGATCAGTAGAAGTTATAGTAGAGGCAGACAAAGCCGGAGCGGAATATAACGTCGGATTAAAGGATTTTACTATTCCAGGCTTCAAGGGAGACCCTAAATACACAAAAGTATATGCTAGATCAAAAACTGATATGACTGGGGGATTTTTGGGTAACCAAAAAGTTGTTCCCAAGGAAATACTAGACAAAGCAAATGAGGAATTAGAAATTTCACTAAAGGATTCACTATCTAAAGATATCGAGACCCAAATACCAACCGATTTTGTTCTATATAAAAACAGTATTTCGCACAAATTTGAACCAGCAACACAAACTACTACTGCAAGTGGAGACATCCTTCTAAAAAAGAGAGGGGTGACAACTGGCGTTATTTTTGACAAGGGTTCTCTAACCAGGGCAGTTTTGTCAAAAGTTCTCCCAAATGCAGGAGATGAAATGATAAAGATAACAAACCTAGAAAACTTAGACTTTCAACCCGAATTACCTGTTTCTGGCTTAAATACGGCTCAAACTATTAACTTTAGTCTGAAAGGGGAGGCTGATTTGGTGTGGGTTTTTGATGAAAATAAGCTAAAAACTGATCTACTTGGATTGTCAAAAAACAATGCAAACGCTGTCATAGGAACATACAAGGCAGTCAAAGAAGCTTGGGTTACAACTCATCCTTTTTGGAACAGAAACATACCGTCAGACCCCGAGAAAGTTACTTTTATAAACACGCTGACTTTAGAATAGCCCCAGGCTTGACTAAATAGGCCTTATTCTGTTAACATGCTACTTGTACTAAAAATTTGGCATTCAAACATAGAGTCATATAGATTGGGATTAAAATAATGCAAGATCAGAACAAAAAAGATACTTCAATAGTAGCACAAGTTACTGAGGCATTACCCAACACTTTTTTTAGAGTGAAGAGGGATGATAACGGAGAGGAAATACTCACTTATCTCTCCGGAAAGATGCGACTTCACAGAATCAGAGTTTTAGTAGGAGACAAGGTGATTGTTGAAATAGATCCATACGGTGGCAAAGGAAGAATCGTAAAGAGGGTTTAGAGTCACAATAATTATACAAAATGAAAGTTAAATCATCAGTAAAAAAAATCTGTGCACAATGCCAAGTAGTCCGAAGAAAAGGCTACGTTTATGTTGTGTGCAAAGCAAACGCTAGACATAAACAAAGACAAGGCTAACAAATATTTAAAAACAAAATGAGAATTTTAGGAATAACATTACCAGAAAATAAGCGAGTAGAAATTGGACTAACTATCCTCTACGGTGTTGGTAGATCAAAAGCTCATGCGATACTCGACAAAGCAAAAGTTTCTTACGGACTAAAGCCAAAAGAAATAACAGTTGAACAGGAAAACGCTATTAGAAAGGCAATCGAGGAAGTAAAAATAGAAGGAGATCTAAAAAGAGAGGTTGCTTCTAACATAAAGAGACTAAAGGATATAAAGTCTTATAGAGGATCTCGTCATGCTAGAAACCTTCCCTCAAGAGGACAGAGAACAAAGACTAACGCAAGAACAAAGAGAGGAGCAAAGAAGACTATGGGTACTGGAAGAAAGACTGCTGATAAGAAATAAAAATAAATAACAAAAACATGGGTAAAAAACGAATAGTAAAAACAGGTGAAGGTGATAGTGCGGGCTCAAAAGCTCCAGCTGTTTCTGCTGTATCCAAGAAAAAAGTAGACACTGGAATACTATACGTTCAATCAACTTATAACAACACAAAAATCGTTTTAACAGACAGTAAAGGCAACGTTTTGGCCACATCATCTAGTGGTTCTATTGGTTTCAAAGGTGCAAAGAAGGGAACTCCGTTTGCGGCAGCAAAAGTGGGAGAAATAATCGGAGGTAAAGCTTTTGCTATGGGGATGAAAGAAGCTTCTGTAGTGGTAAAAGGCGTTGGATCAGGTAGAGAGTCAGGTATCAGAGGTTTTATAGGAAAAGGAATCAACATAACAGGCATAAAAGACGTGACTCCAGTTCCACACAACGGTCCAAAACCTAAAAAACCAAGAAGAGTATAAACCTTATAAAATTTAAAAACATATGATAATAGGACCAAAATACAAAATAGCAAGACGCCTAGGAGCACCAATATTTGAGAAAACTCAAACTCAAAAGTTTAACTTGCATCTAGAAAGAAGAGGTAAAAAGAAAGGATTTTCTAAACCAAAATCAGAATTCGGCCTTCAACTAAACGAGAAGCAAAAAGCTAGATTTATCTATGGTCTATCTGAAAAACAATTTTCAAACTATGTTAAAGAAGCTCTATCGAAGAAATCTCCTAACGCATCACAAACTATCTTTGAATTCCTAGAACTAAGACTAGATAACGTTATATACAGACTAGGCTTTTCTCCTACTCGTTTGGGATCTAGACAAATAGTTTCTCATGGACACATAAACATCAATGGAAGAAGAGTTAACACTCCTTCTAGAAGAATGAAGCTTGGAGACAAAATCGAAATATCTACAAGATCTCTACAAAAACCTCTTTTTGCCAACCTAGATGAAAAGATAAAAAACTCTACAGTTCCTTCATGGATCAAGTTTGATGCAGTAAAAAGAGTTGCTGAAATTCAGGGAATGCCGGTTTTGGTCAAATCAGAAAACATGTTTGACCTTAATACTGTTATTGAGTTCTATAGTCGTTAGGTATTGATTTATTAAACGTTTTAGTGTATATTATTATTCAATTTAATTTATAAAATTTAACTTTACCCTATATGTCTGACTACACAATTGTTTTACCATCAAAACCAAAAATCGTATCCGAGGCTGGTTTTTCTGGTTCATATGAAATAGATGGTCTTTATCCTGGTTATGGCCACACTCTAGGAAACTCTCTTAGAAGAATAATACTATCTAGTCTACCAGGTTCAGCTATAACAGCAGTTAAAATAGAGGGTATTCCTCATGAGTTTTCAGTTATCCCTGGAGTAAAAGAAGACGCTATCACAATACTTCTAAACCTAAAGAAAATTCGTTTGAATATAGTTAGTGATGAACCTCAAATCCTAACGCTAAAGGCAAAAGGTGCCAAAGAACTAACAGCTGGAGACATAAAACTTCCAGGAGGTTCAGAGATTTTGAATCCAGAACTAGTAATAGCAACTCTGACTGACAAAAATGCTGAGATAGATATGGAGATAACAGCTGAAAAAGGTCTCGGTTTCGTTTCAAAAGAAGTACTACAAAAGAACAGAGTAGATATCGGACAAATCACTGTAGATGCTATCTTTACACCAATAAGAAGAGTTAGTTACGAAGTTGAGAACATGCGTGTTGGTGATAGAACAGATTTCAACAGACTAAAACTGTTTATCGAAACAGATGGAACGATAACACCAAAGGAGGCTCTAGAGAAATCAATAGAGACTATGATACACCAGCTAAAAGCTATAGTTGGATTCAAGGAAGAGGAAGTTATTTTGCCTTCTTCAAGCAAGAAAAATAGTGATGATGGAGCAAAAGAATCTGTTGATGATGATTCTCTAAAAACAAGAATCGAGACTCTTGATCTTTCAGCAAGAACACTAAATGCTCTTTCTAACGCAAACATCCGAACTGTCGGAGGCCTTGCAAGAAAGAAAGAAAAAGATATTCTAGAGATTGAAGGAATGGGAGCTAAAGGTGTGGCTGAGATTAAGGAAATCCTAGAGAATTTTGGGATAACACTAAAGTAATAAATTAGAATAAAGATATGAACCACCATAAAACAGGAAGAAAATTCGGTAGAGTAAAAAAAGTAAGAGATGGACTTATGAAGTCTCTGGCTCTTTCTCTTGTTGTAAATGGTAAAATAAAAACTACAGACGCAAAAGCTCGCGAACTACGACCTATGATCGAAAAGATGATCACAAAGGGTAGACTAGGAACAGTAGCTTCTAGAAGAGGACTAGTTTCTGAAATCGGTACTATTGGAGCAACAAAAATAGTAAAAGATATATCTCCAAAATATGCCGACAGAAAAGGTGGTTACACAAGAATCACAAAACTTCCTGCTAGAGTTTCAGACGGAAGTCTTATGGCCGTAATCGAATTTGTATAATATTAACCAATACCATGAAATACACACTAGACGCAGAAAGTAAAAAAATCGGAAGAATAGCAACTCAGGCTGCTGTATATTTGATGGGCAAAAATCTCCCAGCTTTCCAAAGAAACAATATTCCAGATGTTAAAGTAGAAATCAAAAATACTTCAAAAGCATCTATCCTAGAAAGAGATATGTCTGTAAAAACATATACTAGATACACTGGTCACCCAGGAGGACTAAGACAGCCGACTATGGAACAAGTTATAGCAAAGAAGGGTTACTCTGAACTTTTCAGAGAGGCTGTTTTGGGAATGCTTCCAAAAAACAAACTTCGAGCAAAGATGATGAAAAATTTAACAATCACTGAATAGTGCCTCAGCAGAAAGATTATATAAAAAATAAAATGGAAACTAAAACACAAAAAACCGACAGATACATAGAGGCAGTAGGACGCAGAAAAACAGCTGTTGCTCGTGTTCGAATTACTCCAGCTAGTAAAACAACATTTTCAATAAACGATAAAGACCTAGAAGTTTACTTCCCAGTGTCAGAAATGCAAACTCTAGTTAAACAACCTTTCAAAGAAGTTTCTGATAAATTCAAAGTTACTGCTCATATAAAAGGCGGAGGTGCTCACTCACAATCAGAAGCTATGAGACACGGTATCGCTCGTGCTCTAGTAGAAAACCAAGGAGAACTACGAAAAACTCTAAAGAAAGCAGGTTATCTAAAAAGAGATCCTCGTGCAAAAGAAAGAAGAAAATTCGGTTTGAAGAAGGCACGTAAAGCCCCTCAGTGGTCTAAACGATAATCGCAGTTTTCTTACTATATTTCTCACAGAGACAAAAGCCTTCCCAGCGGGAGGCTTTTTCTGTCCTCGACCTGAATCTGTCAATGAACCGAGCCAGCTCGGACGTTGACAGAACCATGCTTCAGGTCTGCGGATGCTCTGCTCGAAACATAATAAGAAAACTGCTAAGTACCGAGATTTTGTTTTATTTTTTTTAAAACGCAAAGACCGGCCGAAGCAGATCTTTGCTTGCCGGTCAGTTAGATTTCTTGGATGAACAGTTGTGATTATTGAGATTTGGTCTAACTCTTTTTCCACAATGTGGACACCTCTCACAGCAAGGACGAACATGTGTGGTTCTTGATCCGGGTTTGTGGCAATCACAATCGCATGTTTCATAATCTACTCGTGACATAAAAGTCACCTCCTAAACAACTGTAACATTTTCCACACGAAAAAACCGCCGATCGTACTGGCGATTTAATCGCCGTCGCGATGACGGTAGTTAGAGCTTCTCGCCACAGAAAGGGCAGTACCAGATCCTGACCTGTATTGTGACGAGCTTTGAATCTCTCATGCCTTGTGCGTGGAAGAGCTCGCTCACTCGAAGATGGGCTTTTTTTCCTCTCACTGAAAGTGTTGTTGGGCTTTGAACCTGACTTCTGAAAGACTTCTTTTCATCGCAATAATGAAAAGTACTTCCGTCGTGTGATTTCTTCAGCGCCATTTACAGCAGACCTCCCAATATATTTATAAATTATAGTACCTATTTTGTCAACAATTTTCCACTTCTCACTTTTCATGTTAAAATACCCAAACTATGACAGATGATACTAACAAGATAGACCTCGAGGAAGAGGTAGATACAGACCCAGGTGACTTGTCTGCCGTTGAGGCAGACGATGTCACTTTTGAAGACATGTCAGAAAACCTAGCTCCTGAAGTCAAAGACAGGACAGATAAACTGAAGGCTCGCATAAAGGAGCTGGAAAAGAAAAATACTGAGCTTTTGGATTCTTGGCAGAGAGACAAGGCGGACTTTATAAACGCCAGAAAAAATGATGAGAGTGGTAAAGCAGAATTCCTTAAGTTCGCCAAGGCGGATCTTATTTCAGAAATCATCCCAGCGCTCGACTCTTTTGATAATGCCATGAGAAACAAAGAGGCTTGGGAGTCTGTAGATAAAAACTGGAGAATTGGCATAGAATACATCCGTACTCAGCTTTTGAACTCACTTTCAAACCACGGTCTAAAGGTAATAAACCCTTTAGGGGAGATGTATAATGAAAAGAGAGATGAAGCTATAGAAACAATAAAAGTTGACAGTAAATCGGAAGACGGTAAAATATTGGACGTAATGCAGGTTGGCTATGAACTAAACGGCAAAGAGATACGCGCACCAAAGGTAAAGGTAGGAGAATTTGAATAAAACCAATGCAAATAATACAGTCAAAAAATAATATTGTAGAGAAAGTAATTCGAGACAAAGAGGGGAGACTTGTCCGTGCTACTTTTCAAGTCTATGAAAATGCTGGGAGAATAAAAGCTCGCTTAGTTGATTTTGTATATATAGAAGAACTAAAACAGTTTGTCGGAAAAGTATTTGCGCTAGTTGGAAATATTGGCAAAAAACTAACTTGGTCAGAAAACTCCATAAAATCTTTTGTATTACCTTTTGTAACTTTAGAAAATATTTATTTCTCAGGATCTAAACCTCGCGCCCCAACTTTAATTTAATTTGTTATTTATTAACTTAATTAAATTAAAAAATATGTCTAAAATAATAGGAATAGATCTTGGTACAACAAACAGTGCCGTTGCCGTAATGGAAGCGGGACAACCGAAAATATTGGAAAACTCTGAAGGTGCGCGAACAACACCTTCTATAATAGCTAGTTCAAAAACAGGTGAGAGACTTGTTGGACTACTTGCAAAAAGACAAGCAGTAACAAACCCAAAAAATACAGTTTTTGGAATCAAAAGATTTATCGGCCACAACTTTGAAGATGAAGCTGTGCAGAAAGACAAAGCTATAGTTCCTTTTGAAGTTTCAAAGGGTACTACTGGTGGAGTAAAAGTTAAGATGGGAGATAAGGACTATACTCCGGAGGAAATATCAGCGATGGTGCTTTCTAAAATAAAGTCAGATGTTGAAGCAAAGATAGGTCAAAAAGTAACACAAGCTATCATCACAGTTCCAGCTTACTTTAACGACTCACAGAGACAAGCCACAAAAGATGCTGGTCAGATCGCAGGTCTTGAGGTTCTACGAATCATAAACGAACCAACTGCAGCAGCTTTGGCCTATGGTTTCGACAAAGGAAAGAAAGAAGAGAAAATAGTTGTCTTCGACTTTGGTGGAGGAACATTCGACGTGTCAGTTCTTGAAGTAGGGGATTCAGTTATAGAAGTAAAATCTACAGACGGAGACTCACACTTGGGAGGAAAAGATATTGA
>CAZKFS010000003.1:0-33005 GCA_964552275.1 uncultured Candidatus Saccharibacteria bacterium | reverse complement strand
ATTTATAACATCAGATAGCGCAGATCGTATTTTCGGTACTCGTCTTATTGATGAAGTGTACCATCTGTTTGTTTGGTCCTTAGCTTTTGTACCTCTTGGTTTGATTAGTTTAATTCTTAAAGATCAAAACCATAAGTTTTGGTTGAAATTTACTGGAGTTTTTTTTCTCGTATCGATGTTGATTGTTTTTATGTTACCGGAATATGATAGGGGATTAGTTTCTGTTGATAGAGAATTAGCCAACTGGTTTTTTGTTGGATTGTATTCATTTATTTCTATAATCTATTTTTTCACTCAGTTTTTAAAAAAAAGTAAATAATTTTGAATTTTTATTTTATCTTGCTATAATTTATTTAGTAAAATAAAAACTAAATAATGAAGCGTAAATTTAAATATTACACTCCGATAATAATGCAAAAGATTGGTTACGTAGTATTTTATACACTTCACAAAACCTTTGTTAAAATAGAAATAAAAGGAAAAGAAAATCTACTAAATATAAAAAACCCAGTTATTCTTGCATCAAATCATACTAGCGAGCTAGATGTAACAGCTATACCACTAATTTTCCCATTTTTTTCAACTTTTTTACCTACATACTTTGTGGCGAACCCCATGGAGAAATATAACAACTTTGGATGGAGGAGTTATATTTATGGAGCAGTATTTTTCAACATGCTTGGCGCGTACTCAGTTCATTCTGGGTATAAAGATTATGAAATATCTCTAGAAGATCATATTGATTTACTGGAGATGGGTAGAACAGTTTTTATTTTCCCAGAAGGAAAGAGGACTGGCGACGGATACCTTAACCCAGGACGTGGGGGTCTGGGTTATTTGGTTTACACAACAAGAGCAACTGTTGTTCCAATAGCAATAAATACATTCCACGATATTACATGGAAAAAATATTTTGGTCGTAAAAGAAAAGTTGTTTTAACTATACTTAAACCAATAAAAGCAGATGAAATAGCTACAGTTTTGGATCCAGTAGTGAAAGATTATCAGTACACAAGTCAGATGGTTTTGGATAGGATCGAGAAAGTTTTGTAATAATTATATGATTTTTGTATGGCACATGATAAAAGATTTGTTCTTCCAGCTAAAAGGCAGATTTTTAAATAATAATGAAGGTGACTACAAGTTTGCTTTTTTGGTTCATTCCAGAAAGCATGCTGATATTTACAGAAAATACCCATTTACGAAATATTTACCAAAAAGTTTAGTCTTGTTATTTATGAAGTACCTATGGCCAATAACCCTATCTAAAGTTACTGGTGTTACATCTTATAGTAACAATAATCCAGTCGAAGGATATGTTCTTGGTATAACCATGACTGCAGATCAGATGTTGAATGATAGATCAACTGCATTAAAAAAGATAAGAAGTGCTCTCTATCTGGCAAGAGGTAGGGGGGTAAAAATAGTGGGCTTGGGTGGATTAACCTCTTCTTTGTCTAAGGGTGGTTTGGATCTTTTGGATATACCCATAAACATAACTACTGGGCATGCTTATACAGCATATAATGTTTGTCAGAATCTTTTTAAAATAACGGAAATATTTGGAATTGAGGAGAAAAAATTAAGGGTTGCTGTCGTTGGGGCCGCTGGCTCAGTAGGGTCAACTTCTAGTTTATTAATTTCTAGACATGGTTATAAGTCTATCACCCTTATTGATTTAAAAAGAAAACACAATATTTTTGATCAACTTTCAGCCGATATAAAAAAAATTAATCCTGATATAAATATAATAATTTCTGACAGCGTGAGGGACATTAAAGGTTGCGACTTTGTTATTACGGCAACCAATACAGCAGAAGCTCTGGTGACATCCGAAATGGTTGAGGATGGGATGGTTATTATAGATGATGCACAACCATCAGATATACACATAGATGTTTTAAAAATGGAAAGCGTCCTTGTTGTCGAAGCTGGGGTTGTTAGTACTCCAGGTATAAACAGCAATTTTAATTATGGTTTAAAGAATAGAACGGACAATTTTTGTTGTATGGCAGAGTTGTTGATTTTGGCTAGTTTTAATTGGAAAGATCATTATGTTATAAATAGAGCAACCTTAAAGCATGTTGATGAAATGTCAGAAAAGGGAGAAAAAATTGGCTTTACGATAGCCTCCTTCCAGAACTTTCTTGAATCGATATCATATGATAAAATTGAAGTTGTAAAGAGTTTTGCAGTTAAAAAGCATGAATCTAAATCTTGATATAATAAATATATTCATTTCAATTGTAGTAGTTTTAAATTTGGCTCTTGGAATATTTATATATTTTACAAAAAAGAGTGATGAAATAAATCAGTCGTTTTTTTTATTTCTGATCGCAGCTACTTTCTGGAGCTCTTCAATGTTTTTTTATCGTACTTATGCTGGAACCGAAGTATCCGTTCTGTTTACAAGAATATTGTATCTAAGTGCGGCAGTTATACCTTTTGTTTTTCTGTTTTTTATAAGAGTCTTTCCAGAAGATAAATTTAGTATGTCTAAAAAAAGTATAGCTTTTTTGGCGATACCTTTTTTGGGTATTTCTCTAATTTCTATCTTACCTAATTTTTTAATATTGGGAACAACGAAGCCAATTCACGGTGAGAATATTATTATTTTTGATAATTTTCTTCATACTATATATGCACTATATATAACGATATATTTTTCTATTTGTTATGTATTGCTATTTATCAAATATTTTAAATTTAAAGGAACACAAAGAGTTCAAATAACATATGTTATTTTGGGTACTCTGATCTCAACAATAATAGGTGTTATTACAAATTTGATTTTGCCGTACATTGGAGACTTCAGTCTTAACTGGCTAGGTCAAATAGGTATCATAGTCATGATTTCTTCAATATCATACTCAATATTGCAACACAAATTATTTGATATGAAGGTTGTTGCTACTCAGTTTATAGTTTTTATTTTGTGTACAGCCTTATTCGCAAGAGTATTATTTTCAACAAATCAGTCTGATTTGTTTATAAATAGTGCCTTTCTTATTATAATTATAATTGTTGGTTTTTTTCTTGTTCGTGGAGTTATAAAAGAGGTTAGATTGCGTGAACAACTTGATATTTCTAATAATAAATTATTAGAAGCTAACCAAGCACAAACTAGCTTGATTCACTTTATGAATCATCAGGTTAAGGGTAGGTTTGGCAATGCAAAGAATATTTTTGCCGAACTTTTGACGAACGATTATGGTGATATGCCAGAATCTACTAAACCACTTCTCCAAAAAGGTTTAGAGGAGACTACTATGGGTGTGGACTATGTTCAAAACATATTACGAGGAGCTAGTGCCGAGAGTGGAAAACTACCTTACGAAATGAAGCCACTAGATTTTAGGAAAATTGTAGAGGAATCTTTTGAAAGACAAAAAGGTTTCGCTGAACAAAAAGGTTTGAAAATAAGTCTGAGTATTGATGATGGTGAATACAAAATGAATGGTGATGCAAGAGAGTTGGGTGAAGCCACAAGGAACATGATAGAGAACTCTATCAACTATACACCCGAAGGAAGTATCGAAATAAAACTATCAGGAGACAAATACGCAATAAAACTATCAATAAAAGATACTGGAGTTGGTCTATCTAGTGATGATAAAAACAATTTGTTCAAATCTGGTGGTAGAGGAGCTGAGTCTATCAAAATCAATATAAATTCTACAGGGTATGGTCTAGCCTTTGTAAAAGGTGTTGTTGACGCTCACAAGGGCCGTGTATGGGCAGAATCAGAGGGTCGTGGCAAGGGGTCAGTATTTTCTCTGGAACTACCAAAGAGTTAACATGGAAATAAAACTAGCTTTTGTTGTGGGTCTAAAAGAGGTTGTTTTGGCGGAACTAGAGCAATATAAAAATCTCAAAATAAATAGGGAATTTGATGACTGCATCTACCTAGATTTTACAGAAGATTTTGAAACTATAAAAAGTCTGAGAAGTGTTTCTCGTGCTTATATAGTAGAAGAAAATCCAAAATACAACCCAACTTATATTTCAAACCACAAATCCGTTCTCGGTAATCTGATAGAAATAGTTTTAGAAAAGATTAATAAAAATTTGTTTAAAACTTTTAAGATTAGTTGTGCTGGGTCGGATTCTGTAGAAGTTCGGGAAATAGCAGAATATATAGAAAATACGTATGAGTTATCGGAGAGAGACGAGGCTGATCTAAAGGTTCATATAATAAAAAATGATGACTTTTGGGAGGTAGGTGTTCAGATAACTCAGAGGCCGCTATCTCTGAGGGATTATAAAGTAAAAAACATGGCTGGAGCTATGGATCCGACTGTTGCTTATGCGCTAAACTCGCTAATAGAACTAGATCAGGTGAGTTCATATCTAAATGTGTTTTCTGGGAGCGCCACTCTACTCATAGAAGCTGGTCAATGTTATCCAAATATTGAAAAACTAGTTGGTTTTGATAACAACAAAGAGCATCTATCGCTCGCTATACAAAATATAAAACAAGCAGGACTCATAAAGAGAATTCAGTTATTTGAGAAAAATATTTTTGATAAACCAGATTTGGGCAAGTTTGATGTTGTTGTTTCAGATCTTCCTTTTGGTATGGTTATTTCCAAAGATGAAAACCTAGAGGATCTATACGGAACTTTTCTGGATTATGTTTCTCAGGCCCTCAGTAAAAATGGAACCCTAGCGGTATTTACCAGTGAATACGAGGTTTTCGAAAAAATAGTTAAAAAATCTGAATTTTATGTGGTAAAAAAAATGAAATTAGAAATGACCACAAATATCAATACTTATCTAAAACCAGTCGTTTTTGTTTGCAAATTTAAGTAAAAGTATTACCTTATTAACATGACTCAAGAACTTGTTTGGGATAGGGAATATAGGAAGTCTAAACTTTTGACCAAAGATAACAAACCACAGGCGGATGTGGTTCGTTTTGTGAAGTGGTTGAAAAGGCGTAAGTCTGCCGATGAGGCAGAAAAGGGTGTTACCGTGGAGAATTCAGACATCCTAGACCTTGGATCCGGTGCTGGTAGAAATAGTTTTTATTTTGCTGAGATGGGCTGTCGAGTGACAGGTCTAGAAATATCAAAAACTGCCATAGAAATATCAGAACAAAATGCAAAAGAGGCGGATCTGGATATAAAATATATAAAACAAAGTATTGGAGAAAAGTTTCCTTGCGAGGACAAATCCATAGATATAGCACTAGATGTCACTTCTTCAAATTCTCTAACGGAATCAGAAAGAGAGACCTACCTTTTGGAGACACATCGCGTTTTAAAAGATGGGGGATATTTTTTTGTAAAAGCTCTTTGTAAAGACGGGGATGATAATGCAAAGTTTTTAATAAAGAATCATCCTGGTCCAGAAAAAGATACCTATATAATGCCAGAGTTAGGAGTGACAGAAAGAGTGTGGTCAAAAGAGGATTTTGTGTCCACATATGAAAAACAATTCACTATTTTAAAAATAGAAAAGAAAACAAGCTATTCTAGAATGAACAACAGATCCTACAAAAGAAACTTCTGGATCGCGTATTTAAAAAACTAGACTGGTGCTCTTGGGTAAAAATGGCTTCATGAACTTCATGATCCGTTCATAGTGATTATAGTATTGTGAATTGACATATGAATGTCAAAAATACGGCAATTACATTTCCAGGGGGGGTAAGAAAGACAAGAGAAGAGGGGTTTGGGAACGGACATTTCTACAACATATCCCTGCTTTTCTCCGGGCTACTTGTGGTCTTTCTTATTATTTTGGTAAAAGCTAGAGGGGCTTCTGACTTCTGGAATGATCCGGTTTTGCTTTTCTACACTCTTTTTGTTACGTCTTTTGAGTTGTCTCGTATTATTGCGGCGATGTTTTATAAAAACACTATTCATAATGAGATTGATTCAGAGGATGTTATAAGAGGGCACTTTGAGCCAACAGTTAGTTTTGTTATTCCATGTAAAAATGAAGAAGCATCAATTGCAAAAACAATCACCCAATCTTTTGCTTCTGATTACCCATCAGAAAAAATAGAGGTTATCGTTATTAACGATGGCAGTACAGATGGCACAATAGATGTTTTGAACTCTTTGAAGAAAGATTACCCTAACTTGGTTATATTTGATTGGAAAGTTAACAAAGGAAAAAGGCACGGTATGGCTGAGGGTTTCAAAGCTGCAAAAGGAGAGATTGTGGTTCAACTGGATAGTGATAGTTATATAGACCCGACAACCTTTAGAGAAATCATAGAACCTTTTAGAAACAGAAACATAGGAGCTGTTTGTGCACACGCTGATCCAGAGAATTCGGATGAGAATTTTCTAACAAAAATGCAGGCGGCTTACTATTTTCTATCTTTTAGAATTCTAAAGGCGGCAGAGTCGACACTTTTTACGGTATTTTGTTGTAGTGGTTGTTCTTCTGCATATAGAAAAGATATTGTGGAACCACTTATGGATGAATGGTTGGAAGAAAGATTTCTCGGCTTGCCTGTTACATGGGGTGACGACAGATCTTTAACCAACAGAGTTTTGAAGTTGGGATATAAAACCATATATACAGACAAAACTCAGGCTTATACTATTTGCCCAAATAATTTTCGGCAGTTAATGAAACAACAGGTTAGATGGAAAAAAGGATGGTTTGTGAATTCTTTGTTTGCGTCCAGATTCATATTAAAGTCTCATCCATTTGTTGCTCTTACTTATTTCTTTCCGCTTATATTCATCACACTCATTACACCGTTTATGGCAACAAAAGCACTCATAATAAATCCTATTACAACTGGAAATTTCCCTTATCTGTATGTCTCTGGAGTGTTCCTGATCGCCCTCCTAATCACTGTGTACTATAGATACATAGCCCGGGACAATAAGTACTGGCCATATGTGATGGTTTGGTCAGCACTAAATATGATAGTTCTTTCTTTTATTCTGTTTTATGCATTATTTACAATCCAAAACCGTAAATGGGGAACAAGATAATATCGATAATATTATGGAATCTCACCTAAACAAAATAAAAATTTCTATCAGTCTCACAGTACTCTGCAGTATTTTATTCATGATAGTTGGTATTACATATTTTAAAGACACAAGGTTCTTTCTTCGAGAAATTGTGGATAGGAACTATGCTTTTGCTAAAAACAAACTAGCCTATTCTTTTTCTGGTTCTGGTGGTGGTGAAAGTTCGAGCCACTTTTTAGCAAACACCATGTCATTGTTCGCAGAAGATAATGATGGAGAACAAGTTAGTACGAATACCTCTAGCATTCCTGTTCTTTTGTATCACGGTATCGTAGACGAGGCCGACAGGTTTAATATAGAAGAGTCTCTCTTCAAAGATCAGATGTTTGCTTTGAAAAGAGCTGGATACCATACAATCACAATCGAGGATTTGATCGCCTTTAACAAAGGTGAAAAGGAGTTGGATAACAAAGCATTTCTTCTGACTTTTGACGATGGAAGGACTGACAGTTACAAAAAAGCAGATCCTATACTAAGAGTTCTCGATTTTAATGCAGTTATGTATGTGGCAGTCAAATCTTCTATAAGAGATGATGGTAAAAACAGTACCTACTATATAGATGAGGGACAGATAAAAGATATGGTCAAGTCTGGAAGATGGGAGATAGGTTCTCACGGACTACAGGAAACTGGTGGATATGTCCTTGTAAATAGTGAAAATCAAAAAGGAACTTTTCTAAGTAACAAGAGATGGATATTTGAGGAAAATAGACTAGAGAGTGATGTAGAGTATAAAAACAGATTAGATAGAGAACTAGGAGACTCTAAAACAGAGCTAGAAAAGATCACAGGAAAGGAAGTGCTTTCTTTCTCATATCCTTTTGGAGACTATGGTCAACAAGCTGTAAATAACGATGCAGCAGAAGAGTATATAAACGATGTGCTTTCTGAAAATTATTCTATTGCTTTCAAGCAAGTTTGGAGTAATGATGATGATTTTTCTTTCAACAAAATAAATTCCGATCCATATTTCCTAAAACGTATTGAGGTGCAGACTGATATGACTCCAGAAAATCTTTTGGCTAGTTTGAAAAAATCTCAAGACAAGAGTCTGCCTTTCGAAGATAGTTTTGCGGCCAACAGTGGTTGGATAAACAACTGGGGTGATTCTTCTGTGGATGGTTCTTTGGTTTTGAAAGCAAGTGATAACTCATCTGGAGGTTTGGTTTTTCTAGATGGAACAGCTAACTTAAAAAACTATCTCTACTCTGTAGATTTTGATTGGACAGCTGGTAGTCACGTATCTTTGATCTCTAGATATAGAGATGGTTCCAACTACACAGCATGTACGTTCAGTGACAATAGGGTAATCATCCAGCAGTATACAAATAACATACAAAATAAAATCATTGATGTAGAAAATTTTATTAGAATTTCAACAACTTCTCCAGTTTCATTGTCTATGTTGGTTGACGGTGATTTTGTTAAATGTTTGGTGGGAGATAAAACTTTGGCTTACGCAACTATACCCGAAGGGGATTCTGGGGGTGTGGGCATGAAAGTTTGGGATGAAAATATTGGCGTTGCAAATATTGTTGTAAATAAAATAAACCTTGTGAATTCTGATAACGCTTCTGACTACATAGCTAGTTTGCCACAATATGAGAATAAACCTCTAAAAGTGATTGCAAAAAATCCCACAAAGCCAAATCCAAATGTTGGTGATGAGAGTAAAGATATTGAAGATATAGAAATAATAAAAGAAGTGGAAGAAAATGATGTTGTTATTCCGGAACCAGAACCAGTTAAACCAGTTTTGGCTTTACCATACGAACCACAGAACGTTTTGGATTCAGAGTGGACAAATGTGTTTGGAGACTTTTCTAAAAAAGATGGAGCGTTATTTTTCGGAACGAACGCTTCTACCACATCGTCTCACTCTATCCTGGTTGGTTCAGAATCATGGAGTAACTATATCTTTAACGTACAAGCCACTTGGTTTTCTGGTTCGAGTATGACACTAGTTGCGAGGCATGCTAACAGTAACAACTATGTCGCCTGTTCTTTCGGTGAATATGGTTTGTCAGCAAGGTTGTATCAGGTTGTAGATGGTGTATCGAAAACTATTGCTAGATCACCCAGGTTACCTCGTCCAGCTCTCGAGCCGTGGAAGGACAACAAATTTGCTATAGCTGTTAATGACAATGAGGTGTATTGTATAAAAGATAGTGAATGGGTGGTAAAAGGTAATCTGAAAAATCTTCCTGCAACTGGCGGAGTGGGTATAAAAACTTATGATGTAACTCGTGGTCACGGGCTTGTATCAGTGAATTATTTCTCCATAAAATAATTTTACAAATATGACAGAAAAAAAATATTTATTTATTTCAGGATTTTTTATTGTAGTCATCATTTTCTTATCTTTGTATAAGGTTGGTGATATATACAATGATAGCAGGGGAAATGTTGCTGCTGTTATTTTCAACATAAAAACTCCTTTTACTTACAACTTCAGTTCGCCTGGCGTCTTGCAAGAATCGGGAAGTGATTTGCAAACTACGAGTCCATACTGGTATTTGAATTCTGGCGGGAAACTAATAATAGAAGGTGATTTTGGTAAAACTATCCAAGGACCTCTGTCAGAAAGTGATAAATGGAGGAGAAAATATTTTCTATCAAACCCTCTAGATACAGATAACGGATACTATCCTCAGAACCTCTTTAGAATTTTAACTAGGACAAAATGGTTGGATTATGGTGAAGAGGTTTATTTCAATATAAAAAAAACAAATCTAAGTAATAGTTTAAATAGAAATGAATCCAATGGTATTTTGTTGTTCAGTAGATACCAAAATAGCAACAACTTGTACTATGGAGGACTCCGAGTTGATGGAAATGTAATAGTAAAGAAAAAACAGAACGGTATCTACACGACTCTTTCTTCAAAAAAAATATTTAGTGGGACTTACAATAGAGATAGAAATCCAAATCTCTTACCTTTGGATACATGGATAGGGGTACGTTTAGAAACAGAAAATCTCTCCACCAACTCTGTGGTGATAAGAGTCTATACTGACTTTGGACGAACAGGTAGCTGGACACTGCAATCCGAGGTTGTTGATGTTAACAAACCAATACTTACGTCTGGATATGGAGGTATCCGTACAGACTTCATGGACATATTTTTTGATAGTTATAGAATCACCGAAATTTAAATTGGACAAATATATTTTTATATTGTACTATTGCTAAGTCGTGGATATAACTCCGTGACAGATTTGGAGGGTTGATGGGGCTGGAAAAAATCGGCAGTAAAGGACAGTGTCCTTCCTGTCGTGCGGATATGATTTTTCAGGGATGGGTCAGATTCAAGGCCTTTCCTGACAAGAGTTGGCAACATGGAAGGTTGAATACAAGGCTTGAAGTTGACTCTCAGGCTTTCATCTGTCCTTGTTGTGAAGCTCAGATCAGGGTCCGCAGTGAGATACGAGTTCTGGGTATCGTTGACTCAGAAGGAAAAACCATTCAGTCATTTGAGGCTGATAAACCGAAGGAGGTGTCACAGACCGAAGATCAGAGGCTTCTGGCTATATGCCGTGAAAACGGAGTAATGAAAGCTTTTGAGGAAGCTGTGATACAGCAAACTCGAAAGGGTAGTCGCCCTCCAGCTGACCTTGAAAGGTTCTTCATATCTTTTTTGCGTCAGGCAGAGCGTCGAACTGTTCCGCAAAATCTTCTTGAGGAGTTTGTGCGGGAGTTCCCCGGTAAGGTGGAATTCTGGCAGGCCATAGGTCTCGTCATGGTTGTCTCAAGTGGACGGATCTGCAGGTTTATCTCACAGACAGCCATGAATGTTCGTGAAGATAAATCTGAAAAACCACAGGTCTATGGAGTTGTCATCAAGAATGGTGCTACTGTTTGGGGTGATATGACTCGTGTAAAGCATGGTTATGTTCCTCCATCGAGCAATCTTTTCCGCCATGCGCTCAAGGATCATCTGGGCGCACAGTCTAGGTCACCACGGCCAGCATCAGTATCTACGCCGCCATCTGTAACTAATGGTGTGCCTGGACGCTTGGTGCGCAGGTCATAGTTCTTTCTCGAAGCCTCGCTCTCGTTCACACGGGATGCGAGGTTTCTCTTATATAAAAAGTTTGTTAGAATATCTTCATGTCTAAAAAAATCTTACTTTCAGGGATTCAGCCTAGTGGGAAGCCTCATATCGGTAACTATTTTGGAATGATGAAACAGATGGTGGATATGCAAAATGAGCATCAATCTTTTTTCTTTATTCCAGATTATCATGCACTGAATTCTGTTCAAGATGCCGAAGTTTTGAAAAATAACATAATCGGTGTGGTCACTGATTTTCTAGCAATTGGTTTTGATCCAAAAAATTCTGTAATTTTTAAGCAATCTGATGTTCCAGAACATACAGAACTTGCTTGGATTTTCGACACCATAACTCCAATGGCTTATCTACAACGTTCTCATGCGTATAAAGATGCGGAGGCAAACAAAAAAGAAATAACAGTCGGAGTTTTCAACTACCCAATGCTCATGGCCGCAGACATTTTACTTTATGATGTTGATGTTGTGCCTGTTGGTCAGGACCAAAAGCAACATGTTGAATACGCTAGAGATACTGCACAGAAATTTAATTTCACTTTCAAAAAAGAAGTTTTCAAACTACCAAATGCAAAGATTTTGGATGAAGTAGCAGTGGTACCTGGGGTTGATGGTAGAAAGATGAGCAAGAGTTATGGAAACACCATACCATTGTTTGCAACAGATGAAGAAATAGAAAAATCCGTCATGTCTATTGTTACTGATTCTGGAGGAGACGTACCACAAAATGTTTATGCTATTCACAGACTTTTGAAATCCGAAGATGAGCTAAAGAGTTTGTACGAAGAAAATAAAGGCAAGTATAAAATTTTGAAAGAAGCTCTCATAGCTGACCTGAAAGCTTTTATTGGACCAATGCGAGAAAAGAGAAATCAACTATCTCATGATATGGATTTTGTAATGGATGTTCTAAAAGAGGGTGGCAAAAGAGCAAAACTACAAGCAGAAAAGAAGATGGAGGAGGTGAGAGAAGCTATAGGAGTTAAGTTGTATTAAAAATACATAGTCTAAACTTATGGAAGTAAAATATATTGAAAAATTGCCTGTTGAAAGGTGGGAAGAATTTAAAAATTTAAGAATTGAGAATTATAAAAACGACCCTAATGCATTTTCTGGGAATCTAAAAGATATAGTAGATCAAGATGAGTCTGAATGGAAGAAAAAATTAGAAAACAATATTAATGAGGAGTGCATTTGGATATTTGCTGAGCATGACAACAAACTTATTGGTGCGGGTTATGTATATTTTTATAAAGATTCTAGATTTAAGCATAATTCATCACTTCAAGGTTTATATGTTTCTCCACATTACAGAAACAAGGGTATTGGCGAGAGTCTTATAACAAGAAGAATTGAGTTAATATCTAAAAATACTCACATAAAAAATATTATTTGCGAAATATATGGTACTCAAATTGCATCTATTGAACTTCATAAAAAAATGGGTTTCGAAATATCCGGCTTAATAAAAGATTTCGTTCTTATTGAAGATAAGTATTTCGATTTATTGCAATTTTGTAAAAAAATAAATAATTGAAATACGTTACGTAAGGTCTGTTTTAAGTTGTGTGGTCTCCAAGCTGATAGGTTTAAAAAATAAATGCAAAAGATAAAATGAACGATATAAAAAACTACTTTAAAAGTGTGAAGTTCAGTCTCGGCTATTCTTTTTTGTTTGCAAAAAATGAAACTATTTTACTGGGTCTTATAAACATAGTGATTGGTGTCATACCTTATGTCACAGCTTTTTTGCTCGGAAAACTAGTTGACACTATCGTTTCTGGAGCAAATAGTGGTTCATCTTTTGGACTTTATTCAGTTTTGCTGTTGTACGCACTTGTAAACTCACTACCGTCGTTTACTGGAAATTTTTACAGGTTTACTAATAGAAAAAGACTTGCCAAATTTCAAGTTGGGATGGAGCTAGAAATTGTAAAAATTCGCGAAAGGGTTGATATTTCAAAATATGAAGACCCTAAATTTCTAGATCTAATCCAGAGAACTTTTAGACAAGGACCAACTCCAATTTATCAATTGAGTGGTTCTCAGTTTGATATTTTACAATCAGTAACAAGTTTGATAGTTGGTACAATTTTGGCAATACATTTTGATTTATTAGTTTTTATCATTGTCATCGCAACAGCGATTCCTGCATTTATTATCGACATAAAATTTGCTGGAAAATCTTGGAGCATTTGGGCCAAGGATTCTGTTGCTCAACGTCGTTTGGGGGATTTAAGACAGCATATTTTTAACAAGAATGCATTAATTGAGACCAAACTTTTTCAATCGTCTAGCAAATTATTTAAATGGATGGAAAAAATATTGGTTGATTTTTCTAATTCACAAATAAGTGTCGAGAGAAAAATCGTTTGGTATACAACTATTACTGACACACTTTCTCTTGCGGGTTTTGTGGCAGGATTAGCACTTGTAATGAAAAGTAGTATTTCTGGAGCGATTCAGGTTGGATCGGTCGTGTATATAATTAGTACACTGTCTAGCGTTAGAAGATCTATAGCGTCTTTTCTAAAAGATATTTCCGGTCAGTATGAAAGTAATTTGATTGTTCAAGACATGATAGAGGTTTACAATACCAAGCCGATAATAATTGAATCGAAAAATCCAATAAAAATTGATTTGGAGTCTGCTCCAGAAATAGTTTTTGAAAATATTGGATTTAAATATCAAAATTCTGATAAGTGGAGTTTAAAAAATATTAACCTAACTTTTAAGGCCGGTGATAATATAGGCCTTGTTGGAAATAATGGTGCGGGAAAAACGACTCTGGTAAAACTTCTTTGTCGTATATATGAACCTACAGAAGGAAGGATCTTAATAGATGGAGTGGATTTGAAAGATATTTCTACAAAAGAATGGTGGTCTTATCTAGCTGTGATGTTCCAAGATTATGCTAGTTATGATTTTATTGTCCAGGACGCTATTGCAATAGGAAAACCAGATAAGCCAGTAAACTTAACAAAAGTTATGGATTATTCAAAAATAGCACAATCCCATGATTTTATTGTGGATTGGGAAAATAAATACGAAGAACAGCTGGGTGTTGAGTTTAAAGGAAAAGAACCATCAAAAGGTCAGAGACAAAAACTTTCGATAGCAAAAATTCTTTATCGAGATGGTTTTGTTATGATACTAGATGAACCAACTGCTTCTGTGGATGCTGAATCAGAAGCAAAAATATTTGACTCAATTGAAAGTTTGCCAAAGGATAGAACTGCCATACTTATTTCTCATGATTTTTCTACGATATCTGCTTGTGATAGGATTTTTGTTTTGGATAAAGGTAAGCTAATAGAGGAAGGAGACCACAAAGAGCTTATGAAAAATAAGGGTATGTACTCAGAACTCTACAGTCTCCAAGCTGATAGATTTAAAAAATAAAACAGATCGCCTATGGGATGGAATCCTCCACTCGTATACAGATTTTGTTGATCGGAATAAATCTAACCACTCGCGCCTCTCTTTCCAAGTATCAAGATACCTTTAATATAGATGTTGTCAACAGTGAAAAAAAACGTAAATATGATATATTTTTCAATATGGAAAGAACTTATATAAAAGACTTGGGGCAGAGTGTGGGACAGGAAGTCCTCATAAAGGGTTGGGTGGATGTTCGTCGAGATCAAGGGAAAATGGTTTTTATGGATATAAGAGACATGTCTGGCAAAGTCCAGTGTGTTGTTCTACCAAACCATCCCGAAGCTATAGAGCAAGTAAAAGAAGTTAGAACTGAATGGGTTTTGGCTATAAAAGGCTTGGTAAATAAAAGACCAGAGAGAAATATTAAAGCAGGTGTTTTAAACGGAGATATTGAACTAGAAATAACAGACATGGAAGTTTTGAACAAATCAGAAACCATACCTTTTGATATTGGGGCAGATACAAGAGATATTAATGAAGAAGTTAGACTTAAATACAGATACGTTGATTTGCGTTCAGATAGAATGCAGAAAAATATCAGAAATCGTCACAAAGTTATAAAATTCATCAGAGACTTTTTGGATAAAAAAGATTTTATTGAAGTTGAAACACCTATTCTTACAAAATCTACTCCTGAGGGTTCTCGTGACTATGTTGTGCCAAGCAGACTTTACCCTGGAAAGTTTTATGCTCTTCCACAATCTCCACAACAGTACAAACAACTTCTCATGACAAGTGGTGTTGAGAAATATTTCCAAATAGCTCGTTGTATGCGTGATGAAGATACAAGAGGAGACAGACAACCAGAGTTTACACAGCTCGATATGGAACTGAGTTTTGTCGATAGAGAAGCAGTCATGCAGTTAAACGAGAGACTTTTGATTGATTTAGTTACTGAGCTATACCCAGAGAAAAAAATCCAAGAGTTACCATTTCCAAGACTTACATACAAAGAGGCTATGGAGAAATATAACTCCGACAAGCCGGATTTGAGAGAAGATAAAAACGATCCAAATCTTTTGGCTTTTTGTTGGGTTGTAGATTTTCCTTTCTTTGAAAAAACAGATACAGGAGCTTGGACTTTTACACACAATCCATTTTCTAGACCAAAACCAGAACATGTAGAGTGGCTAATGAAGGAAGAAAATATAGGTGAAATACTTACAACACAGTACGATGTTGCTTTAAACGGTATGGAAATAGGTGGAGGAAGTATTAGAAACCATGATCCAGAAGCTTTGAAAAAAGTTTTTGAGATAATGGGACATCAAAAAGAAAATATAGAGAAAAATTTCGGACACATGCTTTCTGCTTTTTCACTTGGAACGCCACCGCATGGAGGTATAGCATGGGGGCTAGATAGACTGATTATGATATTACAAAACGAACCAAACATTCGTGAAGTTATTCCTTTTGCTAAAACAGGGGAGGGTAAAGACCCTATGATGGATTCTCCGTCTGAGATATCCGATGAGCAACTACTTGAGCTTGGTATAAATTTGAGGAAGAAGTAAATTAAAAACCCGCCACCGAACGTGACGACGGGTTTCGTCGATCACACTCGGGGCGGGCGGGGTCTACTTTATGACCCAGCAGTCACCGGCGATGTCCCAGTTCACGTCGTTGCCGAAACGTCGCTTCAGCTTGTCGGTGAGCCTGTAGACCATGCTCTTGTGGGTTCTCACGTCGCCATCGTACTCGATGGCGAAGATGATCCCATACTCCTTCTCACCGCAGCTTCGAACGGCCAGAGCCTTGATGTCGTCACCGTCAGGAGCAGCTTTGAGTTCCGTCGCGAAAGCGATCACGTCTTCAAAGCTGACCTTCGGACTGAACCTCAGCTGACCGTTCACCCATTTCTTATGAGCTACTTCTGCCATAGTCTAACCTCATGAATTGGAACGTAACGTAAGGTAAGCACACCACATTTGGCATACTGCATAAAAATAGCACATTTAATATTGTTTGTCAAGTATAAAAATAGGCCTTTAAATATAGTTTTTTCTGATATAATCTGACTACCTTTTGAAATTCTTTCAAAAATCTCATGTATTCTCAAAAAATAAAAAATATTGGTTTTGATCTTGATGATGTTTTACTAAATTTTAGTGATGCGATTAGAGAGCATTTTAATTTGAAGTTTAATAAAAATATTCAAAGAAAAGATATTGTTGCGTTTGACCTAGAGCATAGTTATGGAATAACAAAACAAGAAGCGAGACAGCTTATTGATGATTTTTTCTTTCATGAGGATCATCATAGGGCTTTGCCAGTTGAAGGCGCGGTTGAGGCTACAAAGCAACTGAGTGAGATTTTTGATTTGTATATCATTACTGCAAAACCTGAAAGTTTGAGAGATCACACTGAGCTTTGGATTAAAAAATATTTCGAAGATAATTTCAAAGATATTCATTTTGCAAATCATTATGGTGCCCAGTTTGTTAAAAGAAATAAATCGGATATGTGTAAAGAATTAGGAATTGAAGTTTTTATTGATGATGGTTTGCATAATGCCTTAGACGTTGCTGGGTCCGGTATTCCTGTATTGCTTTTTGATAAACCATGGAATCAGTCAGATGAATTGCCGGAACTCGTAACTAGAGTTCATTCTTGGGAAGAAATACTACAAAAACTTAAGTAGTCTGATACAATTATTTAATGCCGGATGAATACCTAGTTAAAACTCACATATTTGAGGGACCCCTCGACACCCTGCTTTCGCTTATAGAAAAAAGAAAACTTTTTATAAACGACATATCTCTAGCTCAGGTGGCCGATGATTATATTTCATATGTAAAAAGCTTGGAGAATTTCCCCATAGCTGATTCTGCTCATTTTATTTTGATAGCTTCAACTCTTGTTTTAATAAAATCAAAGTCACTTTTGCCAACACTTACTCTGTCCGAAGAAGAACAGAGTAGTATAGATGATCTGGAAGATAGGTTGAAACAATATCAAAAATACAAAGCTCTCAGTTTTCATTTGAAAGAAAGGTTTGGAATAAGTGTTGAGTATCTGAGACTTCCTTCAAAAGAAAAAATGATTGTTTTCACTCCAGATAAAAATACTTCTGTTTCAAAAATCCAAGAAACTATAAAAAATCTTATCTTGCAAATGCCGAAGAAGGAGCTGGTTCCAAAAGCTATAGTCCAAAAAGTTATTAGTTTGGAAGAGACTATAGAAAGTTTGACCAAAAGGATTGCTCAAAGTATGAAAATGAGTTTCAAGGATTTTTCTGGTCATGGAAAAGCAGAAAAGGTGAACGTCATAGTTTCTTTCCTCGCCATGCTCGAGTTGGTGAAGCAGGGGATTATACAGGTACGACAAGACCGGGACTTTCATGATATTGAAATGCAGACTGATGTTATTGGTACTCCTCGTTACTAAACTCTTAAATTTGACGAACTCCTTTGTTGGATTTCAAAAAATAATACTCACCTTATACTTATAAGGCTCGTCTTATTTTTATCATCCGCCTCGGATTTCATTCAAATTTAAGAGTTTGTGGTTATATAAAATTAACAAGATTTGTTATAATTTACTTACTACATGAAAAATGATCTAACAAAAAAACTAGAAGCCACACTTTTCTATTTGGCCGAACCAGTAACAGTTTCTTTTCTGGTTAAAACATTGGAAGTTTCCAAGAGTGAAATTTTGGCTGGGTTAAAAGAGCTCGATGAAGTTCTGAAAGACAGGGGGTTGAGGATTGTTCAACACGACGACGAAGTTTCTATGACAACTGCTCCAGAACTTTCAGGTTTAATAGAAAAAATAATAAAAGAAGAAAGAGAGAAAGATCTAGGCAGGGCGGGTATAGAGACTTTAGCCATAGTCGCTTATAAAGGTCCGGTTAGTAAAAAGGAAATAGAATACATAAGGGGTGTGAATTCACAGTGGGCTATCCGTAACCTCCTACTCCGCGGTTTGATTGAAAAGAAAAATAGTTTGGATGATGAACGAATGATGGTGTATAGTATTACTAGTGATACTATACGATATCTTGGTCTCGGAAGTATCTCGGATTTGCCAGAATACAAGGAATTAAGAGAGGAGATCCAGGTAGTCGATGAAACTACTTCAGATGACGAAATAAAGTAAGCTTATGTACGAATATAGAAAAGGCACAGAAGGTATATCAAAAAAACTCCTTGTTCTTAACGGGGCGCTTTTTATGTCCGTACTTTTCATGGTTTTTGTTATTTCACAAGATTCATCAAATTCCAAAAATATGGTGAGGGAAGTAGCGGCTGTAGAAAAAGCTCTAAATAAAAAAGTGTTTCCACAAGTTTCAATAAAAGCTAGATCGGCTTATGTATATGATGTTGCAAAACAAGAGATTTTGTTTAAAAAGAGTGAGTTAACTCAACTTCCTTTGGCTTCAATAACCAAACTAATGATGGCTCTAACCGCTGTCAGTCTTTTACCCGAAGACTCAAAAATAATAATAAGAAAGGAGTTTCTGGGCGAAGAGGGGGATAGTGGGTTGCTTGTTGACGAATCATGGAGACTGAAAGATCTTTTGGATTTCTCGCTCGTTGTTTCTTCAAACGATGGTGCCAGATCGATAGCCTCTGTTATAGGCGCAATCAATCTAAAAACAGAAGACTTTAATCTGGGTAGGAGAGAATTTATTTCAAAGATGAATCAAAAGGCCAGAGAATTGGGTTTGAAACAAATGTATTTTACAAATGAAAATGGCCTGGATGTTGATGGGGTTAGTGGGGGGTATGGCTCTGCAGTGGATGTTAGTAAAATGCTCCAGTATATAATAAAAAATCATCCAGAAATAATAGAAGCAACGAAATATAAAGTTTTAAAAGTAGATTCTTTAACCAAAACGCACACCGCTAAAAATACAAATACAGGACTAGATAGTATTCCAGGTTTGATAGCTTCAAAGACTGGCTACACTGATATGGCGGGAGGGAACCTGGTTGTTGCTTTCGACAGTTCAATAGGCAGACCTGTTATTGTGGTTGTTCTAGGCTCTACACAAGATGGCAGGTTCGAAGATGTGCAAAAACTAGTTGATGCAAGTTTGGAGTATATAACTGATTAGTTAGAAAACAAAATCTCTTACTCACACATTTTTTCTTCAGACCGCTCACTCTCTCCTGCGGAGAGTTCGCTTAGTCCTCGACCTGAATCTGTCAATGAGCCCTCGTTTCACTCGGGTCGTTGACAGAGCCATGCTTCAGGTCTGTGGGGTCTTCCGAAAAAACGTGATTCGACGAGATTTTGTTTGGTGGTGAATTTTTATATTAAAAAAAGAGACCTAACGGGGACGTTCCCCGTTAGGCTCTCAGACTTGCACATCTCGTTGTGAGCACAATTGAGTTGTCAGCTCAATTACTCACAACTAGCGATGCCCCGCCGCCGGCGGTCAGATGTTGGCGGTGGTGGTCGCCGAGATGGTCGTTCCCATCGTTGAAAAAAAGAAGTTACGCAGGGGCGTCATGCACCCCTGAATCCGAGCCGAAGCCGGCGAACCGCGAGTCTGCATTGTGCTGCCTCCAAAATCGGTTGTTTTGCGGATGGATACAAAGGGTGAGCCCCTCTGCCTATCCTCCGCTATTAATACTAGCATAGTTAGTGTATAAAGTCAAGTATATTTTCGGTAATATAAAAATAAGGCTTATTTTGGAGATATTTTGCTGTTTTGGTATACTTTGAACATGTGTGGAATAGCTGGGGTTATTGGCCCTGAAATCAACGATAAAGAAGCCATAATAGGCGGTATGGTAAAGAAGATAACTCACCGAGGACCAGACGATGATGGCTTTTTTGTTGATAAATACGTGGGTTTGGGTATGAGGAGACTATCCATAATAGATTTGTCAGCGGGTAGACAACCGATCACAAGTGAAGATGGCAAACTACTTATATTTTTTAATGGAGAAATATATAACTACAAGGAACTAAAAAAAGATCTGCTAGCTAAAAAATACAAATTTAAGACTGATTCTGATACGGAAGTTATACTCCACATGTACGAAGAGTATGGAGAAAACATGCTGACCAAACTACGTGGCATGTTTACGTTTGCTATCTATAACACAGACACAAGAGAAGTTTTTATTGCAAGAGATTTTTTTGGTATCAAGCCTTTGTACTATTTGAAACAAAATGATTCTATAGTGGCTTTTTCTTCAGAGATAAAAAGTTTTCTGTCTTTTCCTGGGTTTAAAACTGAAGTTAACGATGCGGCGGTGGTAAACTTTTTGTCATTTCAATACAATCCTCTCACTGAGACATTTTTCAAGAACGTTTATAAACTTCTTCCAGGACATTTTCTCAGGATCAATGTTGCAAGCGGTGATGTGGAGATAAAAAAATATTGGTCTTTTCAGTTTAATCAAGACAAAAATATTGACGAACAAAAGACCACAGAAAAAATAAAAGAGATTGTAAAAGATTCGGTAGAACATCACATGATTGCCGATGTGCCAGTCGGGGGATTTCTTTCAGGCGGAGTAGACAGTAGTATCATAACTAGTTTGATGCAAGAGGTGAGGGGAGATAAAAAAATAAAAACTTTTACAGTTGGTTTTGATACTTTGACTGAAGGAGCGGAAGCGAAAGAAACGTCAGATCATTTAGGAAGTGATCATACAGAAATAAAAGTTGGACCAGAAGAATATTTTTCTATGCTCCCAACTATCGTATATCATTTTGATGAACCTGTGGCTGATCCGTCGGCGGTGGGACTATATTTTGTTTCCAAAGAAGCTAGTAAACACGTTAAGGTTGTTCTATCTGGTGAGGGTGCCGATGAACTGTTTGGTGGTTACAATATATATCTAGAACCTTTTGCTAGAGAGAAGTTAAAATGGATTCCTGCTAGTCTGCTTGGTTTATTGGTGGGAATATTTGATGGTCTTCATCTTGATTTTTGGGGAACAAATTATTTGAGAAGGCTGAATCAAAAATTAGAAAGTTGGTACATAGGTAATGCTTCTATATTTAGACAAGACGAGATAGATCATCTCTGGAAAAATAAACCAGAAAAAATGATTTCCTTGAGTCCACTATATAAAAACTCTAATGGTTTGTCCGAATCCACAACAATGCAGTATGTGGATATAAACACATGGTTGGTTGGGGACATATTGGCAAAAGCTGACAAAATGACCATGGCTAATTCGCTCGAACTCCGAGTGCCGTTTTTGGATAAAGAAGTTGCGCATTTGGGAGCTATTTTGCCTGACCATTTCAAATGGAGAAATGGCGTGACGAAGTATCTTTTGAGAGAGGCTTTTAAAAGTGTGATACCTGAGTCAACGCGAAACAGAAAGAAGCTCGGTTTTCCAACACCCCTAAGAGACTGGTTGAAGAAAAAAAATCCATATTTAGTTGGTGAAGGAAAAGATGTCAAAAATGTTTATAGTACTATTTTAGAAAACGAATACATAAAAAGTCATATGGATACTAGGGAAGTGGAAGGTATTATAGATCAGCATATCCAAGGAAATGTAGATAATTCTAGAAAAATATACGTACTTTTGATGTTGTCTATATGGTACAATGTTTTCATAAAATCAAAATAAAAAATGATAGATGTTCTCAAAATAGTCATACCATCGGTCCTAACTTTCTTTCTGGGTATTTTGATTACTCCATTTTTCACAGATTTTTTTTATAAGCATAAGTTATGGAAAAAATCGGCTAGAACAGAAGCAGGGGATATAACGAACAACCACTTTTCTAAAGTTCATAATACCCAAGCAGAACTCTCGACTCCTAGAATCGGCGGGGTTATTATTTGGGTCTCAGTTTTTCTAACAGTCTTCATGATATTTTTGATATCAAAAGTATTTCCAACGGAGTTAAACCAAAAACTAAACTTTTTTAGTCGTAGTCAAACTCTCATTCCTCTCGCTGCACTTTTCATAGCTTCACTCATTGGCCTTTCTGACGACTTGCTCCAGATATTTGGCAAAGGCAGTTATGCAAAAGACCCTCTTATTTACAGAAAAATAAAAGTAATATGCATATCGGTTATAGGTTTGGTAATAGCTTTTTGGTTTTATAGTAAACTAGAGGCAACAATAATAAATATTCCGTTTGGTAATCCTGTTGATTTTGGAATCTGGTTCATCCCTTTCTTTGTTTTGGTCATGTTGGCTGTATTTTCTACTTCTGTCATAGATGGCATGGATGGTCTATCTGGTGGGGTCATGGCAACTATTTTTACTGCTTATGCGGTTATTGCTTTTCTTCATAATCAGATCGATATATCAGCTCTATGTGCAGTTATTGCCGGTGGTATTTTGGCTTTTCTCTGGTTCAATGTTCCTCCAGCCAGGTTTTATATGGGGGAGACGGGGATACTTGGACTAACTGTCACCCTCTCTGTCGTGGCTTTTCTAACTAATTCGGTTTTTATTTTACCAGTTATTGCTTTGCCTCTAGTTGCCACTTCTGCTTCGGTTATTATCCAAACAACATCATATAAATATTTTGGTAAACGTCGGGTTTTTAAAGTCGCACCTCTTCATCATCATTTTGAAGCTATGGGTTGGTCGAGAGAAAAAGTTGTGATGAGATACTGGATTATAAGTGTTGTTTGTGCCATATCCGGGGTAATCATATCTTTGATAAGTTAAAAATGAAAAAACTAAAAGTTGACATACCATTCCTTATTTCTGTATTAGTGCTGGTCATAACAGGCTATTTGATTTTTACATCTGCGTCTTTCGGACTCCTATCTAAACAAACAGTAAAATATTCTAACGTAACGATAAACCAGACTGTCCTGGGTTTGTTTCTGGGTTCTATAGCCTGTTATGTTATTTCCAAAATAGATTATAGGATATATAAAAAATATTCTTTTTATATATTTGTGGCATCAGTTATCCTTACTCTTTTGGTTTTTATTCCAGGTCTTGGGATAAGCCATGGTGGGGCAAAGAGGTGGGTGTCTCTTAAGTTTTTTTCTTTCCAACCATCTGAACTTTTAAAGATAGGATTTATAACTTTTTTCTCAGCATGGATATCTAAAGTCAAAGATAAAGTTCAGACATTCAAATACGGCCTTCTTCCTTTTCTGATTCTGTCTTCTATAGTTGGAGGCGTACTTCTCCTGCAACCAGACACTGACACACTCATGATTATTATTTTCTCTGGTTTGGCAATCTTCATAACAGGCGGTGGAAGATGGAAGCATATATTTATAACTTTTCTTATTTGTGTTGTCGGCCTAACAGCGGTAGCCTTTGCAAGACCTTATGTTATGAGTAGAATCATGACTTTTATAAATCCAGGAGAAAACGCTTTGGGAAGTGGCTACCAAATCCAGCAATCACTTATTGCTATAGGTAGTGGAGGATTATTCGGTAGAGGTTTTGGTCAAAGCATACAAAAATTCAACTTTTTACCTGAACCAATCGGTGATTCTATTTTTGCTGTTTCTGGTGAAGAGTTTGGTTTTGTTGGTGCCGTTTTTATAATCTTTTTGTTTGTATTTTTTGCTTTTAGGGGTCTAAAAATAGCCTCCAATGCACCTGATCCGTTCGGTAGACTAATGGTTGTTGGAATTGTTATACTTATAATATCTCAGGCCTTTGTAAATATAGGTGCCATGTTGGGGGTTCTGCCGTTGTCTGGCATAACATTGCCTTTTGTGAGTCATGGAGGTACAGCTCTTTTTATGACACTTGCCGAGGTTGGAATAGTGCTAAATATATCTAAAAATAAGAAGAAACAATAAAATGAAAATACTTTTTACAGGAGGTGGAACGGGTGGACATTTTTATCCTGTTATTGCTGTTGCCCAAGAAGTAGTTCGGGTTACAAAGGAAAACCGTCTACTTAATCCAGAGATGTATTACATGTCTACAGAGGAGTACAACAAAGGTATATTGTTCGAAAACAACCTTACTTTTAAAAAAGTTACTTCAGGAAAAATAAGAAGAAAAAAAAGTATACCAAATATTATTTTGAATTTTATTGATCTTTGGAAAATATTTGTCGGCTCCGTGGGTGCGGTGTGGAAGTTGTTTGTTATATATCCTGACGTTGTTTTCTCAAAAGGTGGTTACGCTAGTTTTCCTGCTGTTTTTGCAGCTAGAATACTCAGAATTCCTGTTGTCATACATGAGTCAGATAGTATTCCTGGAAAGGTGAATCTTTGGGCTGGGAAATTTGCTAGGAGAATCGCAATTTCTTATCCAGAGGCCATAAAGTTTTTCCCAAAAGAAAAAACTGCTTATACAGGTAACCCTATCAGAAAAGAATTACAAGAAACTCTACCGACAGGAGGTCACGAGTTTTTCGGTTTTACCCCAAACATTCCAACGATTTTTATTATGGGCGGTTCTCAGGGTGCCAAATTTATAAACGAAGTGGTTTTGGATTCTTTGCTGGAGTTGATTTCAAAATACCAAGTAATTCACCAAACAGGTAAAAACAATATTAGGATTGTTGAAGAAACGAGAAACGTTGTTGTCTCAGAAAGTAACCCAAACAAAAACAGATACAAGCCTGTTGATTATATGAACATAATCAACATGCGAGCTGCAGCAGATGCAGCGGATATAGTTATATCCAGAGCTGGCTCAGCTATATTTGAAATAGCTTCTTGGGGTAAACCATCTATCATAATCCCAATACCAGAACCTACATCTCACGATCAGAGATCAAACGCTTATTCTTATGCTAGGTCAGGAGCAGCTTCTGTGATAGAAGAAAAGAACCTAACCAAAGGCGTATTGCTTGCAGAAATAGAGAGAATAATAAAAAATCAAGTTGAGAAAGACAAGATGCAACAAGCAGCTCTAGGTTTTGCTAGGAAAGATTCAGCTAAACTGATAGCTCAGGAGATAGTTGCAATTGCCCTTGAGCACGAAAAATAATAAAATGATTCAAAATTACTCCATCTACTTTGTTGAGTTTCAATTTTACTTACTCACCTTACTAGATGTAAGGCTCGCTCGTAAAATTTCACTCGCCTCGTATCTGAAGCAATTTTGAATCATTTTGGATTTTGAAAAATAAAAAAATGGAAGAAAAAAATAAAAAAATAGTAACAAGATTTGCACCATCGCCAACAGGCTTCATGCATATAGGCGGTATTCGTACTGCTCTTTTTGCATATCTTTATGCAAGAAAAAATCAAGGCACATTTATTTTAAGAATAGAAGATACAGACAAAGCAAGAGAAGTTTCTGGTTCCATAGAACATATTCAGAAATCTCTAGGCTGGTTAGGAATAGATTGGGATTATGGGCCAGATAAGCCAGGTGATTTTGGATCTTGTATCCAATCAGAACGACTTGAAACTTATTTAGAGCACGCACATAAATTAATAGAAAAAGGTTTGGCTTATCCAGATCCTTATACAGAAGAACAAGTTGAAGAGTTTAGAAAAAAAGCAGAAGAAGAAAAGAAGCCTTTTCTTTTTAGGGATTATCGTCCAGAAAAATTTGAATCTTGGGATGGGAAAAAACCACTACGTTTCAAGGTGCCAGAAATAAAAAGATATGAATGGCACGACGCTGTGCGTGGCAATCTATCTGCGGGACCAGAAGCCTTGGACGATTTTATTCTAATAAAAGCTGATGGTTTTCCAACATATAACTTTGCTCACATAGTTGATGATCTAAATATGGGTGTGACACATATAATGCGAGGAGATGAGTTTATTTCCAGTACACCAAGATTTTTAAGTTTATATGATGCTCTGGGTATAGAGTATCCAGTTTTTGTGAGCCTTCCTACTATACTTAGAGATGACAGAACAAAAAAGTTGGGCAAAAGAGACGGAGCCAAAGATATATTAGAATATAGGGAAGAAGGGTATTTACCTGGTGCCATGATAAATTTCCTAGCTCTTATTGGTTGGAATCCTGGAACAGAAAAAGAAATATTTACAAAAGAAGAACTAATTTCAGCTTTTGATATTGATAAAATCCAAAAGGCTGGGGGTGCTTTCAATGAAGAAAAGTTGGATTGGATGAACAAAGAACACATAAAACTTCTTTCGGAAGAAGAAAAAGAAAGTGAAATAGAAAAGAGGCTAAAAACAAATAATCCAAATCTACTGAGAAAAATTTCACCTATTATTTTGGATAGGATTTCTAAATGGGGAGATATAGATACTATGGTTGGGGCAGGGGAGTTAGCCTACTTTTTTGAAGAGCCAAAGTATAATAGGGATATGTTATCATGGAAAAACTCCCCTATCGAGGAGTCAAAAACTCACTTAGAATGGGTTAAAATTACTCTGGAAAATGCTTCTCCAGATGTGTTTGAATCAACAGAAAACATAAAGAAGGTTTTGTTTGATTATGCCACAGAAAAAGGGCGTGGTGACGTTCTTTGGCCTCTCAGAGTAGCTTTATCTGGTAAGGAAAAGAGTCCTGATCCGTTTACTCTTCTGTATATCCTAGGCAAAGACAAGAGCGTATCACGTATAAATACGGCTATAAACCTATAAGTAAATTGAAGTAAATGAAGTGGAAGAAATCATACATTTTTTTAATAATATTTTTCATATCTAGTGGTTTTGTTAGTGCCCAAAGTACATCTTCGACAGCAGATTCTTTGAAGAGTAAAATCGAAGAAAGAAACAACCAAATAAAAGCCCTAGAAGAAGAAATAAGACAGTATAATATAGAAGTTTTAAACGCAGGAAGTCAGGCCAAAACTTTACAAAGTACTATAAAGACACTAGATTTAACCAATAAAAAAATATCTACAGATATAAACCTAACAGAGAAAAAAATAAATAAAACGTCTTTAACCATAGATCAGTTGGGTGGTGAAATAGAAGATACAAAAGATCAAATAAGTATCAACAAAAAAGCAATAATATCTGCTTTCAAAAATATGCAGTCAATACAGGACAGTAGTTTTGTTGAAATAATACTTTCCAATAAAGACATTGGTGAAATATGGCGAAGCATCGACAATATACAGCAAGTCGAAGAAACTGTTCGCGAAAAAACCAATCAATTGGCAGTACTAAAGTCAGACATGGAAAAGAAACAAGTTTCATTGAAAGGTGAAAAAAATAATTTGGTTGGCTTGAAACAAGATTTGAGTGGTAAAAAAGAAGCTGTAGAGTTAACCGCAAAAGAAAAGGCCACCATACTGGCTCAAACAAAGAGTAAAGAACAGGCTTTCAAAGAGTTGGTAAAAACAAAGGAACAACAAAAACAACAGTTTGAGAAAGAAGTTTTTGAATATGAGTCACAACTCAATATTCTTATAGATAAAGGTAGTTATCCTGCACCACGAAATGGAGTGCTAGCTTGGCCACTTGATGATGTTTATCTAACACAAAGATTTGGTAAAACAGTTGGTGCGGAAAAGTTGTACACATCCGGTTCTCATAATGGAGTAGATTTCAGAGCAAGTATTGGTACAAGAGTTAAAAATGTTTTAGCTGGTGTGGTGGTTGGTTCTGGTAATACAGATATTTATCCTGGATGCTATTCTTTTGGTAAGTGGGTCATGGTGAAACATGATAACGGTCTTTCTACGATATACGCACATTTATCATCTATTGGAACCTCAGTCGGCCAAAGAATCGATACAGGAGGACTTATTGGTTATAGTGGTAACACAGGATATTCTACTGGCCCACATCTACACATAAGTGTTTATGCTACTCAAGGTGTACGTATAGAACAGTTTATAAACAGTCGTGGATGCAAGCAAGCAACCATACCTCTAGCGGATATTAAAGCTTATCTAGACCCTTTGGATTATTTACCAAAGATATAAAAAGGGCAGGGGACTTCCCTATCGAAAAGGGGAAATTTTTGGATTCATAAAATAGGTCATCTAGTTAGAGATCGGGGATATAAACTGACATAAAAAGATCTACCAGAACTACATCAAAAGTAATATAAAGAACCATTCGTCGGGGATATGGATTTAAATAAAAATCACAGTGAGTAGTTCAAGAGAGTCTTTTTAAAAGAATCTTTCTCCTCTAGAAGACATACCGAAAAGATATATTGTGCGACACGTCTGTATATTGATCCCCTATATAACTACGACAGTAAAATACGGGTTTCAATTTTCTTCCACTTCTGTTCCCTGCAGATATTTAGACTAACTATTTAGAAATTCTTAAATTAAAAATTGTTTTAGTTTGTTGTATTGTCTAAAAATGTTCAGACAATACAAAAAGCCCTTGCGGGCCTTTTGTCTAATCATTGTAGATTATATTGAGTTTGTAGTAAACCTTCTTATCCACATTTACTTGTTAACAGCGAGATCTTTAACTGAAGGGTTTTCAACGTATTTACCCCAACAAGGCTTAGATGAATTCCATGGTCTTGTACCCTGTCTTTCATATAAATCTCTGGCGTAACCAGTGTTTCCTTCGATAGTGTAGATGTTGTAGTCTTTCTTCTCTGCTGTGTCCAAGTGATAAAATTCATTGATTTGCATCACCCCAACGTCAGCATTGTTTACTCTACCTCTGTGAACTTCACCATCATCGTCTAAATGACGAAATGTTGATTCACATCTAGCGACATGGACCATAATAGGTATATCTTTGAAGTATTCACGAACGTACTCCTCGGTACTCATTATCGCTTCTACTTCTTTTCTAGATATCTGTTTTACGGCTTTTGCCTCTATGCTAGATTCTACTTTAGGAAGATCTTTTATTGTTATTGGGTTTGATATCCCAGTAACTGTGGAAAGAACCATAAACAAACTGACTGCGGTTAAATTTAAAATAAGTTTTATTTTATTGATTAATTCTGGAAGGGCCAAAGGCCCTGGTAGAACGGAAAAATCCAGGTTTACTGGATTAATATAAGTATAGCATACTCGGTACTTCCTGTCAATGGTTAAACCATAAAATCAGGCTTTGTAAAGCACGATAAAATGGCTCTGTATAGCCATTAAAATACATATTTTAGTACACATTAAATTAGTATTTTCAGCAAACCTTTATGAAGATAGTGTTAAAGTATCGCCAATATGAGGATGGAAGCTAGGTTCCAGTAAAATATTCTGTCTCCCGAGGTAAAAATATCATCTATCTTTGGAGAAAAATCATGGAAACTACTCAAATCTACGGTTATGTAGGAGAAAATCATGACTAGGATGAGAGCAGATACGGCAAGTCCCCCACTGCGGAGGAGGTTGGACGAAGCCCTGTATTCAGATTCAGAGAATATGTATCTGTTTATGATTATGTTTAACGGAATGAAAAATATGAGAAAAATCCCTAGTTGTTTTAACAGTAGAGTGTTCCCAGTGCTTTCGGAAAGGATTTTGGTGGTAAATGGAAAGTTGTTGTATAGGAAGGTGGCAGGATAGAAAGACAATATAAAAGATATGATCTTTCCCCTACCAAAATACAAAGTAAAAGCCCACAACACAAACAGAGCAGTTAGAATGAAGCTAACATCACCGGAGAACATACTAAAAGCCGAACTAAACTTTGACATCAAAGAGGTGGTAGCGGACATATAGGATTATTATACAACAATTGTTTGTGTACACACAAACTTATTGTTTATATCCCTTCGTTTTTCAAACTTTCTATTATCTTTCTAGCTTCTCTAGATAGTTTTTTCGGAAGAGCGATATTTATCTTTACCAAAATGTCTCCTCTTTGGTTTTTATTTTGCGGAACACCTCTACCTTTGATTCGTAGTATTTCTCCGTGAGTTACACCTTCTGGAATTTTTAGTTTTATATCACCATCTAGTGTTGATACATTGTGTTCACCTCCGAGTAGTGCATCTGATAGTTTTACTCCGAGATCCATGACTAGGTTTGCACCATCTTTTCTAAATAGTGGATGTTTTTTGACATAGATTTTTATATACAAGTCTCCAGTTGTTCCGCCCGATACAGCTTCACCACCACCGGTCAGTCGTATCATCTCACCGTTATCAATCCCAGCTGGGATTTTCACTTTTATTTCTGTTTCTTTTTTGTAGATTCCTTGTCCTTTGCATGTCTGGCATTTTGATTCAGGTATTTTTCCTGAACCATGGCAGATGTTACATGTTGTGGTTGATTCAAACTGTCCAAAAAAAGTTCTTTTAACCTCTCTTATGCTTCCTTTTCCGTTACAAGTTGAACAAGTGATCAGACTACTTCCCTTTTCTGCTCCACTTCCATTACATGTGACACATTTTGAAACTTTATTTAACAACACGGTTCTTTCTACACCAAAAACAGAATCTTCAAATGAAAGTTCTAAATCAATAGATATATCTCTGCCTCGTTTTGCTTGGGCACGACGACCACCACCAAAAACATCTCCAAAGATGTCTCCGAAATCAAACTCGAAACCTTGGCCGTTACCTTGAGTGAACTGAGAGAAATCAAAACCATCAAATCCCCCACCTTGTCCACCAAATCCACCAAAGCCAGAGTTTGGACCAGCTGATCCGAACTGGTCGTATTGGGAACGTTTTGCATCATCAGAGAGCACTGAATAAGCCTCGTTTATCTCTTTGAACTTGGCATCATCCCCTGTTTTCTTGTCTGGATGATATTTGTGCGCCAAAGTACGAAAGGCCTTTTTTATCTCCTCTTTTGGGGCTTTTTTATCAACACCTAGTATTTCGTAATAGTCTTTCATTGGGTTTTATTATAAGGATTTTTGCTTTTAAGTACAGTTGACTTCAGTCCGTTTTAATCTAAAGTGTTTGTAGAGGCCCACATGACCGACAAGACTCCGATGGTGATCAAGGTATCCATGCTTCACGAGAGCTCGTGGTACTTTGGTCCAGGAACTAGAGAAGAGTTGACCAGACTCCTCATCGCTAAGGGTTTCAATGATCTAGGGTCGGACGTTTGGAGGCGTATGCAGGGTCGCAAGTATCAGACTGCAACTTTGCTTCCACTCATAGATCCTGAGAGTTTTTCGTAAGCATGTCCTGCTTGCACAAAGGCGTGATGTTGCTACCACAACCTCTCACGCCTTTTGACTTACTGAATTTTTATTTCTTCGAGTGTCGTAGTATAATTGTTTTAGATGTAGGAGGAGATCTCCATGCCTGACAAACGCGACGTCCAGTTCGTGTGCGATAACTGTAGTGGCCGATTTTCCGTTGGAGAGGGTCAGGTGGAGAAGACAGTGTACTGTCCATTCCCTGAGAACCCAGCCGTCGAAGGAGTCAAGCTCTCGGTGCCTTGTCCCACGTGTGGACACAAGGTGGTGAAAGAGGTCTGAGGAAGATCCACTCCCCTTTCCTGCCTCTAGTCCGTGTTGAAGTTCACTTCACCACGGACTTCAACATTTCTATTTACTCTCCTCAAAATCAGCATCTCGAACTGGACCATCTTTTGGGGTTTCAGTTGTAGTTCCTGTCTCTGGTGTTTGTTGTGCAGCTTTATTCATCATCTCACCTATTTTTTGTAGTTCTGTTGAGAGTTCAGTTGTAGTCTTCTTTATTATTTCCATATCTTGACCATCTTTTGCTTTCTTTGCATCAGTTATTTTATTTTCAATACTTGCTCGTAGTTCAGCTGGGACTTTGTCTCCGGCATCAGCTAGGGATTTCTCTGCAGTATATATAAGTTGCTCTGCAATATTTTTTGCTTCTACAACTTCTTTCTTTTTTGCATCTTCAGTAGCATGTGCTTCTGCATCTTTTTGCATTTTCTCGATTTCCTCTTTTGAAAGGCTAGATCTTGCTTCTATTCTGATTGATTGTTCTTTGTTTGTTGTCTTGTCTTTTGCTTTCACAGATAGGATACCGTTAGCATCTACGTCGAAAGATACTTCAACTTGTGGCATACCTCGTGGTGCTGGTGGAATACCGTCTAGAATAAATCTACCGAGGGATTTGTTGTCGCTTGCCATAGCTCTCTCACCTTGAACAATATGGATCTCTACAGAAGTTTGGTTGTCTGCTGCTGTTGAGAAAACTTGTGAGCGTGAGGCTGGGATAGTCGTATTCTTTTCAACCAGCTTTGTGGCAACTCCTCCCATAGTCTCTATTCCCAGAGATAGAGGTATAACGTCTAGAAGAAGCACGTCTTTTACGTCTCCAGCTAGAATACCACCTTGTATTGCCGCTCCTAGAGCCACCACTTCGTCAGGGTTGATACTTTTGTTCGGTTCCTTGCCAAAGTACTCTTTTACTTTTTCGGCCATTTTAGGCATTCTTGTTTGACCTCCAACTAGGATAACCTCGTTTATTTGAGAAGTAGAAAATCCAGAAGCCTCCATAGCTCTCTTTGTAATAGACATAGCTCGTTCTATGAATTCAGAAGTTAGTTCTTCTAGTTTTGCACGAGTTATCTTTATAAGAAGGTGCTTTGGTCCAGAACTATCAGAAGTAATAAAAGGAATATTTACTTCAGATTCCATCGCTGTTGAAAGCTCGATTTTTGCTTTTTCTGCTGCTTCGTCCAGTCTTTGTAGAGCTAGAGTATCACTTCTTAGATCAATACCTGATTCTTTTTTGAATTCATCTGCCAAGAAGTTTATTATTTTCTGATCAATATCTTTTCCTCCCAAGTGTGAGTCTCCGTCTGTAGATTTTACTTCTATAA
>CAZKFS010000002.1:0-34428 GCA_964552275.1 uncultured Candidatus Saccharibacteria bacterium | reverse complement strand
ATAAAGAAAAATTTTGGTGCAAAAAGTAAAGGCTAGGGTTCTATCCCAGTAGCAGTTCAAGTTGGCAAAACAAAATGGGAAACATCTATATTTCCAGACAAAAAATCTGGAGGCTATCTACTCCCCCTCAAATCTCAAGTCAGAAAGAAGGAGGAAATATTTGCCGATGATAAAATAAACTTTTCTATAGAAATAAAACTGTAAAATAACAACCAGATTTCCCCTTTTTAAAACTCTAAGTTAGAATAGACAAAATATTATGAAAAAAAGTAAATACACCGTAGGGAAATTTAAGACTAGAGTGGGAAAATCAAAAACTGGTAAAGGGTTGTTCGCAATAGATGCCATACCAAAAGGTAATTGTATTATTGAATACACCGGCAAAACTGTTAAACCGGAGGATGTCGAGAAAATTAATTCCAAATACCTTTTTGAAATAGATGATGACTACACCGTAAACGGCAACGTACCGTCCAACAAAGCTAGGTATATAAACCACTCATGCAAACCGAACTGTGAAGCAGATGGACCAAAAGGTCATGTTTATATATTTTCTCTAAAAAACATCAAACCAGGTGAAGAGCTAACCTATGACTATGGTGAAGAATATTTCGACGAGTATATAAAACCAGTTGGTTGTAAATGTGAAAAGTGTAGTAAGAAAAAGTAAAACAAGAATCAGTTTTTCTTTGCTGTAATAATAAAGCAAGGAAAAATATTTCTGATTTCAAAAGAGATTTTTATATTACTAGAATATTTCTTTAGATAAGAATTCATGAGAGTCGAGTACTGATGAAAGACAATGAACTTTCCACCCTCTTTCAATAGATTGAAAGTGTTTTTTACAACAAAATCTCTCTCTTCTTTTTTGATTAGAGAAAAAGGTATGCTCGACAACACCAGATCAACACCGCCCAATCCGTATTTTTCTATATCCAACAAAACGTCTTGGATCATACCCTCCACAACTATAAGCCTCGGGTCATTTATTTTCTTTAGATCCTGAACAAAATTCTTATCAAGCTCAACCACCAAGATCTTGCCTTTTGGATCTAATATTTTTAAAAGTTCTTTGGTTAAAACTCCATCTCCTGGGCCATACTCTATGACACTCATAAGTCTGTCCCCTTTTATGTTCTTTAGAACTTTATTTACCACATACCTAGAACTCCTAGCGACAGCGCCAACTTTCTCCCCACTAATAGCATTTTTTATAAAATCTAGTCTTTCTTCCATTTAAATTGATTATTGAACTAAGTATAACCGTTTAATCAAAAGCCTCCAAATTATGCTAAAATATTGGTTCCACAGAGTTCCAGAAAAAGTGTAGTTGAGTAAGATTTTTATAATTCAGAGTACAATAATAAGAATAAACCTATGAAAAACAAAATACTCTACAGTGTCATAGTTATTTTTTTGGTTACATTGGCTTCATTTGTTTTGCAAAGAAATAAATCTGCGACACACGAACAAGCTCCACCAGAAAATGTTATCTTCCAACCAGAAGGAAAGATGGTTAGCCAGTCTCTAGATATTAAAAACGAAATCGAATCCCCTCAAACAACAAAAAATGCTCAGACCACACCAGATGAGCCTTGTTATGAATCCTATAACTACAAATGCTACTCTAAATACTACAGGGACTTAGTCAAAAACTCAGGTGCAGTAGTTGCAATAGACGACATAAAAAACCGATCAGAAAAAAACTCCACCCTTCTTTCAATATGTCACCCACTCATGCACGTCATAGGGAGAGAGGCATCTACAAATTACAAAACTGTCTCTGAAGCATTTACCAAGGGTGATTCTTTTTGTTGGAGTGGATACCATCATGGGATTATGGAGGGTATTATAGAAAAGATAGGTAGAGAAAATATATCATCAGAAATAAATACAATATGCGCAGATGTGCCAAACAAAGAAAACTATACTTTTGACTATTATAACTGTATACACGGTTTGGGACATGGAATAATGGCCGAATTTGAAGATGATGTTCCGATTTCTTTAAAAATGTGTGATGGACTGATTGGCAACTGGGAACAGCAATCCTGTTATAGTGGTGTTTTTATGCAGAACATCATAGACAGCACCAATGTGGCCAACACGAGCAACACCGTTAAATATTTGAAGCCCGAGGATCCAATGTATCCATGCAACATGGTGGAAGAAAAATACAAAGAACAATGCTACCTCGGTCAAACATCATACGCCCTGCAAGTCACTGGTTATAACCTGAAAAAAGTTTTTGACATGTGCGCAGAAACAGAACAACCTTATAGAAATATTTGCAACCAAAGCATGGGAAGAGACATAGCCAACCAAGCAAGTCACGAACCAAGACAAACAAAAAATAACTGTGAGTTACCAAACGATATGAATGACACAACAAACTGTATTATAGGTGCAACCAAAGAAATAGTTTCCTACTACCATTCTGACAAAGAGGCTTTTGAATTTTGTTCTATATTGGATACCGATTACAAAAATATATGTGATGATGTAACCAGGTCATACTATAGTGTATTCAAATAAAATGAATGACTTTATTGTAACCACTCATATCTCAGAAATAATCGAGGAATCTAACAAACAACCTGTGATTATTTTTAAATACTCATCAGAATGTGGTAGCAGTAGCCGACTGAAAACTGAGTTGGAGGAAGAAATGAAAGCAAAAAAAATAAATTACCCAATATATCTAGTGACTGTCCAAATCCAAAAAGTCTTGTCTCAAAAAATATCTGATATGTTTCAAATAAAACACGAATCCCCACAAGTTATTGTTCTAAACAAAGGTTCTGTTACTTACACCGCTCACCATATGGACATAAAAACTGATAAATTTGCATTTGAAAAATAAGTTTCTTATCATGGTATAATTCATCTATGAGATCACTTCGTCACCATAAACCTTGGGAACACAATTCTGTAAAACTGTTGTTTGTTTCCCTCCTTATATTGTCGCTAACATACGATGTACTAGAGTTTTGGTCTATGAAAAATAGCAATCAAAACCTGACGAGAAAAATAGAAAATTTAGAGACAGAAAATATTATTCTTAGTCAAAAACTACTTATAGCCAACAACCAAAATGCTTCTATAGCAAAAAACCTAGAAGAAGAAAAAGCTAACAGTAGTCTGTTTCAAAGCCAGATACAAAGCATAACTAGCACAGTTAACACTTTGGATAAACTGAGTAAAACTGACGAAAAGTTGCTCCAAAAATATTCCAAAGTATATTTCCTAAACGAAAACTACACTCCAGAGAACCTAGTCCTAGTAGATCCAATCTACTTGTTTACGAAAGATAAGACGACACAAATACTAGCCGGGGTGTGGCCACACCTCAAAGCCCTTTTGGATTATGCGACTTCTAGCAAAATAGACTTGCAAGTCGTATCTGGATACAGATCTTTTGGTACACAAGCCAATCTCAAATCTAACTATAAAGTGACTTATGGAGCAGGAACAGCAAATAAATTCTCTGCGGATCAAGGGTATTCAGAACACCAACTAGGAACAACTATTGATTTCACCGACAAGAGTACCGGTGCCAACCTTGTTGGTTTTGAAAAAACAGAAAGCTATAAATGGCTTTTGGATAACGCTCATAAATACGGTTTCACCCTATCTTATCCAGAAGAAAATACATATTATCAATTTGAACCATGGCATTTCCGTTACGTTGGAGTAGAGTTAGCAACAAGACTACACAATGAAAAAAAACCATTTTACGAGCTAGATCAAAGAGAGATAGACTCCTACTTGGTAAATCTTTTTGATTAATTTAAAAACCCCTTAAAGGGGTTTTTAAATTAATCAAACATAAATAGACAAGATTACATTTGAGGTGCTGAAGAGCAAGCTCTACAAGAACTCTTGTGAGTTGCTATTTGATATACAGCTGACAGACCAACAAGGATATAAACTACTTGTGAAACCATAGAGCCAACGCCGAATATATAGTCTACCAAGTTGAAGTCAAATCCTACGAGAAGCCAATTCAATCCTCCAACCACCAAAAGGATGAAGGTAACCATGTGTAATGCTTTCATATAAAAATTATTTATTAATTAATAATAATCTCACAATAATATTATACCATTTTGACAAAAAATAATTATGAAGTTATACACCTGACGACCCGGGAATATATTTATCCCCTATTTCATTGTGTTTTGAAAATATAACTTGTCTAACAACTCCGGGATGACGGATAACGTGCATAGTAAACTCACAAATTCCTTCGCTTGCAGTTTGAACTTTTATATTACCAAAATCCAAAAGAGTTGATAAAAATCCTGGAACTGTAATAGACACGTCTTGAATTTTATCAAACCTAACGTTAGATATCTCTCTATGAAACAAACGCTTTTGGTCAACAATGATGATGCGCTTGTCAGTTACATACCAAACATCCAGATAGTATGTTGTCCACTCCATAAAAAATAAAATCCACAAGAAAAGAAGCCAGATGCTATAAACAAAAACCAGAAAAGCCGAGGCGTTGCCAGGGATGGGTATGTTATACACTTGGGGTAAATAGCTTTTTATCAAAACAAAAACAATCATAGGAAACAATGCAGAAAAAATAGTAACCAATCCATTTCCAACAAAAACAATCCAATGTTTCCGGACTTCCATAATGACGTGTTCGTTGGGATCAAGATTTAGAGAGTTGTATACCATATGAATTATTTAAAATAATACAAGGATAAGAACGAAACGACAAACAAAACAACAGACACTAGCAAAAATACTGTTTCGACCAGAAAAACTTTTGCACTTTTCATTCCATACATAGACCAATGATACATAAGAATCCCAGAAATAATTATATAAAATAACAAAAATAATAAGAGTATAAATGTGAGTACTGGAGTGTTTATAACGACAGACAGATCTACTTGGGAAAACTCTGGCATAGAAAATATAGGCTGTTGCATAAGTTTATTGTATCAGATAATCCTTTATTTTTTTATTAAATATTTTATACAAAATAAATAGAACGACAATACCTATCGTACCAAAAGCTATCAGCTGTAGATAACCGTCTATTTTTTCATAAGAACTTCCTAAGTAAAAACCAATAAGTAAGAGTATGAAAACTTTTGGAACTGTTCCCAAAACACTATAGATAAAAAAATCTTTATAGCTAACTTTTGCTATGCCAGAAGCTATTTGTACCGAACCTCCAATACCATGAGAAATTTTTGCCAAAAGAAAAGTTTTGGCTTTGTGTTTATTGAAATGATTCTCTAAGTACTCCTCACTCTTTTCAGAGTACCCCAAAAAAGTCGAGTATTTTTTAACCCAATCCGAATATCGCCAAAAGCGACCTAATAAATAGTAAAGTGAGTCACCTATCGTATCAGCGACCACCATAATAACGTAAGCACCAACACCATTTAAAATTCCCAAATAGACCAAAAAACCGCAAATAATGGCTATTATCGGTCCTTCAAAAACTGCGACTGGAAAAATAATCCAATACTTGTAGTAACTCAATATAGATATTATTTCTTCCGGAGACATCAACATTACATAATAATCTCAACTTTAATGAATTAAGGCAAGGATATATTGAAATACCCAATTTGACTCTAGTTGAAAAATTTGCTTTAATTATCGGAAATTGCCGGCGTAATGCCGGTTTTCAAATCATTAACTTACAAAAAAATGCAGATTCGTAACATAGCTATAATAGCCCACGTGGACCACGGTAAAACAACACTTACTGATGCCTTGATGAAACAGACAGGTATGACTTCTGGCGACGTGACTATGGATTCAAATGCTCTAGAACAAGAACGAGGTATTACTATATATGCCAAGAATACTTCTGTTTACTACCCTCCAAAGGATTCTGGGAGAGAGATGACCAAAATAAACATTGTGGATACACCTGGACACTCTGATTTCGGTTCTGAAGTTGAGCGAGTTTTGCGATCTATCGACACTGTTCTTCTGCTCGTCGACGCGCAGGAAGGACCTATGCCTCAAACGCGTTTTGTTCTCAAGAAATCTCTGGAGTTGGGACTCAAACCTATTGTTGTTATAAACAAAATAGACAAACCAGCAGCTAGACCAGACGAAGTTCACGAAATGGTGCTAGAACTATTTCTAGAGTTGGGAGCAAATGATGAGCAACTAGACTTTACTACTGTATACGCTATCGGAAGAGAAGGCGTAGCAAAAATGAAACTAACTGATGAAAGCAAAGATCTGACTCCACTTCTTGAAACAATCCTCAAAGAAGTTCCTCCAGCGACTGGAGACAGAACACTTCCAGCCAGATTGCAATCCTTTAACCTAGCTTACGATAACTTTCTTGGAAGAATGGCAGTTTGTCGTGTATATGAAGGAACTATCAAACTTGGTGACGTTGTTTTCGACAAACACCACAACGGAGAAGTCAGTTCTGGTAAAATCACAAAACTATTTAGTTTCGAAGGAGTTAAAAGAGTAGAAACAAACGAAGCTTCAGCTGGTGATATTGTTATGGTTGCCGGGCTATCAGACGTTTATATCGGCGATACTATATGTAAAGACGAAAACGCTATCGCTCTACCATCCATAAACATAGACGAACCAACAATCTCCCTAAACTTTTTGGTAAACGATTCACCTTTTGCTGGTAGAGAGGGCAAGTTCGTAACTGGACGACAAATCCGAGACAGACTAGAAAAAGAACTAGAAATAAACGTTGGTCTAAAAGTTGATTGGAACAACAACGACTACTTCACAGTATACGGTCGTGGAGAACTCCATATCGCAATATTGTGTGAAAACATGAGACGAGAAGGTTTCGAACTCCAAGTTTCTCAACCTCAAGTTATTATTAAAGAAGTTGACGGAGTAAAAACCGAACCATTTGAAGAAGTTACTATAGACGTACCTGACGATATAGCTAGTTCAGTTATATCTAGACTAACAGAAAGAAAAGGTTTACTAATGAACATAAAACAAGGTCACGGAACACAAAGACTTATTTTTGAAATACCAACACGAGGACTTTTGGGTTACAGAGGCCAGTTCGTCGTAGACACAAAAGGTTTGGGTATCCTGTCATCTCGTTTTATAGAATTCCGTGAATATGTCGGCGAAATAAAGAAAACAAAATACGGATCAATGGTCTCTATGGAAAAAGGAAAGGCTCTAGCTTTTTCACTCGACAACCTACAACAGAGAGGAACACTTTATATAGATCCAGGAACAGAAGTTTATGTAGGAATGGTTATTGGTAACGTATCAAAAGGTGAAGATCTAACAGTGAACCCAACAAAAGGTAAGCAACTAACGAACATGAGAGCTAGTGGTTCTGATGGATCAGTATACCTCGCTGCAACAATGAAACTCGATATCGAGAAAGCCATGGAAATAATGTCTGAGGATGAGTACATCGAGATCACTCCTAAATCTGTTCGACTACGAAAAAAAGTAAGTAAGAAATAAAAAATGGGTTCCCGAGCACAACGTGCTGACGGGAACCCTGAACTTTTCCGTATTGCGCTACGGCCTGACCTGTGGAAAGAGGTCGGCTACATCAGCCTTGCTCCAACAGTCACCGTTGGATCCATCATCAAGGCCCAAGTGGGGGTTGCGATTTCGAGAGAGGGAAAGGCTCGCTCGAGATAGGGCCTCAATGACATCACCTCTGCCGGTCCAGAGGCATAGACGCTGATGATCCGTCTCATCAGGTCACAGTCCTCGACACACCCCCCCTCCGCCGAAGTGAAAGCCTGAGGATTGAGTTCTGGGTCAAAAGCCGCCAGATCGGCGACATTCAACCTCCTAACCTTCCTACGAATCCTCCTGAGTTCGATCCCCAGAGCTACCCTAGCTGCCGCACGCGGATCACGCATTCGCCACTCCTTGAAGTTCGCCATTCGGGGCGATTCCTTTAATATACAATCACACTATCGGTTAACTGTAAATACCGTGCGAAAACGAAGAAGTCCAGGTGCTGAGGGCACCCGGACTTCGAAGAACTGAACCGGCAACTACCGCGTGAGGTAGGGCTGGCGTCGGCGACCGAAACCTCTCCAACGCTTTCTCGGTTGCGCATTACGCTCAACGGGCTGTCTGGCCAAGAGGAACAAAATCATGCAGTCGTTCATCTCGTCTCGGTCAAAACCGATAGCTGACAAGACCAATACGACCTGCTTTTGTTTCAACCGACCTGGATCGCCAGCCAGAATCAGATTGAAAGGTCTCTTGCCAACTCGATCCGTGATAGGAGCCAACTCTGCTTTCGCATTGAGTTCCTCCATCCTGGACCTCACCATATCCGCCAGTTCCCTGATTGCCTTCGCTCTATCCAAACCGAACTCCTTTTCCCTCGACCCATCGAGGGTAAATCCTTGTAATATATAACCAACAATTTACTAAAATAGCAAACTATAGAACATAGTCTCCCACTCTTGTTCTTTTTATATGAAAAGTTAACCCATTTATTCCCAAACTTTTTGCTAAGTCAGAAACAAACTGTCGAATATAGAAACCGCTTGAAACAGTAGCAGTTATTTTATCCAAAACAAACTCGTTTTGATTAGTTTTTTCTAAAACCTGTTGCCATTTTTCCAATATTTCTTTCTGTCGAAAATCTCCAGAAACAGAGTTTACTTTGTAAATTATTTCTTTGAGCAAATCTTCTTTGGACATGGTTCTTCTAGATAAATACTGTACATCAAACATCTCGACTTCATGTTTCGGTATTTCTATATCTCCCAACCTCCCCTCTCTGGCCCATTGAAAAAGTGGTTTGCCTTTAACTGGTTTGGATGAGTAAGCTGGATAAGACTGTTCAAACTTACCAATTAATTCCTGAAAATTAGTCGAGATCATGTTGTCCCGAAAAACTTGTGATGAGAAAGAAATTCCTGGAGACACCAAACCTAAAACATCCAACGTATCCGTTTCAAAACCCCACAAGATTTCAAATTCATAGGTCTTTGTCAGGTTTAGATATTTTTCTTTGTTTTGTAACTCATCTCCGGACAGTATGAGGAGCAATCCTTCGGCCATAGGATCGAGACGTCCAGCGTATGTCATGGACTCTTTTTCGTATTCGGGATTATCTTTCTTGAAACGCAAAATAGCCTCGTTTGGCGTTTCTCCAAGGTTTTTATATAAAACATGTACACCTTTTCTGTTTTCCATATTCTGATACACTATATCAATATGACAGAAGAAACAAAACCGCAATCAAAACTAGAAACAGAACCCTATAAAGGTGTCAGGGACTTTTACCCAGAAGATATGGCGGTCCAAAACTATATTTTTGACACTTGGAAAAAAGTAGCAAAAGAATTTGGTTACGTAGAATACTCTGCTTCCCTCCTAGAACCTGCAGAACTATACAGAAGTAAAACTAGTTCAGAAATAGTAAATGACCAAACATTTTCTTTTACAGATCGTGGTGGACGTGAAGTCGTGCTCCGACCAGAGATGACGCCGACACTTGCTCGTATGGTTGCTGGCAGAAGACGGTCTTTGAAATTCCCCCTACGATGGTTCTCTATACCAAACGTATTTAGATACGAAAAACCACAGAGAGGTAGGAAGAGAGAACACTGGCAGTTGAACTGCGACGTTATGGGTATAGCTGGTGTCGAGGCAGAAGTTGAGATAATCACACTCGCTCACAGCATAATGAAATCTTTTGGCGCAAAAGATGAGGATTTTGTTATTAAAATAAATGACAGAAAAAAACTTGAGGAAGTTTTGATAGCAAACGGTGCAAAAAATGAAGATATCCCATCGATTTTCAGACTGCTTGATAAAAAAGATAAAATACCAAAAGAAGAGTACGATGCTGAATTAAGAAAATTTGGTGTTAATCCTGACATGGAAATAAAAGACGTGGTTTCTCTCGATGAATACAAAAACAAAGGAATAAATAATATAGTATTTGACCCAAGCATAGTGCGTGGCTTTGACTACTACACAGGTATGGTCTTTGAAGTTTTTGATACTTCTCCAGAAAACAACCGGTCTCTTTTTGGTGGTGGAAGATACGACAATTTGCTCGAACTTTTTGGTGTAGACCCTGTTCCAACAGTCGGTTTTGGTATGGGAGATGTGACTATGAGAGATTTTCTTGAGACACACGGATTACCGACATGCGAAAAATAGTTTTTGATATAGAAACAAAAAACATATTCTCAGACGTGGGTTCGAAAGATCCTGCGGATTTGGATATATCTATAGTGGGTGTATACGACTACGAAACAAATAAATTTGAAACTTTTGGACAGGAAGAGTTTCCAAAAATGTGGCCCTACTTTCAAAAAGCTGATGTTCTGATTACTTTCAACGGAGAACATTTTGATATACCGCTACTGAACAAATACTACAAAAAAGCAGGTCTAGGTGACATAAAAACAATCCGTTCTCTAGATATTTTTAAGGAAATAAAAAACTCGTCTGGTAGATGGCTCAAGCTGGATAAAATAGCCGAAGGAACTTTTGGTGTAAACAAAGTTGGTAACGGTTTAGAAGCTGTTAAATGGTGGAGAGAAGGAAAAGTGGATGAAATAAGGAAGTATTGTATAGATGATGTAAAGATAACCAGAGATGTCTACGATTTTGCTATGAAAAATAAAAAAATAATCTTTAGAGAAGGACCCTTTACAAAAGAGGTTAAACTAGATACTAAACATTGGGAACCTGTGCCCGAAATCAAAACTCAAAGTCTGTTTTAGAAATCGTAAATTAAGAAACTCGTCGAAACTGTACTTTTTCTGGTGTCTGCGGAACCTGTGAAAGAGTGAGCAGAAAGAAAATTTCTAGCAAGAAATTATTCTGGTACCAGAAAAAGTATAGTTGAGTAAGAGTTTAGGAATTTACTCTACAAATAAATAATTTTTATATAAAAAAGACCAGGGTCGGGGGATTTCTCCCCCTTCCCTAGCCTGCCTGCGGACCTATACGATCCTACAGGCAACTCCTCGGCGGTGCTCTCTCACCCATTCGCGCCCCCTCCCTGGAATCCGCGACCGTGTGTCGGCGCCCCGCCGTGGGGCGCGCGATCAGGCGTGCTGCTTCTGCTCGGGCTCGGTCTGCGGATCGCCGATGTCGGAGCCCGCGGCCGCGGGGTCGCCGATGTCGTTGTTCGGGGTGTCGGCGTCGGAATCGGACATGGCGGAATGGGGATGCTGGCCGGCGTCGGCGGACATGGGGTGCTGGACGTTTTCCATAGTGGCCTGCTGGCCCTGATCGACGAGCTTCTGCTCTTCGGCGGTGGCGGTTTCCATGTGTTGTACCTCGTTGGTTGTTGTTGTCTGTGTACAGAAGAAAATCTCACGACGTTCTTACCAACTATAATCATAGCACACTATGGATTTTACGTCAATGTTTTTTCGTGTTTAAATTAAAATAGTTTTCATGAAGCCAAAAATATGGCTTAAAATAAAGCTTTTTTGGAACGCGTTTTTAAATGAGAATAAGGATGAGTATTGCTAAAACAACTCTGTACCAAATAAACACATTTAGATTGTGGTTTTTTAAATATTTTAGAAGAAATCCGATAGAAATCAGTCCAACAACAAAAGCAGTTACGGAACCCAAGAAAATCTCCAATCCAAAGCCTGTGTGGAGCATGTCTCCCCTAACCTCAAACAACTTTTTCAAGCCAGATCCCAAAATAACTGGCAAAGACAACAAAAAACTGAACCTCACCGCATCATCTTTGGACAAACCAGTTAAAAGTCCACCAGAAATAGTCGCTCCGGATCTGGAGACTCCTGGAAAAAGAGCGAGAACTTGGAAAAAACTTATGCTCACTCCCCGTAATATAGTTAGTTTTTTGGAAAGCAGGTTGGTATCCGGTGAGAACTTGTCTGTATTTTGGTAAACAGTTCTGGATACAAACTGAGCGAAAGCCAAAAGTAAACTTCCCAAAATCAGAGAGAAAGCAACGAGCGTGGTGTTTCTAAAAGCAGTTGCCATTTGGTTTTCCAAAAGCAAACCAAAGAAAACAACTGGCAAAGTACCGATAACCATAGACCAGAACAAGATTTTCTGACTGTCTTCTACTTGTCTACCTGAAACGATGTTATAGAAAGTCGTTATGACATTTTTGATATCCTTCCAAAAATAAACGACAACGGCCAAAGAAGCAGCAAACTGCAAAACAGCATCAAAAGTCAGGCCACTTGCAGTGTTTACCCCGAGCAATTCCCTTGCAACTATGAGGTGTCCGGATGAAGAAACTGGTATAAATTCGGTTGCACCTTCAACAAAGCCCAGAACGATTGCTACTAAATAATCCATATAGTAGAATGATACCATATAATTTTATTTTAAATTAAAACATATGTTAGAAAAACTATCTGTACCAATAGCGATTGTAGTGGCGGGAGGACTTATGGCCGGTGCTTTGTATTATTCAAATATAAATGCAAAGACACAAGTTGCTGTCCAAAAAACAACTCAAGAAAGAAGTGCTAGTATAGGCGGCGCAATGAGAGATGTATCTACAGAGGATCATATTTTAGGAAACCCAAACGCTGACGTTATTATTGTTGAATATTCAGACACAGAATGCCCTTATTGTAAGCAATTTCATAATACTCTGAGGAAAATAATGAATGACTATGGTCAAAACGGAAAAGTGGCTTGGGTTTACAGACACTTCCCAATAGACGGTCTTCATCCTAAAGCTCGAAAGGAATCTGAAGCAACTGAATGTGCAAATGAACTAGGAGGTAGTGCCAAGTTCTGGGAATACATAAACATGCTCTACGATATCACTCCATCAAACAATGGTTTGGATGTAGCTCAGTTACCTAAAATCGCTGAATCTGTTGGTCTCAATGTAAAAGCATTCAACGAGTGTCTATCTAGTGGAAGATACGCAGATAAAGTAGAAAAAGACTACCAAGACGCTGTGGCTGCTGGAGGCAGAGGTACTCCCCACTCAATCCTTATAACTAAAGATGGGCTCAAAACAGTAATCCAAGGAGCTCAACCATATGAATCAGTAAAGTCTACAATAGACGCTCTACTCCAATAATATACAGTTTATAAAACTCTTGATAGAATAAGAGTTAGAAAGTCTTACCTCACGAGGAAAGGTGGTGACACTTGGCCGAACAAATGATTGACCAAGAGAACCGTGATCAGGACTATGGAGGCTTGGGGTTGATCGTCCTCATGGCTTGGGTCACGTTGATTGCACTAGTGGGTATCGGCATCGCATACCAAGGTGACCTCTTCTTCTACGTGGGAGATCTGCGCACCTACTGGCCGTACGGCAAGTAGATCCGACATTCGGGGCGAGCTTGAACAGCTCGCCCCTCGTCATGTCAAAAATTTTTATAGGCACAAAATACACAACCCTTGTCATCACAAGTACTTGTCAGAAAATCCCCTGAATACACACTGTCTACCAAACTTTTTATCTCAGCCTGAACCCTATCTTCATCTTCTCTCGATACTGGTATAGCTATAGTTGGACAACGACCCTTGTCGTCTGGTTTTACAAAAACCAAAGCTGGTTCGATGTTTTTTGATTTGAATGTATTGTTTTCACTTAGTAGCATTTTATAAAAAACCAACTGTCTGAAATATTTGCCGTCGGAGTCTTTTGTCTCTCCTTTTATTGCATTTACACTCAATGCTTCTCTGGTCTTATAGTCAAAAACCAAAGTTTTTTCACCCATATCTATTATGGTATCCATTTGGCCATGCAAAATAACTAAAATATCTTTTTCACCTTGCATCATTCCAAACGTTTTCTCTATCCACCTATCAGTAAAAACTGTTCCAGAAATACTAAAATGCTCGAGCAAAGCTCTAGAAACAACTGGGGCAGAAGCTAGGAGTTCTTCTAAAACGATCTCTTTTTCGTTTTTTGGTAAGAGAGAATTTTCAAAATGGGATTTAACTGATCCTTCTATTGTTTTTGTTATATCCGAAACATTTTTTGATTTACTTCGCCAAACTTCAGAAATGGCTTTGTGCATAGCTATACCCTTTTCAGAACTAGGGTTCGGTGCCTCTGGAACTTTCAAAATACTTTTGTACAAAAACTCAGAGGGACAGGAAATAAAATGATTTAGTGCTGTAACAGATAATCCAGTTTCCAACAAAACTCTTTTTGAGTATTCGATCAGTTCGTTTTTCCTGTGATTTTTCAACTCCTCATTTTTCAAGCTTTTTGGTTCAGACTTTACCTTTGGAGCGTCTACTGAGTTCACATCTTTCTTACTTAATTCTTCTGTAAAACGTAATGGGGTGAAATCCTTACCCAGATTGTCCTGCAAAGGAACAACAACAACCGCATGTTTTCTGGCACGAGTCAGAGCAACATAAAACAGCCTCCTAGCATCTCTCACTTCGTCACTTGTATCTTTTTCTCTAGGCAAAACAAAAGATGAAGACCGCGGTCGTCGCATCCAGTTTTCTTCCAAAGCCAAGGGCAGGAAAACATAGTCATACTCTAGACCTTTTGAAGAGTGAGCTGTCATTATTTGTATTTTGGCATCAGTATTTCCGCTACCTATCTTTATAACTTTATTTTCAGAAGTTTTTCGGTAGTCTAAAATTTCTTTTATTAAATCTGAAACATTTTCTATACCAGAGGTAACTGCTATTTCTCGTGCCAAGTCTATGATGGTTCTCCAAACCTCGACAGAGGTCGGTTCAGTCAATCTTTCTTTGGAAACTAGCCTGGACAACTCCCCAACGGAAATTAGATAGTTTATTACTCCAACTTGGTTTTTTTCTGACAGTAATTCTCTGAGTTTTGGTATTTCTTTTTCTATACTACTCACACTTCCACTTCTTATTTTCTTTATAAGCTCAACTGATTTCTGAAAATCCAAACCCCACAGACCACTTGCAACGGTTTGAGCCAGTGCCTCTGTTTTAGATGGATCATAAAGATACTCTAGGATACTAAAATAAAGCATCCCAACAGGATGAGAGAAAATATCTACTCCACGTTCTGCGGTGACTTTAACATTGTTTGATTCACATAAAGACAGCACATGATCCACATCTTTGTTCCAGCGCAAAATAACAGCAACGCTTGCCTCTGGTTCTTTTTTATAAATATTCTTTAGTTCTTGTAGTAAATACTGATCCGCAGAGTCTGTGTTGTCAGCAAAAACCAAATCGATAGGTTTCTTATCACTCTTCACTCCAGATTTCAGTTTGATTCGGAGTTTAATGTGTTCACCTTCAACATAGTTTTCTTCGATCATAGAGAAAGTAGCATCCAGTATATGTTGGTGAGAACGATAATTGTCTTCTAGTGAAATAACTTTCATATCCTTCCAGATATTTTGAAACTTGAGAAAGTTTTCGACTGAAGCACCTTGAAAACGATAGATGGCCTGCTTCTCATCCCCTACCACAAATATATTTGGGTTTTCAAAAAAGTTCGCTAAAAGTGAAACGATAAGGTTTTGTGAATCATTTGTGTCTTGATGTTCATCCACAAGAATATACAAAAACTTCTCTTGCAATAGTCGCAAGAGCAACTCGTCTTTTTGCAAAGCCGAAACCAGCTCAAACAACAAATCATCAAAGTCCATCTTTCTCTCGTCTTTTTTCTTTGCTTCATACTCTTCGTAAACCTCGGCAAACAAAATAGTTCTTTCACATTTTTCTATTCGCTTTAAAGCATCTGCTTTCAAACTACCTTTTGTTGCACCTCTAGAAGAAATCGAGCCTTCGTCATTTTTTATTCTTTCTGTTTCATCCAAGGCAAACTTACGAACAGTTTCTGGGCTCCAAGCTTCTTTTTTAGAATCTCCTATAGCTCCCAATATTTTATTCAAATAAAAATCTGTGTCACCCAAAGGTCTCAGTTTAGAATATTTTTTATTTTTCAAAATCTCTCGCAAAATAGACTCAGCTTCTATGTCCGTGATTTGTTTACTTCTGGATAAGTGAACAAAGTGTTCTGGGAATTCAGCTATAACACTGGAGGAAAAACCATGAAAAGTATGTATCCTGACGTCATCTGCTCTGTTTCCAATAATCTCACGAAGTTTCATCCTCATCACCTTTGCTCCAGCATCTGTAAAAGTTAGAGCCAAAATGCCCGAAGCTGGATTGTCTGTTTTTTTCAATATGTTTGCTATGCGAAGGGTCAAAATAGTAGTCTTGCCAGTTCCAGGACCAGCCACAACCATTACAGGACCTTCTATGGTATCCACGGCCTCCTTTTGAGCCTTGTTCAACTTTTTATACTTTTCTTCGAAAATAGTATCTGACATAGATATAAGGATAACATGGATTATTGAGTATCAAAAAAACCTTGTCTAGGTGGAGCGAAGTTTCGCCCCACCTACACAAAGCCGTTGTTCTTGTCGCCCTCCTGAGCCTTAAGATCCTTCTCCATCTTGACCTGTGAGTAGTCGACCAGATTCTCCTGATCCCCCTCCTTAAACTCACCGAGGAGGGTGTGACACACCGTACACGTGAAATATGGATAGGTCCCAAAGACGGAAGTGGTACTGCCATCCTTTGGACACCCCACAGTGGGACAAATCGTTCCTAGATTTTCTTTTTTCACTTTTACACCCTCAACAAAAAGCAGACGACTACCAGGGTTGCCGCAAGGGCAAACCCGAACGTAACGAGTATGAGCTTAATCATCAAGTTTCTCCCAGAAACACTCTACCATAAAAAAATTTTTTAACAAACAAAAAAGCCTCGTGCTGATGGAGCCGATATTCTGGCTCCACTAACAACGAGAACTCGCTCACTTCAACAGGAAGTACGCTGCAAGACCTGCCAACATAAATCCTATGAATTTCGATACGCTCATGCCATTCTTAAAAACTTCATAAACGGCAGGAACGCTAGTCTGTATGACTATCATCACCACAAAGTACGTGCTGAGTGTCACATCACTAGATTTGGACAATCCAGTATTGAAGATGAGAACCCCGAAAGCTGCGGAAACGGATGCTAGTATGGTGTAGACCCAACTCATCTGGGTCCAGTCGAACGTACTCACGTTTCTGAGTCCAAAAGGAAGCAGGACCGCGAGAACAATCATCTCCATGACGACAGTTGAGACGTCGACGTTCTTGATACCACTTCTCTGCATGAAAAGTGGCCACAGTCCGAACAAGACACCAGAGATGGCTGAGTAAGTCAGCAGGTCAATCATGCATCACCCCTCTTTTTAAACCATATCATTTATTTGAATTTTGTAAACTTTTCAAAATAATAATTAGTTATTAAACAAAAAAGCCTCGTGCTGATGGAGCCGATATTCTGGCTCCACACAACACGAGACTGCACTCACTTCTTCGGATGCCACACGACGCCGATGTAATACATGGCGCGATCGGCATTGGGATTCCAAGTCACGTTTCCCGTGACTTCCGTATCTGACCTGACTTTCTGATTGTAGCCGACACCGGGCAACCAGTTCGTCGGCTCATCGAGAAAGTTCAGATGAGACAAACTTAGCTGAAGTGCTCCGATCGAAGCTGTGGCCATTGAGAAGTACCCAACGTAGGTAGCCTCGGTATTCTTCACCCCGTCGTTCTGCCAGTCCATCGGTTCTCGACCGATGTACCAGCCTGGCCAGGTGAGGGCGCCGATCACGACGTCCTGACCAAACACCTTGGCGACGTTCAGATTGCAACCGGCATACGGTCCGACCCATGGGGCCGATTGGAAGTGACCCACTGATCCGTACAGCGAACACTTGTGTCCGCTGCCGAACTTCCAGTCCTTGCCCATCATGAACCAGGCCTGCTGGCTCTGGGCCATGATCTGAATGTAACCGCCTGTCTCCGTCGATAGATCGACGGAAGCCGAGACTCCACCAGTAATCGGGGTTTCCCCCGATCCGATGGAAACAGTCGTCACCTTGAAGCTGTCCTGAGCCGAAGCCACGGAAACCATCATCAAGGCAACACAAACCATCATCACACTCTTTACCACTGTATCCTCCAAACACAGAAGCACCAACTGCCTCTGTAAAATTTCTACACTCTATTATATAACTAAAAATATTTTTGTCAATAGATTGTGGTTTACGCGAGATACCACAAACTTTCATAATCTGGATGAAATCCGATGTTGAGGATTTGGAAATGTGAGGAGCCTTACATCTCGTAAGGTGACGAATATTTCTAAATACGAAACAAGGAGTTCGCCAGATTTGGAAGTTTATTTAATAATAGTTACGAAGTCTGTTGATTTTGTCATGCTGTCGGATTTTTTCGTGTGCTTTTGCTTCGATCTGTCGTATACGCTCACGAGTAACACCAAACTCTTTACCCACTTCTTCTAGTGTATGTGTCACACCGTCAACAAGTCCGTGTCGGAGTTCTAGTATTTTTCTTTCTTTTTCTGGTAAGTCATTGAGAATTTCTTTTACTTGATCGGAGATTATACGACGTGATGATTCTTGATCTGGAGAAAGTATTTTGTCATCAGCTAGAAAATCTCCCAGTTTACTTTTACTATCATCCCCTTCTTCACCAATAGGTGTTTCTAGAGAGAGTGTACTTTGGTCGATTTTTTCTATTGTATAAACTTTATCAACTGGGAGGTTCATCTCAACTGCAATCTCCTCTGGCAAAGGATCTCTGCCCAAATCTTGAGAAAGTCTTCGGACGACTTGTTTATATTTAGCTATAGTCTCTACCATGTGCACAGGAACACGAATCGTTCTGGATTGATCTGCCAAAGCACGAGTTATGGCCTGACGAATCCACCATGTAGCATAAGTTGAAAACTTGTAACCCTTTGTCCAATCGAATTTATCTACCGCCTTGAAAAGGCCAAGGTTACCCTCTTGGATAAGATCTAGCAAAGTTAGGTCCGCTGATCTGTTCGCGTATTTCTTTGCAATAGAAACCACTAGACGAAGGTTCGCTCTAGCAAGCAAATTCTTTGCTTCCTCATCACCAGCTTGAATACGTCTCGCTAACTCTTTTTCTGTTCCACCAGAAATAAGCTGATACTGTCCTATTTCTTTCAAATACATCTGTATAGAGTCATAAGACGACTCCATGTTCTTACCGTACGCATATTTTTTACTAACCAGATCATCTGTAGATGGAGCTTCGAGAAGTCCACCGCCTTCCAAAACATCAACTCCAGCCACAGAGAGTTTTTCATAAAGTTCATCTAGAAACAGAATGTCTTCTTCTACAGTTGGAAATTCTTTTAGGATCTCATCATATGTTATGTAACCTCGCTCTTTACCCTTATGAAGAAGTTTCTCCATGCCCTGACTTTGCTTGTCGGCCTTTTTCAAAACTACTGCAGATTTTTTATCTGGGGTTTTTGCAGCCCTCATAGCCAAAGAAGATTTGTTTTTCTTTTTTGCACGTATTTTAGGAACCACAATTTTCTTCTGTTTTAGCTTGCGCTTCGTTGGCTTTTCTGAAGACTTAACTTTTTTTATTTGTTTTTTAGGCTTTGCCTTAACTTTTGATTTTTTATTTTTTTTCATAAGCGTTTTTTATTGTTTTAATTGTGTTTATTCTCTGTGAAATACGTTGACAATCCTCTAAATATTTTAAAACTTCACTGCTGTCTTTGGTTTGTTCTGCTCTCTGTAGTTTCAACATAACCTCTCCGAACTCCTTTTTTAAATATTCCTCCTCAAGTCCAACTATGAGTTCATCCAGATCTCGAGACAAGTCGGCTTTGTTGCTGTAATAACTTTCTATCTCGAACAGTAGTAAATCTTTTTCCTTCTCCAACTCTTTTTCCAAATCTTTTATCCTGACTCCTATTATCCCCTCTACTTTTTTCTTTATCTCTCCTATGTTTATATTTAAATCTTTTTCTTTCACCTGCTCTTGCCACATTAGAAATCCTAGAACTTTGCGTTCTATGATATCAACTCTGGGAGTTGGCGGTGAAGATTCTACTCTAGTCTGCTGTCTGGCCACGTCTTCTTGACCAACATTTTTTAGATCATCCCAAAGAGCCTCCTCTTTTATGAAAGCTTTTTGAGCAATACTTTTTATAAAATGTGATTTCTCTATAGTGCTTGGTAGTATAGCTATATAAGGCAAAACATTTTTTCTAATCTCTTCACCAAGTTCTCGAGGATTAACGGACCTAGAAATAAGGGAGTCAGTGTAGAAATCAATAATATGCTTTGCGTTTTTTAAACTGTTTTTTAATTCCTCGATGTCATCTTTGGCCAAATCTGCTGGATCTTTCCCCTGTGGCATCTGTGCAACTTTTAGTTCCATCCCGAGAGAAAGGGCTATTTGAGCAGAACGGTTTGATGCAGAAAAACCTGCAGAATCACCGTCATATGCCATGATGATACGATTTGAAAGTCTTCTAAGTTTTATCAGGTGATCTGAAGTAAGAGCTGTGCCAGAAGAAGCGACTGTATTCGTGATTCCTACCTGATGCAACATAACAAGATCCATTTGTCCCTCAACTAGAATAGAATAATCCTTTAATCGAATATCCTTTTTGGCTTTGTCTAAACCGAAAAGAATTTCTGATTTGTTAAAAAGTTCTGTTTCTGGACTGTTCAAATATTTCGGAGATTTTTCATCTGGGACCAATATTCTCCCAGAAAATCCGACAACTCTTCCAGACGAATCCGCTATAGGAAATACTACTCTTCCTCGAAAGGTATCATAGTACGAATCTTGTGTGCCCTCTTTTCTCTTTATCAAACCAACAGACAACATGTCTCTAGGTGTGATATTTTTACTCAACAGATATTCGTAGAGATCTCTCCACTCGAGAGGCGCCAATCCAAGTCTAAATTCGTTTATTGTCTCGTCTTTTATTCCCCGGCCATGCAAATAATCTAGAGCAGATTTGTCCCCCAAAAGTTTTTTCTGATAAAACAAAACTGCCTGCTCCAAAACAGTAAACAATCTTTCTTTTTCTGTTTTATCACCACGATCAAACTGCTCTAGTTTTACCCCAGCTTTGTCTGCCAAAACTTTTAGCGATCCTATAAAATCCAGTCCTTCAAATTCTTGGACGAAAGTGAATATGTCCCCCTTTGCCTGACACCCAAAACAATAGTAGTTACCACGATCAGGAGATACGAAAAAGGATGGCGTCTTCTCGTTATGAAAAGGACACCTTCCTTTAAAGTTTCCACCTGCTTTTTCCAGCTTTATATAAGAGCTGATGAGTGAAACTATATCTATTTTTGATTTGATTTGATCAACAGATGATGACATGTATGTTTTGCAATAACACCAACAAAACTTGTACACGTAGGGCTGATCTTTTCTATAGTGGTGAAAAGTATATGACCCTCTCTATATTCTGTTTTTTAAACGAACTTACTGAAATCTGTTTTCCGGATAAACTACTGGTCTAGCTTCTCTCATATCCGCTATCATCTTTGCTTTTCTACTACCCTTGAATCCTGTACCCGCTGGAATAAGTCTACCGATAATAACGTTTTCCATAAGTCCAACTAGTCTGTCAGCATTACCTCTTATAGCACCTGAGATAAGCATCTTAGTTGTGTGCTGGAAGGAAGCAGCAGCAAGGAAACTTCTTCGTGAAAGAGATACGTCTCCGATACCCATAACCACACCTTCTGCTTTAGCTTCTGTTAGTCCTAGAGCTTTTACTCTTGCATTTTCTTCAGCCAAGAAAGAAGCCTCCACGATATCACCTTCCAAGAAAACAGTGTCTCCAGCAGTTTTTATTTTCTTTCTTGAGATCATCTGTCTTACGATTGTTTCAATGTGTTTTCTAGATACAGTTTCTCCTTGAAGTTCGTATGGTTTATTTATTTCGTGAATAATATAGTCTATTGTTTTGTCTTTGCCAGCGTATTTGTACAACTCATCAATATCAGCAGAACCGTCTGTTATTATGTCTCCTTTCTTTATTTCATTACCAACTTTAACAAATATAGTTCTGTTTAGAGAAACTTGGTATTCGATTCTATCTTTTGATTTTACTCTGTCTTCAATGTTTGGAGTTACAACAATAACTTTTTCTTTATCATTTTGTCTGATTTCTGAAATAGTACCAGAAACTGAAGCTACCACTGCAGGGTTCTTTGGCTTTCTCTTTTCGAACAACTCCTCAACACGAGGAAGGCCTTGCACAATGTCTCCAGAAACTGATGCGGCACCGGCGTGTTTTGTGTTCATAGTCAACTGAGTACCAGGTTCACCAATAGCTTGACCGGCAACTGTTCCTACAGCTTCACCAAGATCAACTACTTTATTTCTTCCTAGATCAACACCGTAACACTTAACACAAATACCATTTAGAGTTTTACATGAAAGTGGTGATCTAACAGTGACAGAAGTAACGCCACTAGCTTCAACAAACAATGCATCTTTTTTGCTCAACAAATCACCTTTTTTGAACAAAACTTTTCCTTCTTTTGTAACAATATCTTCAGAAATAAATCGTCCTCTGATGTGTTTAGCGATAGATACCTCTATTCCAGAAATAGCATTTTTGTCTATTATGATTCCCTCTTTTGTACCACAATCCTCTTCGTTGATAATAGTATCCTGTGCCACAACGAACATTTTACGAGTTAGGTAACCTGATTTAGCTGTGTTTAGAGCTGTGTCAGTCAAACCTTTTCGTGAACCGTGTGTAGTAATAAAGTACTCTAGTGGTGTAAGTCCTTCTTTTGAACAAGATAGAATCGGGAATTCTATAGTTTCACCGGCGTTGTTTGCGATAAGTCCTTTCATACCTGCCATCTGAGTGATGTTAGACATCGAACCTCTAGTTCCAGAAAGAACCATGTCCAATACTGAACCGTTCTTTGGTAGCGCACCTGGCATAAGTTTTTCAACTTCCATTTTTGCACTGTGCCAGATTTCGATTGTTTGTCTTATTCTTTCATCTTTTGAAATAAGACCTGAGTTAAAGTGTTCTACTATAGCGTCTGCTTTAGCTTTTGATTTGCTTATTATGTCTTTTTTACCTTCTGGTATAACCACATCATCCAGACCCCAAGTAACACCTGAGTGAGTTGCATACTTGAATCCGAAAGATTTTATCTTGTCTATGATAGGTGGAACGTTCTCTATTCCGTATTTTTCGATGAGTTCATCAACCAATCCAGAAATCTTTTTTCTGTCGACTTCGTTGTTTATGAAAGGATAGTCGTTTGGAAGAACAGAGTTGAACAACAATCTTCCTACTGTAGTATCAAATATTTTTCCTTCAAATTGTTTATACTTTTCTGCCTCTGTTGGAAGAACTTTTATTTTTGCTCTAAATGATACTGCTCCAAGATCATAAGCTGTTATTGCTGCGTTAGGAGATGAGAAAAACTTACCCTCACCTTTGTCACCAACGATTTCTTTTGTCATCCAGTAACAACCCAAAGTAATATCGAGCATTTTTGCAGAAACTGTAGGATCTCCTGAACCTGGTTTCAATATGTTTCTACTTGAAGCCATTATTTCTCTAGCTTCCATTTGTGCCTCATCAGAAAGAGGAACGTGTACGGCCATCTGGTCACCGTCGAAGTCAGCGTTGAAAGCTGAACAAACAAGTGGGTGAACTTGGATAGCGTTACCCTCAATAAGGATTGGTTTGAAAGCTTGAATACCAAGTCTGTGTAGAGTAGGAGCTCTGTTTAGCAAAACGTATCTGTTTGAAATAACGTCTTCCAAAATAGCCCAAACTTCTGCGATACCATCCTCGATAAGCTTACTTGCTCCACGGATGTTGTATGCTAGTTCTTTTTGTAGAAGTTCAGAAATAACAAAAGGTTTAAATAGTTCAAGAGCCATGTGCTTTGGAAGACCACATTGATTTAGGTGAAGGTCTGGACCAACAACGATCACAGAACGTCCTGAGTAATCCACTCTTTTACCAAGTAGGTTTTGACGGAATATACCTCTTTTACCCTTAAGGTTATCAGCTAGAGATTTGAGAGGTCGTCTCTGACTTTGATTCACCGCACCTGATGCAGAACCATGTCTTATGGAGTTGTCGATAAGTGCATCTACAGCTTCTTGTAGGATTCTCTTTTCGTTTCTCAAAATAACATCTGGAGCATGAATTTCTTTCAACTTCTTCAAACGATTGTTTCGGTTTATAACTCTTCTGTACAAATCATTTACATCTGATGTTGCATATCTTCCTCCATCAAGCGGGACCATAGGTCTAAGCGCTGGGGGTATAACAGGAATAGATGTAAGGAACATCCATTCAGGACGAGTATTAGAATTTATCATTGAACTAATCAGTCCAATTCTCTTGCTTATTTTTACAGACTCTAAGCTACTAGCTTTTTCCAACTCTTGCTTTAGTTGTCCTAGAAGTTTCTGTAAATCTAATTTTTTAAATATGTTATAGATTGCCTCAGCTCCAATAGATGCCTCGAACATAGTTCCGTATTTCATTCCAAAGTTGTAGTACTCTACTTCATCCAAAACTCTACCCTCTTGAATTGATTCGATTTCTCTCTTTGCATTAAGCAACATTTCCTTTACCGCTTCCTTTGTTTTTTCATCTTGGAGAGATTTAACTTTTGCTTTGTATTCAGAATCAAGATCTTTCAAATATCTAGTTCTATCCTCTTCTGAAACTTTTGTAACTATATATCCAGCAAAATATATAACTTTCTCAATATCTGCAGTTGGGATTCCCAAAACTGCACTTATTCTACTTGGCATTGATTTCAAAAACCAAATATGTGAAACAACTGTAGCGAGCTCAATATGTCCCATTCTCTCACGTCGAACTATAGATCGAGTTATTTCAACTCCACATTTCTCACAGATAATACCTTTGTAACGTATACCTCTGTATTTACCGCAGTAACACTCGTAGTCTTTGTCTGGACCAAAAATCTTTTCATCAAATAGACCGTTCTTCTCTGATCTCTGTGTACGATAGTTTATTGTTTCTGGTTTTGTAACTTCACCAAAAGACCACTCTTTGATTCTCTCTGGAGAAGCCACTTTGAGTGCTATTGTCTCGAAATCGTTTGCGTCTGTTGTTGTTCTTGTTTTCATATTTTTTTAATTTGAGATTAAGCTATATTATTTTGACCGTCTAATATTTCTTTCGACCCTTTTTTAATCTGAACATCTAACGCCAAACCTCGAAGGTTGTTTAGCAAAACGTTAAAGGACGCCGGTGTGTTGAGTTGAGTGATCGGTAATCCTTTCACTATTGCATCAAACGCTGCTGATCTACCTATAATATCGTCAGATTTTATAGTTAATATTTCTTGCAGAGTATGTGCTGCTCCGTGACCAAGCAAAGCCCACACTTCCATTTCTCCAAATCTCTGTCCTCCGTTCTGAGCTTTTCCTCCAAGAGGCTGTTGTGTGATAAGAGAGTATGGTCCGATTGATCTCATATGGATCTTGTCCTCAACCATGTGATGCAACTTCATTATGTACATATAACCAACAGCTACTTCCTGCTCAAAAATTTCTCCAGTTCTTCCGTCAAACAGTTTCATCTTTCCAGTCTCAGAAAAACCTGCATTTTTTAATTCGCTTCTTATTTCTTCTCCTGTCGCACCGGCAAAAGGAGGAACTATAGCTTGGTAACCCAATGTGTTTGCGGCTAGACCCAAATGCAATTCCAAAATCTGTCCCAAGTTCATACGAGAAGGCACACCAAGTGGAGTTAGAATAACATCTATAGGTGTACCGTCTTCCATATATGGCATATCTTCTTCTGGAAGAATTCTTGAGATAACACCTTTGTTTCCGTGTCGTCCAGCTAGCTTGTCTCCAACAGAAACATTTCTAAGTTGGGCAACTTCAATGTGAATTCTTTTTATTATTCCAGAATCAAGTTTATCTCCCTTTTCTCTTGAGAAAATTTGAACCTTGATAACTCTTCCTCTCTTTCCACCTTCCATTCTCTTTGATGTATCTTTTACATCGTGAGCTTTCTCACCGAATAGTGATCGAAGTAGTCTCTCTTCTGGTGTTAACTGAGTCTCTCCTTTTGGAGTGATCTTTCCAACCAAAATATCTCCTGGTCTAACCTCTGCTCCAACTTGAACTATACCGTCTTCGGCTAGGTTCTTTAACTTACTTTCTCCAACGTTTGGAATATCGCATGTTGTTACTTCTGGACCAAGTTTTGTATCTCGAACACTAACAACAAACTCTTCTATATGTATTGATGTAAATTTACTGTTCTTTACAACTCTTTCAGAAAGAATAATAGCGTCTTCATAGTTTGAACCACTCCATGACATGAAAGCCACTAACATATTTTGACCTATAGCAGATTGTCCGTTCTCACTAGAAGAAGTGTCTGCAAGAATGTCTCCTTTTTTAACTTTGTCACCAACATTTACAGATGGTCTCTGATGAAAAGCTGTGAAGTTGTTTGTACGTGAAAATCTAACAAGGTTGTGCTCGACTTCCTTGCCCTTACTGTTCTTAACAGCAACTTTTAACCCATCTGCATGTGTTACAACTCCATCCTCAGTAGCTATGACCAATCTTCCTGTATCTTTCAAAGCATCTGCTTCCATTCCTGTAGCAACTAGAGGTGCTTCTGGAATAATACAAGGTGTTGCTTGTCTCTGCATGTTTGATGCCATGAGCGCTCTACTTGCTTCGTCATGGTTTAGGAAAGGAATCATAGAAGTTGCAATAGAAAAAGCTTGATTTGTTGCAACATCAATAAAATCTACTTTGTCTTTTGAAACAGTGCTTGGGTTTCCTTCTATTCTAACTTCAACTTCATCAACTAGAATTTTTCCATCCTCTGCAACTGGAGTTGCGGCGTGGGCAATAGCAAATCCTTCTTCCTCTCCAGCGTTTAGATATTGAATTTCAGATGTAACCTTTCCATTTTTTACTTTTGCATATGGAGTTTCGATCATTCCAAAACTGTTTATACGAGCATAGATAGCTAGACGCAAAACAAGACCAATGTTTGGACCTTCGGGTGTGTTGATAGGGCAAAGTCTTCCATAGTGAGATGTGTGAACGTCACGAACTTCAAATCCGGCTCGAGTACGGTTTAGACCTCCTGGACCAAGAGCAGATAGTGTTCGAAGATACTCGATCTCAGAAAGAGGATTTGTCTGATCCATAAAGTGAGATAGCTGGTTTGTAGTAAAGAACTCTTTAATACGTGCCTGAAGTGGTTTCGGAGAAATGAATTGAACAGGAAGAGTAACGTCTGTATCTATAGTAGACATTCTGTTCTGGATGTTTCTCTTTATCTGAGCCATACCAGTTCGGATCTTTTGCTGGAAAAGTTCACCAACAAATCTAACTCTTCTAGTTCCTAGGTGGTCGATATCGTCCTGAACAGCGTTAGGAGTGTTGTTTAGAAGAGCTATGTTAGATATTATTGTAGCAATATCCTCAAGTGATAGAGTTTTTCTTTTCAACTCCTTATCATCCATTTTCTTACCAAAACGTTTGTTGAACATGTATCTTCCAACAGGAGAAAGGTCGTATCTCTCTCCTTCAAAAATAGACATGACAAATTCTTTTGCGTTTTCTGCCGTAGCTAGATCACCATCTCTAAGTCTCTTGTGTATTTCTATAAAAGCCTCGTCCACAGACTTGCCGTGATCTTTTAGCAAAGTTTTCTCTATAGAAGCTAGTCCGAAAGCATCATTTGCAAATAATTTCTTTATAGATTCATCATCTTTTGCACCCAAAACACGCAAAAGTGTTGTGACGGCAAACTTTCTTTTTCTATCAATACGAACAAATATAGTTCCGTCTGCATCGGACTCTATTTCTACCCAAGCACCTCGTGATGGAATTATTTTTGCACCAAAAAGTTGTCTGCCTTTTACATCAGAAGCTGTGAAAAACACTCCATATGAACGAGCAAGCTGAGGAACGATAACTCTTTCAACACCAGATATAATAAATGTACCGTGAGAAGTCATGAGTGGGAAATCCGCCATGAAAATCTCTTGTTCCTTCTCTGTACCAAGAATGTGGTTCTTTAACTTAACTTTTACTTTTAGTGGAGCTTCGTATGATAGTTTGTTGTCTTTTGCATGATATTCATCATACTTTGGACTGTCTAACTCGAAACCAGTAAAATCTAGTGTAAATTTCTTTTCTGAATAATCTTTTATAGAAGAAAATTCTTCAAAAACCTCTTTTAGGCCTTTTTCTATCAACCATTTGAAAGAATCTATTTGAGGTTCAACAAAATTCGGTGTTTCAATTCTAGGCTGTTTGAAACGACCAAAAAATTTCTGTGGACGTGCAGATGTTTTGTTCATAAAATGTTGTACTTTAATTAACCCCCTCCTTTAATAAAATAAAACCAAACAAAACAATAAACAAAAAATAGGCCTTTCCCCAAAGGTCTATAATTTGTTTATTTGTTTGTTATTGATTTAAAACCAAAATAGTGTGAGAACTTATTAACCATACAGGTTATCTAGAAAACCTGTAATTCTCCTTCACCACCAGACAAAACTCAATCGCGTGAAGCTAAAGAGAGTATACGTCAAGTAGGTATATTTTGTCAACAACTATGTCAATGAACTTATCCACATACTACTCACAGTCGATTTGACATAGATGTTAACAATCCAACCTGTATTTTAGATTGACCTTTACCATATATAAATATAAGATTTCAAATGGACTTCTCGTGCCCAAGAAAGAGGTGTGGAGTTGGAAAAACTAAATATGTCTGAAGAGCGGATCAGATACGTCCCCACCAGAAATGGGTGGCGTGCAACCTTGAGGGAATCTCCTGCAATGACAGCAGCAGGGGCTACTCCAGATGAGGCCAGGAACAATCTCCTCACAAAGATCAAGAAGGAGATGGAAACGCCCTCAACAACCTAAGGTTAAAGTTTTTTCCAGTACAACCTGACGTCCCCGGAGAGATCCGGGGCGTTGTCTTATATTAATCAGTTATAAATCTCAAAAACTTTTATTTTGGAGGAGGATCCTCTCAATAACTTAACCTGAGACAGGGTTACAGAAAAATATTCAGCCAGAGCTTTTATTACAGAGTCATTTGCCTTGCCGTTTATTGGCAACTCTTTTACAAAAACCGCAAAGTAACTTTTCTCATCTTCGACATCCAAAAGCCTCGGGACTGGTGGGATCACTTTGTTTTCTTTTGCACCAGCCTTAACTTTAACAAGTATCCTCACAACAATTTACTGCATGTAATAAATAATAGAAGCAAGAATAAATAACGATATTAAACTCTGAGCAGAATTTATAACCACCAACTTCCAAGATTTTCTCTCCCAAATAGCTGCGTTAGCAAAAATAGGAAAACTGAAACCAAGCCATATAACCAGAAGGGCTTTGTAAGCTGGTATACCCAAAGATAGTATTTGAGGTAAAACAGAATAAACTACTCCAGCTATAATAACATTTGTTAAAAAGTTCAAAACTAGAGGTTTTGCCATGCCCATATCTTTATACTTATCGTTACTTGCTGGATTAAAATCCATAAGTTCTGCCCACTTTTTACCGAACAAAACTGTAAACCAGAAAGCACCGAAGGCAAAGACGGCAACTGAAGCAATGATTATAGCTAACATAAAATATATATTAAATTCTAATAAAAATATTATAACATTTTTAAATTTTTATTAAAATATAACACCCTCCTTTTTTAAAATACTCTTTTTCTTTTCTGTGCCTCCACGATTGTACTCCCCCACGGTACCGTCTGACCTTATAACCCTATGACAAGGAATTTCTGGGTCAAAATTCTTCTTCATGATACTACCGACTGCACGACTAGCATTTATGTTGCCAGCTTTTTTTGCAACTTCTTTATATGTAAGTGTTTTACCCTTCTTTATACTCCTAACCACATCTTTAACTCTGCCAGTAAAAGATTTCATTATTTACTTTTTATTGCATTTAAGACAAGTTCTGAAGAAAAACTCTGAGGAATAACTCCTGTTTTGGCATACTGATAAATAGCGAGTTTAAATATAGAACCAAGTATTGAAGATATGGTAGTAATAAGAACTAAAAGAACAATGAGTACCAAGACAAAGAAAACAGTTGCTTCGGGAATGAGGAGAGCCAATCCTAAACAAACAAAAATAGTGAGTATGTTCAAAACTCCAAAAAACAAACCTGCACCGAAATTGATTATGATTGTTTCCCCCCAAGTTTTTCTTATTAAGGAAGCAGACTCCTTGAAAGACCCGGTAACAGTTGTTTGTCCTATAACCAAAGAAGGTAAACTAAAATAAGTTAGTACGGACCAAGCTGATCCAAAAATCATAGAAACTATAATACCTATTTGTTTAAATTTATCAGAAATAATTTTTAAAATAATACCAACTGTTGCTGATATCAAAGACCAAATAAAAATCCTATCGACTCTTGTCATGGTCTCTTTGAGAGTTTGACTGAAAGTATGATCTTGTCCGCTAAACCTAGCGTTGGTCATAATAAATACAGCTGACTGGAAAAAGTTGATAATAAAAAAATTTAATACATAAAACACAAAGAAAAGCACATAAGCCATAGGATCTAGCTCATTAGCTTCAATGTTTTTTATTTGCATCCAGTCACCACCTAGAACTGAAAAGAAAATAAAAAGGAGAAATACTGCTGTTAGTGCAAAACTTAGAACAACCGACAACAAAGGAAAAAGTAGCATTTCTTTGTCGTGCCTCAAAACCCCCCAAGACTCTATCGCTATTAACTTGCTGGCTTTAAATCTACCCATGACCAAATTATAACAAATATTTTACAAATCTAGTATTTACGAATAACGCCTTTTACTATGGCAGCCACCTTTAGATCATACTGAGGGTATATTGGCGAATAGTTTTTATTGGCAGGTTTCAAGTAGATAAGGTTCCCCTTCTTTTTAAAATATTTCATAGTCCAACCACCATCAACTTCGGCTATAACTATGTCTCCGTCTTTTGGATTACCCCTTCTCTCCACAACAACCAGATCACCCTCCCTTATACCTTCGTCTATCATGGAATCACCTTTGACCTCTAGAAGATAAGTCGAGGCTTTGCTCCCACCAACAAGATATTCATCTATGTTCAGAGATTCAGAAGTATCTTCATCCACAGAAGTAGGGATGCCAGCTTCTACTAGCCCAAGAAGTGGAACTTGGCCAAAAATCTTCATCGGGGTGAGCTTCCCACTAGAATCTTTGTCGACAACTCCATCATCAACCAATTTGTTTATAAGTTTATAAACTGCATTTTTGGATTTGAAACCCAAAAGAGTCATCATTTCTTTATATCCAGGCAAACGTCTGTTTTTTCTGTAAAAATCTAAAATCTTATTTTTATGATTTGTATAGACTTGTTCACTCATATTTTTATATTAGAGAAAATGATGAAAACGATCTTGTCATCCAGTTTGATCTAGCTCTGCGTAGGTTCGACAAACTAGATAAAACAAACTTGTGTCTTCTGGCCTCCTTTGCATATGAGAGACCTCTTATTATTCTTTTGTCGATAACCTCGTTTAGAGCTTCTAGTTCCCTCTTCAACTCTCTTTCTAAATTTTGTTTACTCATGTTTTTGGTGATTATTAAACTTATAATGTTGTACTTTTGATACTTACATTATAGGTGAACTAGGGTTCACCAGTCAACAAAAAGACTGTGGATAAACTAATTTAGAACTCCCCTCACAACTTCGTAAACCCTGTCAGCGATTATTTGATACCCAGCATTGTTCGGATGAACGACGTCAGACATGTATTTTGTATTACCGAACAACCCATCCAAGACATCTGGCACGTAGGCTGCCTGATATTTATTTTTTATTTCCTTAAACTCTGGAGCAAACTTGTCCCCAAACAGATTGCCCCGCACACCGAGCACAACAACTACAGCTCCTCTAGCCTGTATGTTTTGTATAATTTTCTCCAAATTACTGAAAGTGGTTTCTATTGGGACTTTTTTCAAATGATCGTTACCTCCGAGAAGAAGCAGGACTACTTTTGGATCATATTTGTCTAACTCAGATATTCTGTTCAATCCATCCTCGGTTGTGTTTCCAGATACGCCCAGGTTAACTATTGGTCTACCGATTTTTTTAGACAAAATAGAAACAAAGTTATTTTCTGAAGAACTTGCTCCAACACCTTCTATCAAACTGTCTCCAAAAGCAATAATATCTGTCCCAGAAGATGGGTAGTTTTTAATTTTGTCTTCTTTATTGAAAATAAAATACCAAAAACCAAAGATAAGTAGACCGATCAAAACAAAAACTGTGATTAGGTTATTCCTTGTCATGATTTAATACTAACATTTTAGAAAAATGTTAGTAAAACTAAAACAACTCCCTTGCGGGAGCTGTTTTAGTTTGTTAGTTCTTTATAACTCTAACCGAACCAGCTTGAGTTGCTGGAACTGCCTCTGAGAAAAAAACTGTGTTTTGATCCCAAGTGGCACCACCCATCATAGGTGAAACTCTCATACTTTTATAACCATAAGAAGAACCGTGTAGCTGAGCTTTTATTTCACCGAACTTCATACCAATAGAAAAAATCCAAGTGATAATGATAATGCCTAATATCCATCTTAGGAGATTGTGTTTACCGAAACCACACATATTTCCACATGAACCACAGCGACCATTTCCAGAACCACAAACCTGACAACTATTGTTTTGATTATTTTCTGACATATTTTAAAAATTAAAACTTAATGAATAAATTATTAGATAATTATATCACAACCAAACTAATGTCCAACAGACTGCCAGACTTTTATACTATCGAGCGGATAAGCGAGCATAACTACATTCAAAGTCAGGTTGTCTCTAACCCAGAACAAACATCCGAGCTCCATCAGAATAATGAGAAAAACAGAAACCCAAAACTTTGAATACCTCGATATCCAGAAACCAATTCCAGCAAATACAATATCTGATACAGAATTCAAAACACTATCACCAACATACCCTAGAGATATAGTGACTGCACGGTATCGATCTATAATAATCGGTGAGTTTTCAAGTAGTTCCCAACCAGCTTCGATAAGCAGAGCAAATATAAAACGATATTTTACAGGAACTCGCCTAGCCACCAACCAGAGGAACCCGTAGAAAACCATCCCGTGAATAATGTGGGAAAAAGTATAAGCATCTGCCACTCGCTGTGAGTTTTCACTACTCCAAACACTTCCCTCCCAAAAACCAAACTTGCCAGATGGACCAAACAAAGATCTGCCAGAATTCATTTCAATAAGAGCAGTTGCAACCAAGATTAAAACAGTAGCCAATATAACAATCCAATATTTTTTAATAAAATCCAAAAGCTTTGTCATTAAAAGAATTATACATCAAAAACATTAAATATAAACGAAGGGGCCAAGACTGTTCAAGCCTGGCCCCGTTGGTGTGAAGTTCATTGTGGTCTGAGTAGATACCTCTGGTCCCGAAGTTCCCGACTCAAGCGTGCGTAGAGTCGACGCCAATCTTCAAAATCCCTTGCTAAAGCCTCGAAGAAAAGAGCTCTTTTCCTAGACTTCTTGTTTAATGAAGCCTTGAAGAAAAAAGTTGCGCCCAGTTCTGAATACCAAGGAATTGAATGACGCCTGCGCATCTGATCCTCAAAGAACCCGACCAAGAAAAGACATTCGGCACCAGCGACTTCCATCACTTCAGGATCTTCACCCATTGAAGTGTCCAGAACGAACTGATCAAACACTCCAACTAAACACTTTGGCGCTGGAAATCCGCCGGTAGACTGTGTCGAGACTTGTGCATAATGCGCAAGGATGCTTGCATTATACAAAAGCTGGTCCTCATCCAAGGGTCGCGATGCGACATCAACCAGATGAACCCGAAAGAACTCTAGAGCCCCTCTCTTGGTGACACCGAACATCCCTTCGAAATCTTCCATGCACCCCCCAATCTCTACTTTTTATATTATATTTTCAGTTCAAAATTGCAACCCTGTTGGATTAAATTTTTCAAATGTTTTTCGCAAAAATCATCTCTTTCTTTATCTTTCATAAATTCTGGAGCAAACTTTCTCATGTTGTATGGAAAGATAGTGAAAACTTTTTTATCTTTGTAAAACTCTACTCCTGCACCAAAACCAACTTTTGTATCACCAAAATCCTGATCAAAAACAAAATTCCCAAGCGAATAAAATATAACTTTGCTGTTATATATCTCTGTTGGTTCTATAACATGTGGATGATGTCCGAAAACAACATCAGCACCACTATCTATGAGCTTACGGCCAATATTTCTCTGCTCTTGTGTGAAACCGAGATTGTACTCTTCTCCCCAATGAATGTTAACTAGAACGTAATCATTTTCAGATTTAAGTTTCTTTATCAGTGGATAAAAATCAGAAACCCCTATAGGAGATGTGAGTGTGTCTATTCCAACAAACACAATATTTTTCCCGTTAACTTTTTTTATTTTATAAGTTTTTGACAACTCAACCTCCCCCATGTAGTCTATCCCCGCTTCAGTCAATTTTTCTTTAGTACTTTCAAAACCTTTTGCAAAACAGTCATGACTGTGGTTATTTGCAATACTTACCATATTTATACCAACTTCTTTCAACC
>CAZKFS010000001.1:0-35433 GCA_964552275.1 uncultured Candidatus Saccharibacteria bacterium | reverse complement strand
CGAGGAATTTTTCAGCAGAAAAATATCCGTGCTCCAGAAAAGTTATGAGGAGAAAGAGATTTTCAAAGTTCTAATATGTATAATATACCATATGCAGAGGTTTTTCTCCCATGTGAGGACTTATTTACGTTGGTATATATTGTTGTTTCTTATTATGGTCAGCTGTGTTATTTGGTCAGTTGTTTTTCATGAAAATCGAGGCAATCTACTTACTTTTGCTGTGCTTGATATTGGACAAGGAGACTCGCTTTTTATTGAGTCGCCAACGGGTGTGCAGGTTTTGATAGATGGTGGTCCAAATAAAAATTTGATGAAGGAAATTTCACAAGTCTTGCCTTGGTATGACAGACATGTAGATATGATTGTTGTGACAAACCCAGACAGAGATCACTACGAAGGTTTTATTCCTTTTATGAAAAAATATTCTACTGATGTGGTACTTGAACCTGGAACAATAAATGACAACTCTGCTTATGATGTTTTTCAAAAAGAGATAGTTGATAAGAAAATCACCAAAATTCTAGCTAGACGAGGTCAGGTGATTGATTTGGGTGGGGGAGCATATCTGCAGATACTTTTTCCAGATAGAAATGTTTCAGAAGTTAGTTCTAACGCAGGGTCAATAGTTATGAAACTTGTATATGGAGATACTAGTGTTCTCCTGCAAGGAGATTCTATATCAAACATAGAACAGTATTTGCTGGAGATAGACGGAGATTATTTGAAAAGTGATATTTTGAAAGCCGGACACCATGGTTCTCGTACTAGTAGTGTAGAAGAGTATGTTTCAAAAGTTTCTCCAAAATGGACAGTTGTTTCTTCTGGTCAAAACAACAGTTATGGTCATCCGCACAAAGAGGTTTTGGATACAATGGAGAAGTTAAAAATTAAAACTATAAATACTTGTAACAATGGCAGGATAGTCTTTCAGTCTGATGGCAAAGAGTTTGTTTTGAAAAATGAAAATCTTAAAGAAGCTGTAGTTGGTTGTAAAACTTAAAAAACCACCATTTGGTGGTTTTTTAAACTTATATCAATCCGGCTTTTTTGAGGGTGGCGTACGCCCCGTTCTTTTGAATAGTTTTGATTGCGTCTGTAGAAAGAGTTAGAGTCACTGATTTTTTAAGTTCAGGAATATAGATTCTCTTTTTTTGGAGATTTACATATCTTCTCTTCATGCCAATTGGGTTGAACTGAGTCGCACGAGTTCGGTTAGAGTATCCGCCCCCCATTTGAGATGATTTACCTGTAATTTCGCATGTCTTTGCCATATGTTTTTATTGCTTGGTTATGTTAACATAAAAGCAATAATATGCAAATAGATTTCATTTTTAACATAATAATTTTCATTTTTTCGGTCATAATCCATGAGGTTTCACATGGCTATGCGGCTTATCTGCAAGGGGACAATACAGCCAAGTTTTCTGGAAGACTCACCTTAAATCCAATGCCCCATATTGATTTGATGGGATCTATTGTTATACCCGGGCTGCTTTTTATATCCGGTTCTCCTATGATAATAGGTTGGGCTAAACCTGTTCCATTTAATCCATATAATCTCCGGAATCAGAGGTGGGGAGAGGCGATGGTTGCCCTAGCTGGACCACTATCCAACATATTTATAGCTGTAGTTTTTGGTTTGATGCTCAGATTTGGTTTGTTTGTGTCACTAGCTGAGTCTTTCATATATATAGTATTGATCAATCTGGTTCTAGCTACGTTTAATCTCATCCCAATACCACCTCTAGATGGTTCAAAAATCCTGTTTTCTGTATTTCCAAATAGTTTATCTGGTACGAGGGATTTTCTAGAAAGAAACGGCTTCTTCTTGTTATTGTTTTTCATCTTTTTCCTCTGGCAGTATATAGTTCCTTTGGTATACATAGAGTTTGACCTAATAACAGGCTTGCTGAGATAATTTTTGTTACTATGAGTCAGTCACTTGTGTTTTTTAATAAGATATATTAGAGTAAACCCTGCAATGTCAACAATCAATCAGTTAATAAGACGAAAGCGAAAGAGTATAAAAACAAAGCCTAAAGCTGTGGCTCTTACTCGTGGATTCAATACTCTTACTAACAGACCTGTACTTTACCCAGCTCCGTTCAAAAGAGGGGTTTGTACAAAGGTTACAACAAAGACTCCAAAGAAGCCTAACTCAGCTATTCGAAAGATTGCTCGTGTTCGTCTTACAAACGGTCTAGAGGTAACAGCTTATATTCCAGGAATGGGACACAACCTTCAGGAGCACTCAGTGGTATTGCTTCGAGGGGGTAAGGTAAAGGACGTTGGAGTTAGATATACAGTCGTTAGAGGTATGCTCGATGCTACTGGAGTGGAGAAGAGAATGAAGGGTAGATCAAGATACGGAGCAAAGCGTCCTAAGGCAGGTAAGTAAGGGAGCGTAAGCGAACACTTATGCATGAGGTAGTCCTCAGGCAAAGGAAATCATAATTTAGAATAAAGAATAAAAACAAATGCGAAGAAAAGTAACTAACAGAAACATAGTAGGTCCAGATCATGTCTTCAACTCAGAGAAGATTGGTAAATTTATTAACTACGTAATGCTACGTGGTCAAAAGGAGACAGCTAGAGGTATTGTTTATGAGGCCCTTGAGATCATTAAGACAAAAGGCGGAGCTACGGTAGTAGATCCAATGGAGGTTTTCGATACTGCGATGAAAAATACAGGTCCTATTACAGAAGTTCGATCACGAAGAGTTGGAGGTGCTAACTATCAGATTCCTAGAGAGGTTAGACCAGAGAGAAGATCTTTCTTGTCTATGAAGTGGATTATTGAGGCTGCCAGAGAAGGCAAAGGCGCTCCTATGGCTTCTAGACTTGCAGATGAAATCATCCTAGCAGCTAAAAACGAGGGTAAGGCAGTAAAGAAAAGAGAGGATACTCACAAGATGGCTGAGGCAAACAAGGCCTTCGCTCACTTTGCATGGTAACAAAAATCCCCGAAAGGGGATTTTTGTTACCATGCAAAGTGAATATAACAGTGCTTGGTCGGTAAGAAAAATTACTTCATTAATTTTTCTTCCGGGACGAATTTCCCCCGAAAGGGGATTTTTGTTACCATGCAAAGTGAATATAACAATATATAAATAGCCACTGTTTAATCAATCGTATATAATAAACTCATGGAAAAAAATGCAGAGACACTACCTCAGTTTACTAGCCCAGAACAAGAAATCGCTTTTCTGAGAGAAAAGATTTCCCAAAAAGAAGCAGAGTATAGAGAAAAGAGTTTTGATGTAAAACTTGATCAAGTTGTAGGAGAAGAAATATCTCGTTATAGGGATGTGTTACCAAAGGAGGTTTTAGATGAGACTTATGCAATAGCTAAACATGACGCTGAGACTATTATATTAAACCTTGCTCCAGAAACTCACGATAAAAAGATGACAGAACTTCTCGTTGTTCTAAACGAAAATGGTATAAAAAACACAATGTCAGTTATATCCGGTTTCAAAGATCCTCACCTAGAAGACGATTTTCATAGATTCTTAGTTCAATACTTAAAAAATGGTTATAAGGGTAAAGATATTGATGTGAGGAGTAAGGAATTCATGGGTCTCGACATGGCATTGTACGAGGTGATTTTGCCTGAAGACAAAGGTCAAGAAAAAACAAAGAGTCTAAAGGAGGTGGTTTCGAGTATGGAGCAGTTTTTGGCCGGCATGCTTTCGGTTGTGTCAAAAGATAGTACGAAGAATTATAGAGAGAATTATATTGTTCTCGAGATCGCTAACCCAAACGGAAGCGACCAGTTTGTTTTCTATGTTGCCGTACCTAACCTACACAAAGATTTGTTTGAGAGACAGATGATATCAGTTTTTCACAACGCCAAGTTAACTGAAACTACTTCGGACTACAATATTTTTAACAGTGACGGAGTTTCTATAGGTTCATATCTAGAATCTAGTAACAATCCTATCTATCAAATAAAAACATATGAGTCTTTTGATCATGATCCACTCAACGTTATATTGAATAGTTTTTCTAAAATACAAAAAGAGGGGGAGGGAGCCGGTATTCAAATAATTTTCTCTCCAAGAGGTGATTATTATAATAAAAAATATGAATACGCTATTGAAAAAATAGAAAAAGGTATACCAACAAAGGAGGCCATAGATATTCCAGAGACTTTTGGTGGAGAACTGGGCAAAACTTTGTCTTCTCTCTTTAAATCAGCTCCAAAACCAGATGAGGAGAAAAAGCCTATCGATAGTGAGGCAATACAAAAAATAAAACAAAAAATATCCAGTACTATTGTTGCTACAAATATTCGTCTGGTTGCATCGGCACAAAGTCGCCCTGATGCAGAGAGGATACTCACCAGTTTGGAATCAAGCTTCAATCAGTTCACTGATTCTGCTTCAACAGGCCTAAGACCTAGAAGGTTAGAGAAGAGTGCTCTAAATAAAATGCTAAGAGATTTTTCTTTTAGAACTTATGATTCCGCAAAGGTTTTGCCACTCAACCTCCATGAATTTACAACCCTGATTCATTTCCACACAACAGCACTTTCACCGACACCTCAACTAAAACAAACACAATCTGTTTCTGCGCCAGCCCCATCTGATATGGTGGGATCTGGCACTAGACTTGGGGTGAATTCTTATCGTAATGTCGATACACCTATATATATGCAGGACGAAGACAGACTCAGACACACCTACACTATCGGACAAACTGGTACAGGTAAAACAACTTTGCTAAAAAACATGATAGTTCAGGATATAAAGGCGGGACTCGGTGCTTGTTTTATCGATCCTCATGGTTCTGATGTTTTGGATATACTCTCGAATATTCCACAGGAGAGGTTAACAGATGTTATATATTTTGATCCTAGTTATACAGACAGACCGATGGCTCTTAATATGCTGGAGTACGATCCAAGATTCCCAGAACAAAAAACTTTTGTGGTCAATGAATTGTTTAGCATATTCCAAAAACTTTATGGTGGTGTGCCAGAATCTCTAGGGCCAATGTTTGAACAGTATTTTCGTAATGCGACAATGCTTGTAATAGAAGATCCAGATTCAGGGTGCACTCTTCTCGATGTTTCTAGGGTGATGACAAATAAAGAATTCAGAATGATGAAGTTGTCGAAATGTAAAAACCCTGTTGTTTATCAGTTCTGGACAGAGGTTGCAGAAAAAGCTGGAGGGGAGGCGTCACTTGCTAACATTGTTCCATATATAACTTCAAAATTTGATGTGTTTTTGGCTAACGATATTATGCGACCTATTATTGCTCAAGAAAAATCATCTTTCAATTTCCGACAAATAATGGATGAAAAGAAGATTCTTCTGGTCAATCTATCTAAAGGAAGATTGGGAGATATTAACGCCAACCTTATAGGTCTTATCCTAGTAGGAAAGATTTTGATGGCAGCTCTTTCTAGAGTGGATTCAATAGGTAAGGATTTCCCGCCATTTTATCTATATATAGATGAGTTTCAAAATATAACCACAAATTCTATAGCCACTATTTTGTCTGAAGCTAGAAAATATAAACTATCTCTAAATATTGCGCATCAGTTTATCGCTCAATTGCAAGATGACATTCGAGATGCTGTGTTTGGTAACGTGGGCTCTATTATTTCTTACCGAGTTGGAGCAGAAGATGCTGAGTATTTAGAGAAACAGTTCAGTCCCGTATTTACCGCTAAAGATATAATGAGTATTGATAACTACAATGCTATTGTAAAAATGCTCGTAGGTGGAAGACCAGCAAAAGCATTTAATATGAAAGCTGAACCAGCACCAAAAGGCAACCCTGCTATTATTGAAAACTTAAAACAACTTTCCTATATGACTTATGGAGGGGATAGGGCAGAAATCGAAGCTAACATTTTGAAGAAGTACAAGAAATAGGTATCTTGCTGGTGATGAAAAAAGTTGTGGATTCGACGAGTTTGGTGATTTCTGACACCTTAGATATTGATTATATAGTCATTGCTCAAAAAGGGCTTTTGGTATATAGTTTTCCTTGACGCCTAAGGGCTTTTTTATTTAACTTAATAGAAATTATCAATTATTTATGAACCGCGATTATACATTAGATAAGGTTAGAAACTTCGGTATTATAGCTCACATTGATGCTGGTAAAACAACAACATCAGAGCGCGTTTTGTTCTACACAGGAATGACTCACAAAATAGGTGAGGTGCATGACGGTGCAACAGTTACAGACTGGATGGAGCAAGAGCGAGAACGTGGTATCACTATTACAGCAGCGGCTATTACATGTTTCTGGAACCCTACATATATGCCAAGAGGCCAAAAACCAGAATATCGTTTCAACGTTATCGATACTCCTGGTCACATCGACTTTACAGCTGAAGTGAAAAGATCTCTTAGAGTTTTGGACGGTGCGGTTGTGGTTTTCGATGGAGTTGCTGGTGTAGAACCTCAATCAGAAACAAACTGGAGATACGCAGACGATGGAAATGTTCCAAGAATTTGTTTTATCAACAAACTAGATAGAACAGGAGCATCTTTTGAGCGTTCATACGCATCTATTCTAGACCGACTAAATAAAAATGCAGTTCGTGTGCAAATCCCAATGGGACTAGAAGATAAGTTCGAAGGAGTTATCGATCTAATGAAAATGAAAGCCTTTTATTTCGAAGGAAATATGGGTATGAGTATTCGTGAAGAGGAAATACCTGCAGAATATTTGGATGAGGCCAAGAAATATCGAGCAGAACTTGTGGAGAAAATCGTTGAGCAAGACGATGCTTTGATGGCGGGTTATCTAGAAGGCAAAGAGCCATCATACGATGTTTTGAAAGCAACTTTGAGAGCCGCTTCTCTCGCTGTAAAAATCATCCCAGTATTTGCTGGTTCAGCTTTGAAAAACAAAGGTGTTCAGTTGGTTCTAGATGGCGTGGTTGATTATCTACCATCTCCACTAGATATTCCTCCAGTTCACGGACTTGATCCAAAAACAAACGAAGAAATTTATAGAAAAGCTTCTGATACTGAGCCTTTTTCTGCTCTTGCTTTCAAACTTCAAAACGATCCATTCGTGGGACAGCTAACATTCTTTAGAGTTTACTCTGGAACAATAGAAGCTGGTTCATATATATATAACTCAACAACAGGTGAAAAAGAAAGACTGGGACGTATAGTAAGACTTCAGGCTGACAAACGTGAAGAGGTAAAGAAAGTTTTTGCTGGAGAAATAGCAGCAGCTGTGGGACTAAAGTCTGCAAAAACATCACATACATTTTGTGATGAGAGTAACCCTATTTTGCTTGACCCTATCAAGTTCGTTGATCCAGTGGTGTCTCTAAGAATAGAACCAAAAACAAAAGCTGACCAAGAGAAAATGGGTATGGCCATGAAAAAACTTTCTGATGAGGATCCAACTTTCATTATTTCATCAAACACTGATACCGGTGAAAGTATTATTTCTGGAATGGGAGAACTACATCTTGAAATCATGGTGGATCGTATGAAAAGAGAGTTCGGTGTGGAAGTAAATGTCGGTAAACCACAAGTAGCATACAGAGAAACTATCTTGGCATCTGCTGACGCTGAACACAAATACATAAAACAAACTGGAGGTAAGGGTCAGTACGGTCACGTAAAGCTTACTATCAAACCTCTAGAGAAATTGGAAGAAGGTGCAAAAATTCCAAAGAACGTTCATCGATATGAAGACTTCGAATTCATCGATTCAATCAAAGGAGGTGTTATTCCACAAGAGTTTATTCCTGCAGTTGAAAAAGGTGTTCACGAAGCAATGGATAGAGGTATAGTCGCTGGATACAAAATGGTAAATATTTCTTGTGAACTTACTTTTGGTTCTTATCACGACGTGGACTCATCTGAAATCGCTTATAAAATCGCAGCATCGCAAGCTTTCCAAGACGCAGCCAAGAGAGCAAAGCCAGTTATTCTAGAGCCTATTATGAAAGTTGAAGCTATAATGCCAGAACAGTTCATGGGAGATATAACAGGTTCACTTTCTGGTAAACGTGGTCAAATAGAAGGTATGGATGAGAGAGGAATGCTCCGAGTTATTCACGCAAAAGTTCCACTATCTGAAATGTTTGGTTATACAACAGATATAAGATCAATGACTCAAGGAAGAGGAAGTATAATGATGGAGTTTGATCATTATGAGGTGGTGCCACCAAATATTGAGAAAACAATAGTGGAATCAAGAAAGTAATTTTATTGGCGAACTACTCGTTCCCAAAACAAAAAACACCCGTCAATGTACTACATGTACACCTCCGGGTGTTTTTTGTTTTCTCACGTCGCATTTCATCCAATCAAATTACTTTCTTTGGTGGTTCTGGTGACAATTTTGTTTTAACCTAGCAATTTTTTATTGCGCAGTATTTTTAAAAGCGATACAATATATTCATATGCACACTACTATTGAATCTGGGGGAAAAGAAAGAAGAGTTCAATACGGACAAATAAATCCTGAATATGTTGTGCCAGAACACAACAGACATTCCATTTTAGACTCTCAAAGAGAAGGTGGTCGTCACGTGCCTATTAGAATTATGGAGAGAGTTGATAGGGATGGAGTAATTATAGATGATGAAGAAGATTATTTAAGTGAGTTTGATGCTGAAGATGGAGACAAAATATTATCATTTGATGATGATAAAAAATCTGAAGAACCCGTAACAGCAGAAGAGTCTGGTGATTTTATTAGTGAGGAAGAGGTTGGTGAACCAGCCCCAGTTGTTGAAGTGCAACCAGAAAAAATACCAGAACCAGAAAAAGTCGAGTCAGACTTTAAAGTTTTAGACTTGTCACCAAAAGCTAGAAAAGGAGCGATCAACTATCTGAATGGACTCATAAGCACTGAAGGTAACCACTCTATAAAGACTTCTCTCAGGGATGCTAAGTGGGATTTAACACATGCAGAAACTAAAGATGAAGCAAGAATGATCATAGATAAGTTATCAAAAAAGAAGGGAGCTCTTTCGAAGATAAGAGGAGATTATGAAGAATTATTGGAAATTTTGGGTTTTGAAGATACTCATCAAGATGAAGTAGTTGCTGAAGATTTTCCAGTGGAAGATGATGAAGTTTCACCTGAAGTTTCTTTGGATAAACCAGAAAAGACAGATAGAGTAGTAGGGCTCAGAAAGCTAATTAAAAAAGCAGAGGCAAAAGATGATGAAGAAGAAGTTTTACGCTTGGAAAATGAATTGCGTTTAGCGGAACAGGAAGGTTCTTCTAAAAAAGAAGCAAAGCCTGAGGAAGATAATGAACCTACTAAACCAAAATATACAGGTAGAATAGCTGAGCTCAGGGATCGTATTGCGGTTGCAGAAAAATATAGAGACGAAGCCGAAGTACTAAGGTTGGAGACTGAGTTACGAGAAGAAGAAAAAGTAGAATTAAAGAAAAAAAATGGTGAGAAAGTTGTGGAGAGTAAGGTTGATGATTTTGTCACAGAAAAAAAAGAAGCTGTCGTCACAGATGAAGTTGTAGAGAGTAAGGCTGAGGATGCCTTAGAAGCTGTAGAGGCTAGGCTGGTTGAGGCTCGTACAGAATATGTAAGTCAATATTTTCAACATAGAAATAAAATTCGTGAAAGACAAAATGTTATAGGTAGAATCTTTTCAGATTTGGGTGTAACAAAACCAGTTTCTTTGGAAATTTTTAATAAAGAGATAGATCTCGCTGAGACAAAGTACAGAGAAGCTCACCAAGCAAAGATAAAAGCTTTGGGTATACACAAACTACCTACAGAGACTAGATTTAGGGAGGACAATCAACCAGGATCTTTGATCGGACTTAGCAACATGGAAACTTATGAGGTGAACGTCAAACTTCTGGAAGAGGTTGAAGAAGAGCGCAATATTTTGGAAAAAGAGATGCTTGAGCAGAGAAAACCAGTTGAGCAGAGGATTATAGCAAAAAGTTTTAAAAAACTGTCTCTTATTCCAAGAACTGCTCATATACTTGCAGTTACAGCTATTCTTGGTTTGACTCCAAATAATGCTGGCTCACCAGATTTGAATATGCTGGATGGGTTGTCGGGCAAAGGAACTGCAGTTTCTGATGTAGAACTGAAAGACAGTGCTGAAACTAAAAAAACAGAAAACAGAGTAGAGGTTTCTCCCAAAGGTTTTATAAAAACTCTAGATGAGCTCAAGGAAAAGATTAAGCAGAATTATGGTTCTGCGAATAATATTCCTGAAAAAATAAAAACCAACATTATAGATATTCCAACAGAATATTTGGCTGAGACTTTTGGTTTTTATAACCCAGCCAAAAAATTGAGTGGTGTCGGTTTTAAAGGGGAGAGTTTGGTTGTTACCGAAGAAGGAAACGTTGTATATGAAAAATTGGATGGTAGTAAAGATGTTTTATATGATGTTTCTACTGGAAATATAAAGAAGTTTTCTGGAATAATGCATAGTGAAGAAGGTGATTTTATGAAGAGTGAAGTTTTTCATAGAATACCGTACGAGTCTGGTGAAATAAAAGTTATTAGAGACTCTGATGCTTTTAGAATAGTTTTGAATGGTAGAGAGATAGGAGGAGGCCCTGTGGGTGGAAAGTTGTCAGTAAAGCCAGAGTTCAAGGGTTCATGGTTCTTGGGAACAGATGAAGAGGAGGCTTTTAAGTTAGCTGTAAGGGAATTAGATAGGATAAATAAAAAAGTCTAAATATTATGAACGACATTTTATCAAAAGATCTAATAAAAGATTGGGGCCTGGAATCTCTTCCGGAGAAGAAGAGGTTTGAGATAATGGACCGTCTGGGCACTATGCTATACCAAGCGATCCTAGTCAGGTCTCTGGATTTCTTGTCTGATAAAGAGGAGGACGAACTAGATGGTATATTGGACAAAGATGCGACCACAGTACAGGATGTGATGTTGTTTTTGAGGACAAAAATCCCTACATTGGAGTTGTTGATAAAAGATGAGATGAGAAAATTGAGAGAAGATCTATATATGCCAGTTTCTTAGGGGTTTTGCTTGACTATTTGTTTTTATTTTAATAACATGTTGTTTGTCGCTTAAGCGCGATTTTTCCTATTGGAAGTTCTCGAAATTCAGGTTTCTCGAGCATTGAGTTTTTGGAGTTTCCAAAATGGCTTAGTTTTTATTTACTAATATAATAATAAAAAACAATATGGCAGAATCAGCACAATTCGATCGAAGTAAGCCACACATGAATGTGGGAACTATCGGTCACGTTGACCATGGTAAGACAACATTAACAGCAGCTATTTTGACTGTTCTTTCACGACAGGGAAATGGTTACGGAGCTAAACTAAAAGGAGTTGGTGAAATCGACTCTGCTCCAGAGGAAAAAGCAAGAGGAATTACTATTGCTCTTTCTCACAACGAATACGAGACACCTACAAGACACTATGCTCACGTAGATGCTCCTGGACACGCTGACTACATCAAAAACATGATTACTGGTGCCGCTCAAATGGACGGTGCAGTGCTAGTGGTAGCAGCTACAGACGGTGTGATGCCTCAAACAAGAGAGCATGTTCTACTTGCTAAACAAGTTGGAGTACCAAAGATCATTGTTTTCCTAAACAAATGTGACATGGTGCCAGATGCAGAGCTTATCGATCTAGTTGAGGAGGAAGTTCGAGAACTCCTTACAAAACAAGGTTTCGACGGAGCAGGCGCACCTATTATTAGAGGATCAGGATTGAAAGCTCTTGAATCAGCTAACAACGATGACGAGTGGGCAAAGAAAGTTCTAGATCTTGCAACAGCTCTAGATACATACTTCCCAGTTCCAGAAAGAGATCTTGATAAGCCATTCCTTATGCCAGTTGAAGACATTTTCTCAATTGAAGGAAGAGGAACAGTGGTAACAGGAAGAATCGAGAGAGGAATCGTGAAAGTAGGTGAAGAAATCGAATGTGTTGGTCTAAAGGATACACAGAAATACACAGTTACTGGTATCGAAATGTTCAACAAATCTCTAAACCAAGGAGAGGCTGGAGATAACGCCGGAATCCTACTTAGAGGTGCAAAGAAAGAAGAAATTCACCGAGGTCAGGTTCTTTCAAAACCAAAGTCAGTGACTCCACACACAGAGTTTACAGCTGAGGTTTACATCTTGAAGAAAGAAGAAGGGGGAAGACACACACCATTCTTCTCTGGTTACAAACCACAATTCTATATCCGAACTACAGACGTTACAGGAGATGTGACTCTAAATGAGGGAGTAGAAATGGTTATGCCAGGAGATCAAGTTACATTCAAAGTTAAACTAGTAGCACCAGTTGCTCTAGAGGATAATACTAAGTTTGCTATTCGAGAGGGAGGTAAGACTGTTGGAGCTGGAGTTGTTACTAAGATTATTGCTTAGTCACAGCCCTTTCAAGAAGAATTCTTAACTTTAAAAAGTTTTCAAAAAACCACCGAAAGGTGGTTTTTTGAAATGATATTTTACATAAAAGAAAGGACTGCCGGAGCAGCCCTCGTGATGAACTCGTTAATTCTAGCGGACATCCTTTTTAGGGCCACCCACCATCAAGCGAATTTTGCCTTGAGTGCGAGGAGTCCTATTAGTATTAGCAAAGAAACGAGCAGAGATTGAAGTGAGTAAGAGTACACAGAATTTCTCTTGTCTCCACCCATCAATGCGGTACAGACGACTACCGACCCGACGAAAATGGTGCCGAATATGGTCAGTAGTACTGTTAGCCCAGTGCTCAAAATCCAGATTAACATTTTTCAACTCCCTAATTACATTATAACAGTTGTTTGCATTTTGTCAAGATAAGATTGAATTAAAATGTTCACACCCCTTGAACAAAAAACCATTATCTGCTAGTATCTGGGGTACAACTAAATTGACATGACTGCAAAGGAAACAACTAAAAAGGCATCTGTAAAAAAGACTACAGCAAAAGCTGCTCCAAAGGCAGCTAAATCAGATGTTATTTCAAAGCTCAGAATTCGCGTTCGTGCTTATGAATACAAGATTCTTGATTTGTCTGTAAAGCAGATTATAGATACAGCTCTTCGATATGATGCAAAAGTAGAAGGACCTATTCCTCTTCCTACAGAAATAAAGAAATATACAGTAAACCGATCTGCTTTCGTTTTCAAAAATGCTCGTGAGCAGTTTGAAATGAGAACTCACAAAAGAGTAATCGATATCCTAAACCCTACACCAAAGATAATGGAAGCTCTGACAAACATGTCACTTCCGTCAGGGGTTAATATCGACGTAAAAATCATCTAAGTTATTTCCGGTCTTTTTGTAGAATTTCTTTGTTCTCGGTTTTATCTACTCCCGCAATGTACTTTTGTACATTTTGGTCGTACATAAAAACTGCGAACTTCGAACTTCAACAAAAATCCTCAGAAATAAACAAAAAACCACCGAGAGGTGGTTTTTTGTTTGCACTTAAATATTTGTTGTTATACCATAGGAAATAGGGTGGTCTGGTGACCATTCGTTCTAACTATTAGGAGGACTCATGAGGAAGCTCTTGGTTCTACTCGGGGCGGTGTTCGCGCTGCTCCTTCCGTCGTCACCGGTCCAGAAGGTCGATGACAACAAGCACAACATCGTCACCATCGCGGTCGGCAGCGTGACGATGATCGAGGAGGATGTCCAGGTGGAACCCTCCTTGATGGAAGTCGTCATGCCAGGATTTACTGTTCAACACTCGATCAACACCTACGAGGACGCCCTTCCGGAAGTCGACACCATCGCCGACATGTCGATACGCCCCAACAACACCGTCGGCCTGGGAGACAGACAACACTCCTCGGCGCCGGCCTGGGTTGGTGCGATTGGCACCTCGAACACGACGGGCTCGTTCGCGGTGGGCTGATCCTTCAAGTCCCCACCGAGAACACATATGACCGCGGGCGGTGGGAGCACCCCACCAGCCCGCGGGACCACACAAAACCTATGGGTTGGCTTCTGCCTGATTCACGGTTTTTTTTATTTATTTTAAAAGGACTTGAATTAAAAACCGATATCTGCTAATGTAGTCAAGTCTTTCAAATGGACTTTCCCGCCTCGTCGGCGGGTCCGCCGAAGAGGCGGATTCAGGAGACTAGCGATGGGCAATGTTGGGAAAAACACTTTTCTCATTACTGTCCGAAAAATGTTTCCAAGAAATCAAAATAATATGAAATTTATTTTAGGAACAAAACTAAATATGACCCAAATCTTTGACGACAAAGGGGTTGTTCATCCTGTCACAGCTATAAAAGCTGGACCTATGGTTGTTACTGCTATCAAAACTGTTTCTACAGATGGTTACAATGCTGTTCAAGTTGGTTTTGGAGAGAGAGCAGAGAAAAATATTAACAAGGCGCAGAAAGGTCAGATGAAGGGTGGTAACTACATGTACCTCAGAGAATTTAGAACAGAGGGCGAACCTGCATTTAAAGTTGGAGATAGTATTGATCTTTCTACATTTTCAGCTGGAGATATGATAACTGCATCTTCACTATCAAAAGGTAAGGGCTTTCAAGGTACTGTCAAAAGACATGGATTCAAAGGTGGACCTCGTTCACACGGACAGAAGCACTCAGAGCGTGAGCCAGGTTCTATTGGTGGAGGAGGTAGAGATGGAGGTCGTGTTGCAAAAGGCAAGAGAATGGCCGGAAGAATGGGTGGTGATAGGATCACAACTAAAGGTCTAACTGTTGTTTCTGTTAAACCAGAAACTGGAGAGATTTTTGTACGAGGTGCTATATCTGGAAGACGAGGAACTCTAGTTGAACTAAACGGATAATAATAAAAATATGGAAGCTGTAGTATACAATCAAAAAGGAAAGGAATCAGGAAAAGTGGCTTTGCCAGAGTCAGTTTTTGGTTTGAAGTGGAATGCTGACTTGGTTCACCAAGTTGTTGTTTCTATGGAATCAATTGCTCGTCCAAACGTTGCTCACACAAAAAACAGAGGTGAGGTAAGTGGAGGAGGTAAGAAACCTTGGCAACAAAAGGGAACTGGTCGTGCTCGACACGGTTCTACACGTTCACCTATATGGAGACACGGAGGTGTTACTCATGGTCCTAGAAGTGACAAGAATTTTGATAGAAAAATAAATAAGAAAATGAAGGCAAAAGCTCTTTACACTATTCTTTCTGATAAATTCAAGAATGGTCATGTTCTGTTTGTGGATGATATGTCTTTGAAAGCTATCAAAACAAAAGGCGCTAGAGAGGTTCTATCTTCACTTTCAAAAGTTTCAGGATTCAAAGATCTTCTTTCAAAGAAAAGAAACTCAGCATATGTTGCTTTGTCTTCAAAAGATGCTAATACAGAAAAAAGTTTTGCTAACTTCAACAACTTGATCGTTGATGAAATAAGAAACATCAGTCCAGTTCACCTAATGAAATACAAGTATGTAGTTATTTCTAATCCAGAGAAAGGTATTCCTCAGATCAGTCAAAAAATAGGAGAAAAATTATCAAATAAGAAGGTGGAAGCGCCGAAGGCAAATTAACATTAGGCGCAAGCTACGACAGCTATGAAAAAAGATCTTAACTCAGTTTTAATAAGTCCACACATCACAGAGAAGGCAACTCGTACTGCAGAGTCTTCAGTTTACGTATTTGAAGTTGATCCAAAATCAACAAAAGTTCTAATCGAGAAAGCTTTTATCGAGAAATACAAAATCAACCCAATCAAGATAAGTACAGTTACTATTCATGCAAAGAAAGTTTTTGTTAGAGGAAAAGTCGGTAAAAAATCAGGATATAAGAAAGCCTACATATATCTTAAAAAGGGGACTCAAATAGAGAACATATAATAAAATTACCATGAAGAGATATAAACCAACATCAAAAAGTCGTAGAGGAATGACAACCATCTCTTTTGGTGACTTTGTTACAGCTACAGAACCAGTGAAGTCACTAACTCACGGTTTTAGAAGAAAGATGGGCCGAAACCACCATGGTAAAATAACTACTAGACACAAAGGAGGTGGAGCAAAAAGACTGTTTAGAGAGATTGATTTCAAATACGACAAAATAAACGTTCCTTATACTATAAAAACAGTAGAATACGATCCAAACCGATCAGGATTTATTGGTCTTGCTCAGTACAGAGACGGTGCAAAGAGATATGTTCTTCTACCATCATCTGTCAGAGTTGGAGATACACTCATCACATCTGAAACAGCAGAAATAAAATCTGGAAACAGATTACCTCTTAAAAATATAACTATTGGAACTTTTGTTTACAACGTAGAGGTTAAGCCACAAGGTGGAGCAAAACTAGCTCGTTCAGCTGGAAACTTCGTAGAAGTTATTGCAAAGGACGCTGGTTACGTGGATATCAAACTTCCTTCAACAGAAGTTAGAAAAGTAAAAGACACTGCATGGGCATCTGTTGGAGAAGTTTCAAACAATGAAAACAGACTAGTAAACCTAGGAAAAGCTGGACGATCACGATGGTTGGGTATTCGCCCTACAGTTCGAGGTACTGCTCAAAACCCAGTTGATCACCCATACGGAGGTGGAGAGGGTAGACAAGGCCGAGGACGCAAGAGAGCTATCTCTGTGTACGGTAAACCAACAGGTAAGGGACAGAAATCTAGAACTCCAAAGAAATATTCAAATAAATTCATCGTAAGTAGAAGGAAGGTAGGTAAAAAGAAGTAAAAACAAAAACACCGTTCGAACTCGAACGGTGTTTTTGTTTAATTGACTTATGTATTAAAAAGTATAGTCTTATTTTGGGGGAGAGGTGGTGGCAACATCCTTGGACCAGACCGCAACGCTTGGGGATTCAGCGAGTTGCAACTCGTTTGATGAAAGAGTGAAAAACTATGGTCCTTGTGTCGATTGGGGCACTGCGAAAATCCGGTAAATACTAGTTACCTTGGGCGACTACCACCCATGGCGCAGGGGTGCTCTAGGCCCTCTCCCTCCAACACGGCCTCCTTCGGGAGGCCTTTTCCTTACATTGATTAAATGTGTTGACATTCTGAGGCATTTTGTATAGTATAGACGCCACGTAAGACTACACGTCTTATACATTCTGTTTGAGGTATTAGCTAGTCAGTACCACTAACAATGTGGTTTTTGTTTTCAACAAATTAAAATGACAAGATCATCTAAAAAAGGTCCATACGTAGACGAGAGACTACTCAAGAAAATTGAGGGTAAAAAATCCAGTGAAACTGGGGTTATTAAGACTTGGTCTCGTGCATGCGTGATCTCTCCTGAGATGGTAGGTTTTATTTTTGGTGTTCATAACGGCAAGGTTCATATTGAAGTTTCCGTAAATGAAGATATGGTGGGTCACAGACTAGGCGAGTTTTCTCCTACTAAAAAGTTCATAAAACACGGAGGTAAAATGCAGAAGGAGCTAGAGCAGAAGAAGAAAGAGGGTGAGATAGCTGCTGCTCAATCTGCAAAGGCCGCTACAACTGACGCTAAGAAGAAATAATATATTTATATGGCAACAGCAAAAGCAACATTATCAAATTTCAGACAAGCTCCTCGCAAAATGCGATTGGTTGCAAATGCTGTGAGAGGAAAGAAAGTTTCTGAGGTTTTGGTAAACCTAGATTTCGTTGCAAAGAAAGCTTCTCTTCCTATCAAGACTCTTATTATGTCAGCTCTTGCAAACGCAAAGGCTCAAGATATTCCAACAGAAAACCTTATAGTTAAAACTATAAAAGTAGATGGTGGAAAAATAATGTACAGACGAATGCCAGCTGCTCGTGGTTCTGCTCATCCAATACGAAAGAGAACATCAGCTATTTTTGTTGAGCTTGGTGAGGCTGATTCAAAGAAGAAAGTAAAGATTGTAAAAGAGGTTAAAGCTACAGAAGTTGCAGAAGCTAAATCTGTAAAAAAACCAAGAGCTAAGAAAATCACAAAATAATATGACTCATACAGTACACCCATATTCACATAGACTAGGAATTATCAGAGACTGGAAGTCTCGATGGTTTGGAGTAAAAGGTAAATACAAAGAGTTTCTAAAGAGCGACGTTCTTTTGAGAGAACACCTAGAGAAGAAACTTCGAGGCCTATACATAAGTAACATAGAGATGGAAAGAGGAGAGAAGGTTCTTCGAATTATTATTGAGACATCAAGACCAGGTATGATCATTGGACGATCTGGTGATGGCGCAGTGAAGTTAAAGAATGATATCTTGGCTTTTCTATCAAAGAAGAAACTTTCAGCTGGTGGTGAAGTAAAAGTTGATATAAAAGAAGTTAAATCTCCAGAATCAAACGCTATGATAGTTGCTCAAATGGTTGCAGATGGTTTGGAAAAAAGACTTCCTTTCAGACGTGTAACAAAGCAAATGGTTGAGAAGGTTATGGCAAACAGAGATGTTTTGGGTGTAAAGATAGAGTTGTCAGGAAGACTTGGAGGTGCTTCAATGGCTCGCCAAGAGAAAATAAAGAGAGGAAGAATCCCTCTTCAGACTTTCCGAGCAGATGTTGATTTTGCAAAATTTGAGGCAAGACTTCCATACGGAGGATTGGGAATAAAAGTTTGGATATACAAAGGAGAAATATTCTCAAAATAATTTAATTAACTACCATGTTGTTACCTAAAAAAGTAAAATATAGAAAATGGCACACAATGAGAAAAAACGCTAACAAGGTTGGTGTTGCTTCTCGTGGTACAACAGTGGCTTTTGGTTCACATGGTCTAAAGGCTATAACTCCTGCTCGTATAATGTCTAACCAAATAGAGGCGGCTAGAAAAGCTTTGTCTCGAGCTGTTGGTAAGACAGGAAAGGTTTGGATTAGAATTTTCCCAGACATGCCACTTACAAAGAAACCTGCGGAAGTAAAGCTTGGAAAGGGTAAGGGGGATTTGTTTGGATACTGTGCTCCAGTAAAACCAGGAAGAGTGATTTTTGAAGTTGATGGTGTTACAGATGCTGTAGCAAGAGAAGCTCTAAGAAAAGCTGGAACAAAACTTCCTTTGAATACGAAAATAATCTCAGCTACTCATAACTAAAAAGCCATGAAAGAAATATTAAACAAAAGCACAAAAGAGTTGGTCACAATGCTTGGAGAGAAGCGATTGGCTTTGAGGAATTTCCGCTTTTCAGTTGCAGGAAGTAATACAAGAAACGTAAAAGAGGGTAAGAGCTTGAAGAAAGATATCGCGAGAATTCTTACAGTAATGAAAACAAAAACTAAGTAATTTTAAAAAACATGGCAAAAACAAAAACAACAAAAGAACAAGTCACAGCAAAAACTTCTAGAAAAGTTGTTGGAACTGTAGTATCTGACAAAATGAAGGACACAGTTGTTGTTGAAGTGAGCCGCTTTGTAAAACACCCAAAGTATGGTAAATACACTACTGTAAACAAAAAGTTTAAAGCGCATGATGCTGGAAACACAAAGAAAGTAGGGGACAAGGTCACTATAGAAGAATGTGCTCCAATATCAAAAGATAAGAAATTCAGAGTAATTTAATTTAACAAACTACCATGGTCCAACCACAATCAATCGTCAAAATAGCTGACAACTCCGGAGGAAAGATCGGACGAGTTTTCAAAGTGCTTGGAAGTTCAAAGAAGAGATACGCATCTATCGGCGAACTAGTGGTTATCTCTGTACAAAAAGCTGAACCAAGAAAAACAACAAAGAAGAAAGACGTACTTTACGCTATCGTTGTTAGACAAAAAGCTCCTTTCAGAAGAAAAGACGGATCATACATAAGATTTGATGAGAACGCAGTTGTTATTGTTATGAAAGATGCAAAGAAGAAAGAGCCAGTAGCAGGTCGTGTATTCGGTCCAATCCCACGAGAAATCGGTGATGCTGGTTATCAAAAGATTATTTCTCTAGCACCTGAGGTTGTATAAAACTTAATTTCAATATTATGCATGTAAAAAAAGACGACAAAGTAATAGTTCTCTCAGGTAAGGATAAGGGCAAAACAGGCACTGTTGTTAAGTCATTACCAAAAGAAAACAAAGTGATTGTTTCTGGGGTCAATGTTTTAAAGGTACACCAGAAACCTCGAAAGAGTGGAGAAAAGGGTCAGATAATCGACAAGACAATGCCTATCCACGTATCAAACGTTAAATTATCAGAGAAGAAAACCAAGAAAAAGGCGAAGGCAAATTAATATTAGGCGTAAGCTACGAAAGTTATGGAAACTATTAAATCAAAAACAGCAAAGTCATTCGAAGCTCTAAAAGGTGAGTTTGGCTACAAAAACGCGATGCAAGCACCAAAGATAATGAAAGTGGTGATAGCTTCTGGTATCGGATCAATCAAAGACAAAAAGAAGATAGAGCTTGTTGCAGACAGACTTTCAAAAATCACAGGACAAAAGCCAGCTAGAAAAGGTGCAAAGATTTCTATCGCAGCTTTCAAAGTTCGAGAAGGAGATCCAGTTGGAATGCAAATAACTCTTAGAGGACAGAGAATGTATGATTTCCTAGACAGACTAGTTAACATAGCTCTTCCTAGAACAAAAGACTTCCGTGGTATTTCTGCGAGCGGTATCGATGAGATGGGGAACTATACTCTAGGTATCAAAGAAAACACAATCTTCCCAGAATCATCTGACGAGGACTTGAAAGATGTTTTCGGACTTTCAGTTGCAGTTGTAACTAACATAAAAGATCCAAAGGAGACAAAAGCTTTCCTAACACATCTAGGATTCCCATTTAAAAAAGTAGAAACAAAAGAGGCAAAGCCTAAGGCGGATGCAAACAAAAAAGGCGGGTCTCGAGCTCCAAAGAAATAGCTACAACTTCCAAGTTTGGCGAAAAGATAATAAAAACCCTTTAAACAAGGGTTTTTATTATCTTGTATTTTTATGTAATATATGGTATAATTATAGAAACGTCGCATGTTCTTTTTCGCAGACAAATGGCTGCGACGTGCCATAAGTTCTGCAAAACAGGTGGTCAAAATGGAAAAAGTAAGAGAAGTCGTTCTTCCTGTGGTTCGACATGAGGACCATAGGAACCCGCTTTACATTGTCCATGAGGAGTTGAATGGTCTGGATCTCACAAGTAGGTCTAGACTCTACCACACCTACATCAGGGTGGGTGAGAACTATGTCACCTTCCAGACAACCAGGAAGGATATTCATGACACCTTCGGCGAGTTTTCGCTCGCCGCCCAGGTGAAACTCGCCGATTTCCTCCTTCAGAGCATCGATAGTAATTCATCGGTGGTCTTGAGGGTCGTGAGGCTCGGAAAGAGGTTCTCGATTCAGAGGACCTACTCCGATCTGGAGTCTGCCACAGTCTTCACCTGGGGTACGTGCTGACCACCTGACCTGTGCCCGGGATACCGAGAGGATCCCGGGCATCGTCGTATACGTTGACTTTTTAAACCATAATTGCTAGTATTACCCCAGCTTCAAAAGAGCTTTTTTATTTGATTATAAGGAATGGCCGTCGGACAGTAGTCCGACATGCTCATAAATTATAGTCATTGCATTCCTTAATTTATGGCAAAAACATCAGTAAAAGCAAGAGCAGCAAAAAAACCGAAATTCTCAACTCGGGCTACTAATCGATGCTTTAGATGTGGACGCGGAAGAGCATTTATGAGAGACTTTGCTTTGTGCAGAATCTGCTTCCGTGAACTTGCCAATGAGGGAAAAATTCCAGGCGTGAAAAAGTCCTCCTGGTAAATCTACCGTCTTTTTGTCCGATTTCTTCGTTCTCGGTTTTGTTTCCTCCACGCGTAGTACTAAATGTACAGCTTGGTCAGAAACAAAACCTCGAGCCTTGAACTCGAACAAAAATCCTGGTAGATTGGACAAGTTGACTAGGCAAGTCTTGACCCACTAGGGAAGAGAAACTACCCAGATATAATATAAAATACATGACAGACCCAATCGCAGACATGATTATAAGAATGAAGAATGCTTCTGATTCAAAGAAAGAGTCAGTAGTTTTTCCTCATTCAAAGCTAAAGCTCGCTATTCTAGATGTTCTTTTGAAAGAAGGATTTATAAAATCTTTTGGAAAGAAAGGAAAGAAAATAGCAAAGTGGATTGAGGTTGGTTTGATCTATGATGATGGTGCATCTCGTATTTCTGGTGTAGAGAGAGTTTCAAAGACTTCAAAAAGAATTTACAACAAAACAAAAGATATCAGAAAAGTTAAGAACGGTGTTGGTTCTCTCATACTTTCAACTCCAAAGGGTATTATGACTGACAAGATGGCAAAGGAGGCAAAAGTGGGAGGAGAAGCTATGTTCAAAATATGGTAATAAATTTTAAATAATAAAATGTCACGAATCGGTAAAAAAGTAATAGCAATCCCAGCAAAGACAGAAGTAACACTTTTGAACGGCCTTTTGACTGTGAAAGGACCACTAGGAACTCTTTCAAAAAAGTTTAAAGAGGATATTGTTATCAATATTGCTCCAGGAGAAATCACTCTTACACCAAAGAGAGAGACTCTAGAAAACAAAGCTCTTTGGGGAACATACGCTTCTCATATTATGAACATGACAGCTGGTGCAACTACTCCTTTCGTTAGAAAACTAATTATCGAAGGTATTGGTTACAAATCAGAAGTAAAGGGAACAAACTTGGTTCTTGCACTAGGTTTCTCTCATCCAGTAAATGTTCCTATTCCAGAAATTTTGAAAGTTACTGCAGAGAAAAACGTTATTACTGTTACAGGAATGGATAAAGAAGTTGTGGGAGATTTCGTTGCCAAAGTAAGATCTCTAAAGAAACCAGAACCATACAAAGGAAAAGGTATTAGATACGAAGGTGAGGTTATAAAGAGAAAACAAGGTAAGAAGACCGCATAAAATTTCAAAAAAGATGAAATCATTAAACGCAAAAATACAAAAAAGAACTAGAAGACATGCGAAAATTCGCACACAGATTTCTGGTACTAATGAAAGACCTCGTCTCTCTGTATACAAATCAAACAAACATATTTCAGCACAGCTTATTAACGACGATACAGGTGTGACTATAATCGGCGTGCACTCTAGAGATGTTAAAGGCAAGACCATGATGGAAAAAGCAGGATTGGTTGGTAAAACCATAGCAGAGAAAGGCAAAGCTCTAAAAGTAAGTAAAGTAGTTTTTGACCGAGGAGGGTTTATTTACACAGGTTGCGTTAAGGCTCTAGCAGATTCTGCCAGAGAAGGAGGTCTACAATTTTAATAAAATATTATGGAACCAGAAATAATTACAGAAGAAATAAAGGTTGAGGGAGGTGTGGCAACACCTGCTGTTTCAGATTCTCCTGCTCAGCATTCTCCAAGAGAATTCAAAAAGAATTCTAGAAAATCAGCACCAAGAAGAGAGGCTCGTGTTAGACCTGAGTTCGATCAAAAAATAGTTAGTATCAGACGTGTTACTCGTGTGGTAACTGGAGGAAGAAGATTTAGTTTTTCAGTTGGTATTGTTATAGGTGATAGAAAGGGTCGTGTTGGAGTGGGTCTTGGTAAAGCAGGTGACACACCGGTTGCTATCGATAAAGCAGTTAGAGATGCCAAGAAAAACATGATCAAAGTAAACCTAACAAAGACTGGTTCTATTCCTCACGAAGTTGATGCAAAGTATTCAAGTTCAAGAGTTCTTATCATGAGAGCACCTGGTAAGGGTATTCTAGCAGGTTCATCTGTTCGAACAGTTTTAGAATTTGCAGGAATCAACGAAGTTAGTTCAAAAATCTTTTCTCGAAGTAAAAACAAAGTAAACAATGCAAAGGCTGCAGTGAAGGCTTTGGGTCAGTTGAAACTAAGAAAATAACATGCAAACACACAACCTAAAAAGAGCTAATCCAAATAAGAAATCAAAACAAGTAGGACGTGGAGGAACACGTGGCAAGACTGCTGGACGTGGAACAAAAGGTCAAAACGCTCGTGCTGGACACAAGAAGAGACCAGAGATTAGAGATTTCATAAAGAGAATTCCTAAACTACGAGGAAGAGGCAAAAACATAAACACAAGTATCCAAACAAAAGCTGTTGTTGTAAATATTGGTACTTTGAATAAACTTTGTAAAAATGGAGATGTTGTATCACCAGAGACTTTGGTAAAGCACAACGTTGTTAAAATGTTCAAAGGTTCACTTCCAAAGGTAAAGATTTTGGGCACTGGAGAACTCGACAAGAAACTTAGCTTTGAGAATTGCCAAGTCTCAGGTTCAGCCAAGGTTGCAATAGAGAAGGCTGGAGGTTCAGTAAAATAAAATACCATGAAAGAATTTCTTAATAAAATCAAACTCGTTTTCCAAGATAAAGTATTGAGAAAGCGGATATTTTTTACACTTTTTGCGCTAGTTTTGTTCCGCGTTCTTTCTCATGTATTTATCCCTGGAGTGGATCATGATAAACTTGCCCAATTTTTTGGAAGCAGTGAGTTTTTTGGTCTGCTGAACATCTTCTCTGGAGGAGGTTTGGCACAGCTATCTATTGTTATGCTTGGAGTTGGTCCATATATTACCGCTTCTATCATAATGCAACTTTCTACAATCATGTCTTCTAGACTAAAGGAGATGTATCAAGAAGAAGGGGAGGCTGGAAGAAGAAAGTTTTCTCAATACGGAAGAATACTATCTGTTCCTCTAGCATTACTACAATCTTTCAGTTTTATAAAAATTCTTGAAACACAACAAGTTATTACAGGTCTTACACCTTTTGCCTTGATAACCAACCTATTGGTAATCACAGCTGGATCTGTGCTCCTAATGTGGATTGGTGAGCTTGTTTCAGAATATGGTATAGGAAATGGTTTGTCACTTATTATATTTGCTGGTATCGTCGCTGTTTTGCCAACACAACTTGGTCAACTTTGGTATTCACTAGACCCTTCACAGATTCCTGTTTATTTGGTTTTTGCGGTGGTAGCAGTTGTGGTTATTGTTGCTGTCGTTGTTATAACCGAAGCAGAAAGACCTATTCCTGTAACATATGCAAAACAGGTTAGAGGTAACCGTGTTTACGGTGGAACATCTACATATCTACCACTTAGAATAAATCAGGCTGGAGTTATTCCTATAATATTTGCTCTATCTATACTTCTTTTTCCTCAGATGTTGTTGCAGTTTTTACAGAACTCTAGTAACACAATGATTCAGTCGGTTTCAGGAACTATTCTTGATATTTTGGCTAACAGTTGGTTCTACGCGATAGCTTACTTCTTGTTGGTGTTTATATTCACTTACTTCTATACAGCAGTTACGTTTGATCCAGATCAGATCTCAACGAACTTACAGAAGAACGGAGCTTTTATTCCCGGTGTTCGTCCTGGTAAATCAACTTCAGATCATATTGCTCGTATACTGACTCGTCTTACACTAGTTGGAGCAATGTTTCTAGGTTTTATCGCAGTTCTACCTCTTATCATGAGAGGAATCACTGGAATAACAGCTCTATCTGTTGGTGGTACAGCTCTACTTATCGTGGTTTCTGTGGTAATTGATCTTATCAAGAAAATCGACGCTCAGGTCTCCATACGAGAATACTAAAACTCCTAAATTTGGCGAACTCATATTTTCAAATTCTCAACGTCGGATTTCATCCAAATTGTAAGAGTTTAACCCCTCAAATATTTCTCTAAGTCTTAAAAATAAAAAGAAAACCGCCTTCCGCTACTAGCGAACGACGGTCACAAGGCTCTCTTGTTTAGTTTGAATCCTCTCCGCGACATTCTTCGTCGGAGAGAGTTTGTCTCACAAGAGGGGAGAATTGTGGTGATTGGCAACACAACTCTGTATTCTTTTGAAAGATCAGGTTTGACTTTGATGGTGGTTTCTACCTCTCCATGCAATACATCGAATTCTTGGGGGTTTAGACCTAAATCCGAGAGGCCAGTAGCCAGGCCTCCATTAGAGAAATGCTCCATGTGCTTACGCTTTACATCAACAGTCTCCATTCCATAGTTACCAACCACTGATTTGTATGAGTATGGTATAGTCTTCTCCCACTCAGTTACAATGGAAAGATCTACCAACAAACACCATTCGACGGAGCTGGCCAAGTAGCGGTTTATAGACACAGGCGTGTTGTGGTACGAAAATTGTGTCCTCCTTTTTCCACTCCTTTTGTTTCTGATGCTTTTGTTTCTGTAAGCAAAAAACATGTACCACACTTTGTTGGGGATTCTCTGGTAGTCTCCTATTTGTTTTGTGTTCAACCGAAAACCATGGCCACACTGACTCCCAGAGCCTTTGACCTCAATGGAGGTGTGTTGTCTCCAAAGGCAGATATCTCCCCACTCATCTCTTGTTAGTTCACCTCCCAGTATCGCATGAGCCAACGATTCAAAAAACCGGCCAACAGGTGGGTTTTTGTCGCAAATAGACAGACAACACCTCCTCCTAGTTTGATTCTAGCAGATTCATGTAGTGCAACAAAGTGCTGGTTAAAAGTAATAATCTTGTTATAATCAAGGTTAATTATACATTCTTAATCTTTGTATTATCTAAACCAATTATGTCTCCACAAACTTTAGTATTCATAGAACGGTCTGGATGTGGAAAGGGAACACAAATAAAACTACTACACTCTCTTTTAGAAGAAAAAGATAAATCTTCAGAAATTTTTTATTTAGAAACAGGGCAAAGGTTTCGAGAGTTTATAAAACAAGAAAGTTATTCAGCCAAACTAGCAAAAACTATTTACGAGTCAGGTGAACGTCAACCAGATTTTCTGGCCATCTGGATGTGGTCACATTTGCTTGTTGAGTCCTTCAAAGGAACAGAGCATCTTATTGCCGATGGAACACCGAGGTCTTTATCAGAAGCAATATCTTTTGTCTCTGCGATGAAGTTTTACAACAGACCAAAAGTAACTGTTGTATATATGGATGTTTCCAGAGAGTGGTCAGAAAAAAGATTGGGCGAGCGTGGCCGTTTTGACGATGTCGATACAGACAAGGTAAAGAAGAGACTGGATTGGTTTGATAAAGATGTGGTGCCGGCTATCGAGTATTTTAAAAACAGTACAGAGGTTGATCTCATAGACATTCCTGGAGAAAGAACCATAGAAGAAGTTCATGCAGATATTGTTCAAAGACTAGGTTGGTGATAGGGTAAATTCAATGATAAAGCTAAAGACAAAAGAGGAGATAGAGATAATGAAAGAGGGTGGTAAACGCCACGCTCATATTTTGCGTGAAGTAGCAAAAAAAGTTGCTCCAGGAGTCTCTACGGGTTTACTAGAAGACCATGCTAGGAAAATGATAAGTGATGGCGGTGATATTCCTGCTTTTCTCAATTACAGACCACGTGGAGCCAAAAGACCTTTTCCTTCTGCATTATGTGTTTCCATAAACAACGAAATAGTTCATGGTATTCCAAACGAGAAACCAAGGATTTTACAAGAAGGTGATATTGTTACTGTAGACCTAGGTCTAACTCATGGAGGTTTGATCACTGACGGGGCTGTAACTGTCCCTGTGGGAAAAATTTCTCCTGAAAATGCCAAGTTACTAAAACATTGTGAGGAGGCATTGTATTTAGGTATAAAGCAAGCCAAGGGTGGAGGAAATGTTGGTGATATTGGTCATGCGATAGAGTCTTTCGTGAGACCTCTGGGTTATGGGCTTTGTGATGGACTCGCGGGACATGGTGTTGGTTATAAAGTTCACGAAGATCCTTTTGTTCCCAACACAGGAAAGCCAGGAAGAGGAGAAAAACTTGTTCCTGGTATGGTTATAGCTATTGAGCCCATGATAACTTTAGGCACAGACGACATAGTTCTTGGTTCTGATGGTTATACCTATAAAACCAAAGATGGTTCAAACTCAGCTCACTTTGAACACACAATAGTCATAACAGATGGTGATCCTATAATATTAACCAAATAAAACATGTCACACCCAAAAAAAGAAAGAACACTTATCTTGATAAAACCAGATGGAATACAGAGGACTCTAATAGGAGAGATAATAAAAAGATATGAGCGTGCTGGTCTGAAACTTGTTGGTATGAAGATGCTTGTTCCAACTGCAGAGCATATTGAGAAGCATTATACCCTTGATCCTGAATGGAGGAGGATTACGGGAGAAAAAACAATTGCTAGTTATGTAAAAAAGGGTGAAACACCATGGACTATGGATCCTCTAGAAGTAACCAGGGTTGTTTTGGAGAATTTAAAAAGGTTCATGACTTCAGGTCCTGTGGTGGCTATGGTTTGGGAAGGTGTGCATGTTGTGGAAATAGGTCGCAAGATAACAGGAGGAACAGAGCCACGTTCCTCAGATGTTGGTACTATACGAGGTGATTTTGTTATAGATTCATATGCTATATCTGATACCGACAAAAGATCTGTCAGAAATCTAGTTCACGCATCAGGCTCAGTAAAAGAAGCAGAAATGGAAATAAAGCATTGGTTTGAAGATGGAGAAATAATAAACTACAGACTTATTCAGGATCAGATACTTTATGATGTAAACCTAGATGGATTGCTAGAGTAAATTATAAAAATTTCTTTTTAGAGACATGAGGAGAAGGAGATTTTAATAACTACGCGCTATTTATAAAAAAATACAAGTTGTCGGTGATTTCTAGAGAAGTATAATTGGTTTAGGGTTACGTTTGATATTTTCTACCTAAGAATTTTTCAGGGAGCTCAATATTTTTATGGTCCTTGGACCGTAAGTGAGGGCACCCACCTTACTTCATTAGTAGGGGAATATCAAAAGGTAGCCCTATTAAGAGACTCACGCTAGCGCGTGGGTATTTTAATTTTATTTTGTTACAATTAGATCATGTTAAGTACCCCACTTTTCAAAAGGACTTTTATACTTTTGGCCATAATAGGCTTTTTAGATTATATTGCTAACAAATTCTATTTTTATTGGACTATTTGGTGGTATGACATGCTCATGCATTTTAGTGCTGGTGTTTGTGTGGGTATGGCTACAGTTTTGGTTTGGTATTTTTACCATAAAACAAAAGATCTAAGTCTTTCGAAGATGGTATCTATAACTCTCATAAGCATTCTGTTTATTGGTGTTTTATGGGAAATTTACGAACTTGTTATAGGGGTCACTTCTTTTTCAGATGGAGTCGTCTATGTTACAGATACAACGTCTGATTTATTGCTCGATATATGTGGAGCAATTATTGGGTCAGTTTATGCTAAACATTTATCAAGAAATATGAATAAAATCTAGACTTAATATGGATAAATTACAGATAACTTTTTATGGTGGTGTTGGCACGGTAACTGGGGCAAATTTTTTACTTGAATCTACTAATACAAAAATACTTGTAGACTGTGGTTTATTACAAGGCACAACAGATTCTGATGAAGAAAACAGAAAACCGTTTTCTTATGATGTTAAAACCGTGGATTTTCTTTTTGTTACTCATGCCCACATGGACCACATAGGTAGAGCTTGTAAGTTGGTCAAAGAGGGTTTTAGTGGAATTATTTATTCAACACCTGAAACAAAAGAACTTGCCCAAGTCATGCTCCTAGACGCTTTAAAAGTCATGAGTATGAAAGAAAGAGAAGTTAAAGATGGTGTTCACCAGACTCCATTGTATGACAAGAGTGATTTTGATAGAACTATTTCCTTATGGAAAACAATTCCATATCACCAGGAAACAAAAATAAACGATGAGTTTTCTGTTTACCTAAAAGATGCAGGACATATTTTAGGATCTTCAATGTATGAGTTTAAACATAAAGGCAAGAAAATTGTTTTTACTGGTGATTCCGGCAATTCACCAGCTCCACTTTTAAAAGATACGGAAAAAATAACAGATGCTGACTATATGATAATAGACAGTGTTTATGGAGATAGAAACCATGAACCAAAAGACGAGAGAGATGAAAGATTTAGGCAAATAGTTACAGAAACCATAAAAAATGAAGGTGCCTTGGTGATACCTGCTTTTTCTATAGAACGAACCCAAGTAATTTTGTATGAGTTGAATAATCTTATAGAGGACAAGAAAATACCATCTGTGCCAGTTTTTCTTGATTCACCACTTGGTTTAAAAGTAACAGAGATATATTCTCGTGCAAAACAAGACTTTAATTCTGGGGTTCAATCAGAGATAAAGAAGGGTGATAATATATTTAATTTTCCTAAGTTGAATATTACTCACGGGTCTAGAGATTCTCAAGAAATAATAAAAACTCCAAATCCAAAGATTATAATAGCTGGCTCAGGGATGTCTTCTGGGGGTAGGGTGGTCTGGCATGAGATAAATTTCCTGCCTGATCCAAAAAGTACGATTCTTCTTATGGGCTATCAAGCTATAGGAACACTGGGTAGAAGGATACAAGATAAACCAAAGGCTGTAGAAATAAAGGGATCCATGGTTCCTATTCGTGCTCGTATAGAGATGATTTCTGGTTATTCTTCGCACAAAGACTCCGATGGCATTCTAGATATGGTTGCAGATAGTGCTGATAAACTGAAAAAAGTGTTTGTGGTTATGGGAGAACCCAAATCTTCCATTTTTCTGGCTCAAAGGATTCGTGACGAGCTAGATGTTGATGCTATATACCCAGATAGAGAAAAGGAGTATAATATAAATATATAAATATTTTACAAAAGAATTCTATGAAAAAAATACTATATTTTTTATTTTTTATTTTATTTATTCCATTTTTGACTTTCGCTGCAGGAGAACATGATTACTTTGATTCTCTTGTCTCTAGGGGTGATTTTTGGAAAGGTTATAGCTTAAGGCCTAAAGCTGGTGCCCCGATAACTTCCCCTCACTATGAGAAACAACTTTATGATAGAAAGGATGGTGGTTATGGAAGAGGTGAGACTGGTAATCCATGGGTTAGCTATCTACCTAGTTCTGATACAGATCCGCATAAGCAAGATGCGACGAAGATTGTTATCCCAGCTTTTTCTCCAGTAGGGGCGAATAATTCCGGTACCTTAATAAATCCAATTGATGCCACAACAGAAGTTTTGTTGATACAACCAGATAAGACAACGTATCAGGTCAACGGTAGAACTCTTTTAGTTAATTCTGAAAAAATGGTGATTTTTGATCCAGATGGAAATGGTCCATTAAAGGGTTATGATAGGACTACTGGTGTTCTCTATGTTAAGAGAGGTCAGTATGGTACGGCAGCTACAAGTCATAACGCAGGTACTCATGTGGCTATTTCTGTAAACACAGTTCCTTATCTTACTTACCTACCTTTGGGTACTTCAGATGGGAACGTATACTTGTTTACTTGGGATGGATATTGGACTGACTCATATTTAAATTCTGGGCTTAAAAATCACAAGACTTTCAACTTTATATCAAATGGTATTTGGCTTGAGCCGAATACAGTATTCTCAGGCCATTCACCTATTACTGGAAACGTTGTACCTGGTTTTAGTCAAAGTACTTCCGTGTCTACATTTAAATCAAGATCTTACACTAAAGTTGGAGGTGACCCAGATTGGACAAAGACTGATGGAAGCTATGCGGGACCAAATGTTACTTATTCAGAAAATTTGTCACCACAGTTAAATGATTTCATAATCAAGCCAAATAAATGGGTGCGTTTTTGGTATCTAATAGATCAGAGAGCTAATGATTATGACCTTGTGAGTGCCTGGATAGCAGATGAGGATAATGAGCCAGTACAGATTTATGACAAACTTCAGATATCAGTTGATCCAAGGTCTACGCCACCTAACTCAATAGAAAGTTTCTTCCTTGAATACAACACATCAACTGACCTATATACTCGTGGTAATGACCGAGACTTCGTCGCCTACATCCGTAACTTCGCGTCTCTGATAAACCCACCCCAAAATATATCCTCACTCCTAGTACGACCAGGAGCATCAGAAGCAGTAATAGACAACACAGCACCAACCATCTCTTCTGTATCCATATCAAACATAACCTCCAGTGGAGCAACAATCACCTTCACAACAAACGAAATATCAAACTCTTCTGTACAGTACGGTCTCACCACAGGATACGGAGGTACACTGTCATCTACAGGTAGTGTCTCACACTCTGTAACTCTAACTGGACTAACACCTAACACTGTATACAACTACCGTGCCCAAGCTAGAGATGCTTCAAACAACATATCCTACTCTAACAACCAAACCTTTACTACACTAACAGGTAGTTCATCACCATCTCCATCTCCAACTCCTACACCCACTCCGACTCCAACACCTACACCACTTGCAGGAGATCTAAACCTAGATCGTATAGTTAACTCTCTAGACTACTCCGTCATGAACTCTCACTGGTTTACCTCTAACACCATATCTGACCTGAACCGTGACTCTCTAGTTAACTCTCTGGACTTTGCTACCTTGTCGTCACAGTGGGGGAGAACATGGTAGGGGGGTGGGGATATACTTGTATCGAACAGTGTTTGTATTTGGTACAATGAATCAAATGATAAAAATTATGTATAAAAAATCATTAATAGCCATAGTTTTGTTTTTATGTGTTGTTCCGAGTCTTAGTTATGCAGCGACTTTAACCTTATCACCTTCATCTTCGTCAGTTTCCGTAGGGAACACCTTTACAGTTAACATACTTTTGAATGCCTCAGGACAAGCAACGTACGGTGTTGATATAAACCGATTACGTTTTAACCCTGCACTGCTTCAAGTTGTCGATGCTGATAGTAATACATCAGGTGTTCAAATCACTATGGGGTCTCTTATGTCTGTGACAACATTAAATTCAGTAGACAATGTTGGTGGTTCAATACAGCTTTCACAATTAGCCGACCCAGGAAATATATATAACGGTTCTGGAACTTTTGCAACGATTACTTTTCGTGCAATTTCTGCTGGAACTGCCAACGTAACTTTCGACTTCACTTCTGGTAGTGGTACTGATACAAATGTTGCTGGTCTCGGAAGTGATTTGCTTTCTTCTATAACAAACGGAACTTACACTTTGACTGCGGTGCCAGTTGATACAACAGCCCCAACAATTTCATCCATACTAACTACTGGGGTAACTACAAATAGCGCAAATATAAGTTGGACAACAAACGAAGCAAGCGATACACAGGTGGACTATGGTCTAACTACCGCTTATGGACAATCCACAACTCTAAATACTTCTCCAGTGACGAGTCACTCAGTTGTTTTGTCTGGGTTATCACCAGGTAGTACATACAACTATAGAGTTAAATCAAAAGATTCTGCCGGGAATCTATCGACATCTGCCAATCAGGTCTTTAACACAAGTGCCCCAGCTGTTATTCAAAGACAAATAGTATTACTTTTGGAAGGAGCTAGTGCTTCAAAGAGAAATGTATCTGGAGTAGTTCAATATCTTAATAACTCGGATTATAGTTTGTTGGGACAAATTCCTATAAGTACAAACATTAGTGGACAAGTAACTGTAACTATACCTTCTGGCTTGCCTGGTGTTATAACTATACGCCCTGTTATCAGCGGTTATCTATCCAGAAGAATTTTGAGTGTAGATACTTTGTCCAGCTCATTACTTGTTGCAACAACACCAAATCTTCCAGCAGGGGATTTTAACGCTGATCAAATAATAAACTCTCTGGATTTCTCAAATATGAATCTAAATTGGTTAACAAATAATACTCTTACTGATATAAATAAAGACGGTGCTGTTAACTCATTAGATTTTGCTTACTTATCAAACAATTGGTTGCAAATAGGCCAGTAGTGTATAATTAAATTTATAATAAAAATATGAAAATAAAAATTAAAACAAAAATGACTAAATTTTATATAGTGGCGGCACTTTTATTTGTAACTTCTACAGCTAGTGCTGCAACACTATCAATAAGTCCTTCTTCTGGAACATACTCCTCAGGTTCCACCTTTACAGTAAATGTGATGTTGAATACATCTGGTGCTCAGATTGACGGAGTTGATTTGAGATATTTGAGATTTACTCCAGGAGTTTTGCAGGTTGTGGATTCAAACCCAAACATGTCAGGAGTACAAGTGACCCCAGGTTCTCTAATGCCAACAACACTTACTAACACGGTAGATAATGCAGCTGGATTAATAACATTTTCTCAGGTTGTAGCTGGAGGCCAACACTACACAGGTGCAGGAACACTACTCTCAATCACTTTTCAAGCAGTGAGTGGGGGAACACCAAGTCTATCTTTTGATGCTGTTTCAGGGAGAACAACTGATACAAACGTAGCTAGTGCTGGAGCAGAAGTTCTAACTTCAGCTAGCTCAGCAAGTTTCAGTATAACTGGTGCAGTGACAGTTACACCAACACCAGTACCTACTCCATCACCTACACCAGTTAACGTCTTAACACCAACCCCATCGCCTACACCGGTCAATGTTCTAACACCACAACCAACAACACCTGGAACTTCAGTAAGGTCAGTTAGTTTATCTAGAACAGTGTATATTGGTAGTAAGGGTTCTGATGTTGTAAGTTTGCAAAACTTTCTTATCGATAGTGGATATTTAACGTATGGTAGTAACACAGGATACTTTGGCCCTCTCACTCAATCTGCAGTTAGAAGATATCAATGTGACAAAATAGCTGTTTGTTCTGGAAGTGAGGCGACTACGGGGTATGGTTTGGTTGGCGCTAGAACCAGAGCTACCCTGAGTGGTGGAATAGCTGTAGCACCCAGCCCTACACCAGTTAACGTGGTAACACCAACACCTAGTCCAGTTGCTGGAGGAAGTATTGCTCTTACTAGAACTGTGTATATGGGTGCGAGAGGATCAGATATTATTTCTCTTCAGAATTTCCTAATAGCAAAAGGCTATCTTTCAGCAGGAAGCAACACAGGATACTTTGGAACTTTAACAAAAGCAGCTGTTAGAAAATACCAATGTGCAAAGATGGGCATTTGTTCTGGAACTGAGGCGACTACGGGGTATGGGTTAGTCGGAGTGCGCACCCGAGCCTCCATGAACCAACAATAACTTCCAAATTTGGCGAACTCCTAGTTTCGAATTTGAAAATTAAAAAACAAAACCCTTATTAAGTTAAGGGTTTTGTTTTATTAAAATTAGGAATATAATTAAATTAAATGAATCCAGAGCAAAACCCAACTCCTTTAGTTCAAGAACCAAAAAACCACAACCACAAGTTTATATTTATTTTCATTTCCGTATTTACTCTACTTCTCATCTCAGCTTTTTGCGTCTGGTACTTCCAAATCAGGGGAGAGGAGGTGGTAAGTGAAGTTAAAACTGAGGTAGTGGATGGAACAGCTGATTGGAAGACATATAGAAATGAACAGTATGGGTTTGAGTTTAAGTATCCGCAAGAATGGTTGTTACAAACTTATAAGAACCCAGAAAGTCGAGTAATTTTATCTGTAAATAACAAAACATATAATAATAAAGATTTATTTTTTACAATCCATGATTTTGGGCCGGGAGTCGGTACACAAACAATTGAAAAATGGAGGTCATCACATTCTTATTCCGACATGTATTTTAGGGAAGTTATAATTTCTGGTGATAAAATTCTGGAAGACTATCAATCCGAATGCGCAGGAGAACATGGTCAATGTTCAAACTCAATTGTTATAGGATTTAATTCTGATAAGTTTTTTCAAAGAAAGTTAAGCATATC